>NZ_JBEYYO010000004.1:284444-303105 GCF_040645615.1 Glycomyces sp. NPDC046736 | reverse complement strand
CGTCCCGCGCCTGCTGCCGAGTTTCCCGAGGTGGAGGACGCGTCGCCCGCCGAGACTGCGTCGCGTTCCGAGGCGAGCGAGGCGGAGCGCCCCGCGAGGCCGACCGAGGACGCGCCGTCCGCCGCGTCGCGTCCCGCGCCCGCCGACCCTCCCGAAGCTGCGCCGTCCGCCGCGTCGCGCCCCGCGCCCGCCGACCCTCCCGAAGCCGCGCCGTCCTCCGACTCCCCGGAGGCTCCCCATGGTGCTTGAGGCCCTCGTCAAGCTCGTCGCCGTGCTCGCCGCGTTCCTGGTGTTGCCCTTGCTCGTCGGGCAGACCGAGCACAAGCTCATGGCGCACATGCAAGGCCGCCTCGGGCCCATGCACGCCGGGCGGTTCCACGGCTGGGCGCAGCTCATCGCCGACGGCGTCAAGTTCGCGCAGAAGGAAGACCTCGTCCCCGACGCCGCCGACAAGCCCGTCTTCAAACTCGCGCCCGCAGTCGCACTGCTTCCTTACCTACTGGTCATCCTCTTCATCCCGCTCGGTCCCGGCCTCGTCGGCGCCGACCTCGAAGCCGGGCTGTTCATCGTCGTGGCCCTCGTCGGGGTAGGCGTCATCGCCGTCCTCATGGCCGGGTGGTCCTCGGCCAACAAGTACGCCCTCGTCGGCGCCCTGCGCGGCGCGGCGCAGCTCATGGCCTACGAACTGCCGCTCGTCCTCGCCGCCGCCTCCGTCGCGGTCGCCGCCGGGACGCTCAGCCTCCCCGGGATCGTCGAGTCCTGGAACCCCTGGTGGCTGCTGTGGCAGGCCCCCGCCGCGCTCGTGTTCTTCACCGCCGGGCTCGCCGAGATCCGCCGCCCGCCCTTCGACGCCCCGATCGCCGACTCCGAACTGGTCTTCGGCTACCTCACCGAATACGCCGGGCTGCGCTTCGCGCTGCTGCTCCTGGCCGAATACGTGGGCATCGTGGTCATCGCCGCGCTCACCACCGTGCTGTTCCTCGGCGGCTGGAAAGGCCCCGGCCCCGAATCGCTCGGCTGGCTGTGGACGCTGCTCAAGACCGGCGCGCTCTCGATGGTCGTCATCTGGCTGCGCGTCTCCTGGCCGCGCCTGCGCGTCGACCAGATCCAGGCGCTGTGCTGGAAGGGCCTCGTCCCGATCGCGCTGGCCCAACTGGTACTCACCACCACCGTGGCGCTCGCGCTCTAGAGACGACGAAACCCGGTCCGCGGACCGGGTCTCGTGAAAGTGAAGAGGTCAGGCCGCTTTCGCGGTCGACGTCGAGGAGGGCTTGGCGGCCTTCGGCTCGCTCTTGGCTTCGCTCTTCTTCTCGGCCTTGGGGGCCCCGTTCTTGGAGCCGTTCGAGCTCAGCGAGCTCGAACCGGTCGAGCGCGAGTCGGTGCGGTAGAAACCGCTGCCCTTGAAGGTCACGCCGACGTTCCCGAAGACCTTGCGCAGCGCGTTCTGGGCCTCGCAGCTCGGGCAGTCGGTGAGGCGGGCTTCCGAGAACGACTGGTGACGATCGAACTCGTAACCGCACTCCTTGCAGCGGTATTCGTAGACAGGCACGTCCTACCTCCAGCATCCGACGCGAATCCCGATCGACATTAGCAGTCAACGCAGCGGAGTGCTAATCCCATCCCGTGCGGGAGTGAGCTCGCCACCACGAGATTCGCGCCACCCTCACCGCAGCGAGCGGAACCCCAGGGACGGCGTGATCACCCCGGTCACCGGCCGGTCGTGCGGCTCGGCCGGGACGGGGACCCCGAACTCGCCTTCGCGCAGCAGCGCCACCACCGGCACCTCGGGCCCGACCCGGGTCAGCGCCCGGTCGTACGAGCCGCCGCCGCGACCCAGTCTGATCCCATCATTTGAGACCGCGAGCGCGGGGACGATGACGGCGGCGACCTCGGCAACCGCTTCCGGTCCTAGCACGTCTCCCTCGTCGGCGCGTGATGTCGGATCGTTCGGCGCGTCGCGCCGCGGGCCCGCCTGGGCCCCCGCTTCCGGCTCCGCGGTGCCTTTTTGGACGTCCTTTTCCTGCGCCCCAAGGGAACCGATCGACTCCCAGGCGAGATCGTTGTCCGGCAACAGCACCGGGAGCAGCACCTTGTAGACCACCGTGAGTCGTTCGGGCAGTTCGGGTTCGAGTGACGCGCCGGGCTCGGAGCCGAACGGCCGGTACGCCGCGATCGTGGCTCCTTCGTCCACGGCCTCGATCAGGAAGTCCCGCAAGGCCTTCCAGGTCTCCAGGTCGGCCCGGCCGCGGGCCTCGCCCGGCAGGGCGCCCCTCGCGGCGAGCAGTTCGCGGCGGATTTCGCGCTTCGTCTCTTGCATCGTTTTTCCCTCCGACATGGGTACTCACCTGGAAGGATTCCCCCGAACGGCCGATCGCACTCAGCCTTTCGGCCAGACTGCCGGAAAACCCTGTGCCGAGTCGTATCCGATCGGTAGCTCTAGGTAGTCTTCTAGTGAGTGAACTTGAGGGGGCTTCGGTGTCGCTGCGCTCACGGCTCACCACGGCGTTCCTCGTCGTCGTGCTCGGGCCGGTCCTGGTGGGGGCCGTCTTCGTGGCTGCCGTCATGTCCCATCTGGCGGAATCCCGCGGTGAGGCGCTCGCGAACTCGGCGATGACGATGGTCGACTCCACCCTCGGGACCGTATGCGAGCGCATCCAGGCCTCCGCCGCCGCCGTGGCCCTCAATTACAGCAGGGGCGGCGAGACCAACGCCGTGGAGATGGCCGAACTCGTGGTCGACCGCGCCGTGGTCGACGGGGTGGTGTTCACCAGCCTCGAAGCCGCCGGGGACCGCCCCGGGACCGACATCGGGGCCGAGGCCCCCAGCGGCTCGTGGGTCGACTGCGGCGAGTCGACCCCCTACGCCAACGAGGGCCCGATCGTCGCGCTCGGCGCGCAGGCCGAGGTCCAGACCGCCGAGGGCACCACGGCCGTGTTCAGCGCCTTCCGCATCGTCGACCGCTCGTTCCTGGCCGACCTCGCGCGCGTGGCCGACGCCGACCTGGTGCTGCGCGACGGCCGCGGCGTCCCACTCAGCGCCGGGACCGTCGAGGCCGGGCGCTGGGACCGCACCGACGCGTTCCTGCCGCTGAGCATCGGCACCGTCGCGCAGGACGTCACCCCCATGTACTGGACCCTCGCCGGGATGGTCACCGTCTCGGTGATCCTGGCGATCACCCTCGCGACCTGGCTCTCGCGCTCGACCACCAGGCCGCTCGAAGAGCTCTCGGCCGCCGCCGAACGCGTCTCGGAAGGCGACCTGGACGTGCGCGTGCCCGTCCACGGCCGCGACGAGGTCGCCCAGCTCGCGCTCGCGTTCAACCGCATGACCGCCCAGACCCAGTCCTACGTCAACGCCCTGACCGCCTCCCGCGACCAGATGCGAGGCCAACTCGGGCGATTGGGGCAGACCCTGACCGCCACGCTCGACCTCGACCGCATCCTGGAGGTCATCCTCGACACCGCGATGGTCACCGCCGGGGCCGAGGCCGGGGTGATCATGCTGGTCGACGTGGACGACGCCGACCAGCTGCGCCAGCGGGCCGGGGAAGGCGACCTCGGGGTCGACCAGCCCGCGACCATCCGCATCGGCGAGGGCATCGTGGGCCGCATCGCCGCCTCCGGGGTCCCCGCCCACGGCCGCATCGTCGAGGGCCGCTTCGGCGACTGGGCCCGCGCCGACACCGAACCGGACGCGCGCACCGTGGTGGCCGTGCCCTTCTCCGGGCGCCAGCCGGTCGACCAGGAGCTCGGCGCGTTCCGGCCCCCGGCCGAACCGGTCGCCAGCCGCAAGCTCGTGGAAGCCGAACTCGGCGCGGGCGCCCGCGTCACCGAGCCCGCCGAGGAAGGCGCGCGCCGCCTCCTCGACGACGGCCCCGCGCCAGCCCCCCAGCCCGCCGAGGTCCCGCTCGGCTCCGCCCCGCGCACCGACGGCGGGGTCCTGGGCATCCTCGTGCTCTACAACCGCGTCGCCGGTGAGGACTTCGAGCCCGGCGACGTGGACACGCTGCGCACCTTCGCCGGGCAGGCCTCGGTCGCGGTCGAGAACGTGCTGCTGCACCGCCAGGCCCAGCGCCTGAGCCTCACCGACCCGCTGACGGGCCTGTGGAACTACCGGTTCATGCAGACCTCGCTGCGCCGCGAGGCCGAGCGCTCGCGGCGCTACCAGCGGCCCACCGCGCTCCTGGCGATCGACCTCGACCTGTTCAAGGCCGTCAACGACACCTACGGGCACCCCGTCGGCGACCAGGTCCTCATCGAGCTCTCGCGGCGCATCACCGCCCAGATCCGCGAAGTCGACCTCGCGTTTCGCCACGGCGGCGAGGAGTTCATGGTCCTGTTGCCCGAGACCGACGCGTCCGGGGCCGAGGTCGTGGCCGAGCGCCTGGGCCGGGCCGTCGCCGCCAGGCCCTTCAAAGTCAACGAAGGCACCGTGGCCCGCGAACTGCGCATCACCGTCTCCATCGGGGTGGCAGTGCTGGGCCAGCACGCCGACAACGCCACCGGCATCCTCGCCGCCGCCGACGAGGCGCTGTACGCGGCCAAGGCCGCCGGGCGCGGCACCTGGCGCGTGGCCGCGGTCTGACCGAAACCCCAGCGCACACGCCACCTCGGAACGTGAACGTTCACCCGCTGTTCGCCCGGGTGGCCGACTTCTGACGCAGCGTGCGCACGCTACCCTCGCCGTATGTCAGAAACCGCGCCCCGCGCCACGAAAGCCGTCATTCCCGCGGCGGGCTTCGCCACCCGCTTCCTGCCGGTCACCAAGGCCGTGCCCAAGGAACTGCTGCCGATCGTCGACAAGCCGGTCCTCCAGTACATCGTGGAGGAGGCCGCGGCCGCCGGGCTCGACGACGTCACCCTCGTGACCGCCCCCGGCAAGGACGCCATGGTCGACTACTTCGACGCCCGCGCCGACCTCGACAACGCCCTCGCCGCCAAAGGCAAGGACGAGATGCTCGCCAAGGTCAAGGCCCCCGAGTCCATCGCCGAGATCACCGCGATCCGCCAAGGCGGCGCCAAGGGCCTGGGCCACGCCGTGGGCCGGGCCACCGCCCACGTCGGGTCCGAGTCCTTCGCGGTCCTGCTCGGCGACGAGTTCTACGAGCACGAACTCCTCCCGCGCATGATCGACCTCCAGGCCCAGACCGGCGGCATCGTGCTGGCCCTGCTCGAAGTGCCCGCCGAAGAGGTCGTGCGCTACGGCGTCGCCGCGGTCGAGGCCACCGACGACGAGGACGTCGTGCGCGTCACCGGTCTGGTGGAGAAACCTTCGGTCCAGGACGCCCCCTCGAATCTCATCCTCATCGGACGATACGTCCTCCCCGGCTCGATCTTCCCCGTCATCGACCAGACCCCGCCCGGCCGCGGCGGCGAAATCCAACTCACCGACGCCATGGATACCATGCGCGACAAGGGAACCCCAGTCCACGCCGTGATCTACCGCGGTCGCCGCTACGACACCGGCGAGCCTGTGGCCTACCTCCAGACCCTCATCGAGCTCGCCACCCAGCGCGACGACTTGCCCGGCTTCAACGCCTGGCTGCGTGAATTCAGTGCGACACTTGACTGACTCGGCGCCCTGAGGCGGCGCCGAGACGAACTTGACCGACGGGGGGATGCAGTGAAGGGGACCGGCGAGGCGACGCCATTGGCCGACTTCCTGTCGAAGGCGCTGGCCCTCGTGCGACCCCTGCCCCCCGTCGACATCGACATGACCCAGTCCACCGGTTCGGTCCTGGCCGAGAACGCGGTGAGCCCCGGGCCGCTCCCGGCGTTCGACTACGCCGCGATCGACGGCTACGCGTGCGCCGCGGACGACATCGGCGGCGCCAGTCCTGAGAGGAGCGTCGGCCTCAAGGTCCTCGGCGACCTCGCCGCGTCCTCGTGGCGGCCGGTGCGCCTGGTGGCCGGGACCTGCTTCGCCGTCGCCGCCGGAGCCCCGCTCCCGGTCGGCGCCGACATCGTGGTGCCCCTGGCCTGGACCGACGAGGGCATGGCCACCGTCGAGGTCCGCCAGGTGCCGCGCCGCGGCCACGGCGTGCGCCGCGCCGGGTCCGAGCGGCCCGCCGGGGAGATCCTCGCCCACGAGGGCCGCCGCGTCACCCCGCAGCTCGTGGGGCTCCTCGCGGCCGCCGGGATCGCCGACGTGGTCGTGCGGCCCACGCCCCGCGTCGTGGTCATCGCCACCGGCGACGAACTGGTCGACACCGGCCGCCCCTCCCAGCCCGGCCAGCTCATCGACGTCAACTCCCACCTCGTGACCGCCGCGGCCTCCGAGGCCGGGGCCCACGCCTACCGCGTCGGGATCTGCGACGACGAGCCCGACGCGCTGCGCACCGTGCTCGACGACCAGATCCTGCGCGCCGACCTCGTCATCACCACCGGCGGCACCGGCACCGGCCCCGGCGACATGGTCCGGCGCACCTTCTCGCGCGACGGCGCGGTCGACTTCGCGCCGATCGCGGTCTACCTGTGCGAGACCATGGGCTTCGGCACCATCGGGCCCGAGGAGATCCCCGTGGTGTGCCTGCCCGGCGACCCCGTGGCCGCGACCATCGCCTTCGAGGTGATCGCCCGGCCCCTCATCCAGCGCCTCGCCGGCGCCGAGCCGGTTTTCCGGCCCAGCGTGCGCGCCAACCTGACCGAGCCCGTATCCTCACCGAGCGGGCTGAGGGAATTCCGGCCCGTGCGCGTCGCCGAGCGGCGCGGCGGCGGCTACACCGTCGCCCCGCTGGGATCCCTCTCCTATACGCTCTCCGGCCTCGCCGAAGCCACCGGTCTGATGACCGTCGGCGAGAACGCGACCCGCGTGCCCGCCGGGTCCACCGTCGACGTGCTGCTCCTGGACCGCAACCGTTGACACCCCCACCCGACCCGCAGCCGGACGGCCGATGACCGCCCGACCCGACACGCTGGACCGAGACCGATGACCCTTTCCAACCCCGGATGGCCGGTACACCTCGACCACGGCGACGTCAGCGTCCGCCCGTTCAAGCGCTCCGACGCGAGCCGCTGGTCGCAGCTGCGCCGCGCCAACGAAGCCTGGCTCGCCCCCTGGGAACCGGGCACCGGCACCACCTGGCACGAAGCCCACTCGCCCGCCGCGTTCCGCGCCATGCTCCGCGGCCTCAAGCGATCCATAAAGGATGGCACCGCGTGGCCGCTCGCCGTGTGCTGGCAAGGCGAGCTCGTCGGCGGCCTCACCGTCGGCAACATCGTGCGCCGCGCCTTCGGCTCGGCCTACGCCGGCTACTGGATCGACCGCGGCCACGCCGGGCGCAACATCACCGCCACGGCGCTGGCGATCACGGTCGACCACGCGCTCACCGTGGGCCGCCTGCACCGCATCGAAGTGAACATCCGGCCCGAGAACGGCCCTTCGAACCGGGTGGCCGAGAAGCTCGGCCTGCGCCGCGAGGGCCTGCACAAGCGGTACCTGTACATCGACGGCGACTGGCGCGACCACTACGGGTACGCCGTCACCGCCGAGGAGGTCGCCACCGAGCGCCTCGTCGACCGCATGGAGCGCCTCAAGCGGGTCGAGGCCGAGCGGCCTTCGGAGCACCAGACGGACGTGTGAGTCCCGCGCGTCAGGCGGGGGCGACGCGCGGCCTAGCGCGCTTCGCGTTCGGGCGGCCTCGCGGTCAGGATGCTCAGTTTCTCGCGGTCAGGATGATCGGTGGGCCGTCCTCGGTGATCGCGACCGTGTGCTCCATGTGGGCGCCGCGGGAGCCGTCGGCGCTGCGCAGCGTCCAGCCGTCGGGGTCGTAGACGATCTCGTCGGTGGTCTGGAGGAACCACGGCTCGATCGCGATCACCAGGCCCGGCTTGAGCTTCATGCCCCGGCCCGGGCGGCCGTCGTTGGGCACGTGCGGGTCGCCGTGCATGGTGCGGCCCACGCCGTGGCCGCCGAACTGGGTGTTCACGCCGAGGCCGTCGCCGCGGGCCACGGTGGCGATCGCGTGGCCGATGTCGCCGAGCTTGTTGCCCGCGACCGCGGCCGCGATCCCGGCCTCCAACGCCCGCGTAGTGGTGTCGATGAGCTTCAGGTCCTGATCACGCGGGGTGCCGACCACGACCGACAGCGCCGAGTCGGCCACCCAGCCGTCCACTTCGGCGGCGAAGTCGACGCTCAAGAGGTCGCCGTCCTGGAGCTTGTAGTCGTGCGGCAGGCCGTGCAGCACCGCGTCGTTGACCGAGGTGCACAGGACCTTCCCGAACGGGCTGCCGCCGAACGACGGGTGATAGTCCACATAGCAGGAGGTGGCCCCGGCCTCCTTGATGCGGCGGGCGACCAGGTCGTCGAGTTCGAGCAGGTT
The DNA here is from genome assembly GCF_040645615.1 of Glycomyces sp. NPDC046736. Lineage (NCBI taxonomy): Bacteria > Bacillati > Actinomycetota > Actinomycetes > Glycomycetales > Glycomycetaceae > Glycomyces > Glycomyces sp. NPDC046736. The sequence continues at coordinate 294,785 of NZ_JBEYYO010000004.1, read as the reverse complement.
CATGCCGACCGCGGCCACGCGCGACAGCTCCGCGAGGGTCGCGGCCACGAAGCGGCCCGCGGGGCGCATCGCCTCGATCTCGGCGGGGGAGTACAGCTCGATCATGGACGGCCTCTCTTCAAGTTCCGGTATTTCAATACCGGTACTATAATACCGGTATGATCCGACCGCCGCTGAGGCCCGAAGAGCACGACCGCGGCCGTGCCCTCGGCCGGGCGCTGCGCGCCGCCCGCGGTCCCCGCAGCCTCGCCGACGTCGCCGCCGAGGCCCGCATCTCGCCCGAGACGCTGCGCAAGATCGAGACCGGCCGCATCGCCACACCGGCGTTCTTCACCATCATGGCCCTCTGCGACGCGCTCGGCGTGCGCCCCGAGCAACTCACCGGCACCGCAGAACATCCCATGACCGGTTGACGACCCAGGTCACGACCGCTCTCCAGGTCCGCGCGCCCGCCCTGGCCCCCGGGTTAGGCTCTCGCCGTGGACGCCGCGACGCAACTTCCGACCGTGGGCATGATCGGCGCAGGCCAACTCGCCCGCATGACCCACCAGGCCGCCATCGCCCTCGGCCAGAGCCTCCGGGTGCTCGCGGGCGACGAATCCGAGAGCGCCGCCGTGGTCGCCCCCGCGATCACCCTCGGCGACTACCGCGACCTCGACGACCTCCGCGCTTTCGCGAAGGGCTGCACCGTGGTCACGTTCGACCACGAACACGTCCCGCAGGAGGCGCTCAAGGCGCTCGTGGCCGAAGGGGTCGACGTCCAGCCCCGGCCAGGCGCCCTGCTCCACGCCCAGGACAAGCAGGCCATGCGCACGAGGCTCGCCGCGCTCGGCCTGCCGCAGCCGCGCTGGGCCCCCGTCGACTCGATCTCCGACGTGGAGGCCTTCGGGCTGCCGTGCGTGCTCAAGGCCGCGACCGGCGGGTACGACGGCAAGGGCGTGTGGATGTGCGAGTCGCCCGCCGACGCGCAGGTCGTGCTCGCCTCCGGGATCCGGCTCATCGCCGAGGAGCGGATGCCGCTCCAGCGCGAACTCGCCGTCCAGATCGCCCGCTCGCCCAGCGGCGAGACCGCGGTCTACCCCGTGGTCGAGACCGTCCAGACCGGCGGCATCTGCACCGAGGTCATCGCCCCCGCGCCGCACCTCGACCCGGCGCTGGCCGAGCAGGCGCGCGAGATCGCGACCGCGATCGCGACCGAGCTCGGAGTGTGCGGGATGCTCGCGGTGGAGCTGTTCCAGACGTCGAGTGGCCTGTTCGTGAACGAGCTGGCGATGCGGGCGCACAACTCGGGGCACTGGTCGATCGAAGGCGCGGTGACCAGCCAGTTCGAGCAGCACCTGCGAGCCGTCCTCGACTATCCGCTCGGTTCGACCGACACGGTCGCGCCTTATACGGTCATGGCGAACGTGCTCGGCGGCGAGGCGGGCGGGCCGCGCCTGGACGAGCGGCTCCAACACCTCCTCGCCGGGGACCCGGGCGCGCGCGTGCACCTCTACGGCAAGGCCGTGCGGCCGGGGCGCAAGATCGGGCACGTCACGGTTACCGGCGACGACCCCGACCTCCTGCGGCGACGCGCCCTGCGCGCCGCGAAGTGGCTTCAAGAAGGCGAGTGAACATGGCAGAGCAGGCAGCGCGCGTCGGCGTGATCATGGGCTCGGACTCCGACTGGCCGGTGATGGAAGCGGCCGCGGCGGCCCTCGACGAGTTCGGCGTCCCTCACGAGGTCCGCGTGATCTCGGCCCACCGCACCCCGCACGGGATGCTCGCCTACGCCGACTCGGCGGCCTCGCGCGGCCTCCAGGTCATCATCGCGGGCGCGGGCGGCGCGGCCCACCTCCCGGGCATGGTCGCGAGCGCGACCCCGCTGCCGGTCATCGGCGTCCCGGTCCCGCTGAAGTACCTCGACGGCATGGACTCGCTCATGTCGATCGTCCAGATGCCCGCGGGCATCCCGGTCGCGACGGTCTCGGTCGCCGGAGCCCGCAACGCGGGCCTACTGGCAATCCGCATCCTCGGAGCGACTGACGAGACCCTCCGCGCCAAGATGACCGACTACCAAGTCGACCTCGAACGCATGGTCACCAAGAAGGACGAAACCCTACGCCAAAAAATCGCCGACGCCGCCTGACGCGTCGCTCCTGCTGGGCGGAAGCGCTTGGGGCGCTTGTACGACCGGTGGGGTACGAGTGATACTCCCATCGGGTGATGCGGGGCCTTGAGGGGTCGGGCGAGTGTTGTCGGCATGGAGATGACGACGGACCGTACGGGGCGGCGGATGCAGGTGTTCATAGGCGTGTTCGCGGTGGTGTTCACGATCGGGACGGCGCTGCACAACTTCCTGATCATCGACACCGCGGTGATCGAACAGATGATGCGCGAGGCGGGCGGGGCCGACCCGGCCGGGGACGCGCCGGGTTTCCTCAGCGGGTTTCGTGTGGTCGGGACCGTGTACATCGTCGCGAACGCGGTGGGGATCGCGGCGCTGTGGGCCCGGCCGAAGTGGCTGTACTGGTGGGTCCTGGCCGTGAACGCCACGCAGGGTCTGGGCTGGGTCATGATCCCGACGGTGATGTGGTCGGTGGTCGCCGACCGCTACGGCCCGCTGGGGATCCTGCCCTCGGCGGTGACCGACGGCGGGGCGGTCGTGGTCGCGATCGTGATGATCGCGGTCTTGGTGCGCAGCAGGGCGGTGTGGGGCATGGCGCGGGCGTTAATTCGGTTGCGCTTCGCGCGTGCGCGCATAGCCTCGGGGCATGGCTGAACTTCACCCGACCGGCGGCTACGAGCATGTGACGATCGTCGAACCGGGCCGCGTCGCCTATTTGGCGGGCCAGTGCCCGGTCGATGCCGATGAGAACGTGGTCGGCATCGGCGACCTCGATGCCCAGATCCAGCAGACCGCCGAAAACTGCCTCGCGGCCCTCGAAGCGGCGGGCGCGAAACCCGAGCACGTGGTCCGCTCAGTGGTCTACGTCGTCAGCGCCGACAGCCGCGAAGTAGGAGCCACCTGGCACGCCTTCGCAGACCACCCCGACCTCGCCCCCGCCTTCAAAGCAGCCAGCACGGTCCTAGGCGTCACCGCCCTCGGCTACGAACACCAAAAAGTAGAAGTAGACCTAACCGCCCGCCTCCCTGAATAGGACAACGATGTAATAAACGCGACAGTTCGTCAAGTTCTCGGCTGCTGGGCTCGGCCAACCTGCCCCGGCACCGCGAAATTTCACCGGGCGTGGTGGCTGACCTAGCGCGGCGGCTCCAGTGTCTTCCGAATGGATGGTTGCGATGACGTACAAAGTCACGGCGAAAGCCTGGGAACAGGGCTGGGAACTCCACATCGAAGGCGTCGGCGTGACGCAGTCCGAAGGGGTGGAGGATGCCGAGGCGATCGTGAGGGACTACCTGGAGCTCGACGGCCTCGACAGCGCTGCACCCATCGACATCACGTTCGAATTCCGCGGAATCGACAACCTTCAGGCTGCCTGAGTTGAAGGTCTATACCGCGATTGTCGGGCCGCGAGACGGCGAATGGTTTCCCGTCGAAGTGCCCGCGGTGCCGGGTGTTTTTACCCAGGCCCGCGACTTCGCCGAGGCTGAAGAGATGGCCCGTGAGGCGGTTGCGCTCATGCTCGACGTGCCAGCCAGCGAAATTGCGATCCGGGTCGAGTGGGGCGAGCCGTTCTTCAGGAAGATGAGCAAGCGGATACGAGATGAGCGGCGGCCAGACTCCGGTGAGAGTGAGTCGGGTTAGGTCTCGGAGCAGAGTAGGGCTGCGTGGGACTCGCCTACTCGGGTTGCTACCAGTGTGGCTTCGCGCGGGCCTTTGAGCTTGAGCTGCTTGCGTAGTGCTGCTGGGTCTAGGCCGGTTCCTCTTTGTTTTATTGTTAGGCGGCCTATTTCTCGTTGGGCCAGTAGGGCTTTGAGTTTCTTGGGGTGGAGGGGCCAGACCTCTTCGACCTTCCAGGCCCTGGCGAAGGGGGTCGCCTTGAGGGTGTCGCTGTAGAGGTAGGCGATCTTCTCGTTCGCCGTGTGGGCGTTGAGGTCTTGGGCCAGTTCGGCTACCAGGCCCGCCCGGATCACCGCTCCGTCCGGTTCGTAGAGGTACTGCGCCACCTCGCCGACCTCCGCGCGGTCGCGGCCCTCGCCTGTCAGCTCGTGCCATTCGCCTGCCTTGCAGACGCTTGCGCGGCGCCGCACCTCGGCTGCTTCTCCCAGCCATAGGCAGGCCTCGACCACGTCGCGGTCCACCGAGACCCATTCCGCTTCCGCCCCTTGCGGAACCCAGTCGTGGCCTATGCCCGGGCCCAGCTTCACCGCCGCGTACCGCGTCTGGTTCAGGCGCGTCAGCAGCTCGTCCAGTGGAGGCGAGTAGTCCGCCGGGTTGAAGTTCCTCGTGCTTCCCGATCGTCTCGCCGGGTCGGCGAACGCCGCGTTCGCCAGCGGCGCTCGCAGCGCGTCGTCCACCGTCACCGTGACCTCGACCCCGGTGGCCTCGGCGTTCGCTCTCGCGTACTGCGCCGTGTCCTCGTCCATGTCCACCGCTTCGACCGCCAGGCCCGCCTCCGCGAACGCCAGGGCCTCGGTGCCGATCCCGCAGCACAGGTCCGTGACCGCGTCCGCGTGCCGCGCGAAGCGGGCCGCCCGCCGCTCGGCCACGACCCATCTCGTGGCCTGCTCCAGACCCGCCCGGGTGAAGTACAGCTTCGCGGCGCGGTCGCCGAACTTCGCCTTCGCGTGCTCCCTGAGGTCGGCCAGCGTCAGCGCCGCCGCCGCGAGCGCGGGGTCGATTCCGGCTTTGCGCAGGGCCAGCGGGGCGCGGTCGCCGTGGGCGCGCAGGGCCTCCGCGGCCCTCGTCTGGAGGCCGGGGTCGGCCTGCAGGGCGGTGAGCAGGCTGGTTTCCACGTGCTCCATGCTATGACCTTTCAGACCCCGTGTTGACGGTCCCACCTGCGCGAACTAACCTCGCCCTTAGCACTCGCAGACCGAGATTGCTAAGCGCTATGATCGGCTTGGCACTCTCGCCTAGAGAGTGCCAACCAGCCACGGGCCGGTGCCTCGGCACCCGCGACGACGAGACCCGCGCCGTCGTGGCGGACCAGTAACGAACACGAAGGTTTGGAGAGACCAAGTGAGCAAGGCTGCCATCAAGCCGCTGGGCGACCGCATCGTGGTCCAGGCCAACGAGGCCGAGACCACCACCGCTTCCGGCATCGTCATCCCCGACACCGCCAAGGAGAAGCCCCAGGAGGGCACCGTTCTGGCCGTGGGCCCGGGCGCCTTCGACGACAAGGGCAACCGCCTCCCGATCGACGTCAAGGTCGGCGACGTGGTCATCTACTCCAAGTACGGCGGCACCGAGGTCAAGTACAACGGCGAGGAGTACCTCGTCCTGTCCTCGCGCGACGTCCTCGCGGTCGTCGAGAACTAGCACGCCCGGGGTCCTCGGCGGCGCATGCCGCCTTGGGCCCTCTCGTGTCTGAGGAAAGGGACACCATGCCGAAGATTCTCAATTTCGCCGAGGACGCGCGGCACAACCTGCTGCACGGCATCGACCAACTCGCCGACACCGTCAAGGTCACGCTCGGCCCCAAGGGCCGCAACGTGGTCCTCCAGCGCTCGTTCGGCGCGCCGCTGATCACCAACGACGGTGTCACCATCGCCAAGGAGGTCGAGCTCGCCGACCCGTACGCCAACCTGGGCGCGCAGCTGGTCAAGGAAGTCGCGACCAAGACCAACGACGTCGCGGGCGACGGCACCACCACCGCGACCGTGCTGGCGCAGAAGATGAGCCGCGCGGGCATCAAGGCGGTCACGGCCGGGGCCAACCCGATCGCGATTCGCAAGGGCATCGAGGCCGCGGCGAACGCCGTGTCCGAACAGCTGCTCGGCCAGGCCATCGCGATCTCGGGCCACGAGCACATCGCGCAGGTCGCGGCCGTCTCGGCGCAGGACCCGGAGATCGGCGAGCTCATCGCCAAGGCGATGGACGCGGTCGGCGTCGAAGGCGTCATTTCGGTCGAGGACGGCTCCAGCCTGGAGACCGTGCTCGAAGTGACCGAGGGCATGCAGTTCGACAAGGGCTTCATCTCGCCGAACTTCATCACCGACCAGGACGCGCGCCAGACGGTGTTCGAGGACCCGTACATCCTCATCACCAACGGCAAGATCGGCTCCATCGAGGAGCTCCTGCCGGTGCTGGAGAAGGTCGTGGAGACCTCGAAGCCGCTGTTCATCATCGCCGAGGACGTCGAGGGCCAGGCCCTGGCGACCCTCACGGTGAACGCGCTTCGCGGCACCCTGCGCGTGTGCGCGGTCAAGGCCCCGGCCTTCGGCGACCGCCGCAAGGCCATCCTGGGCGACATCGCGACCCTCACCGGCGCCGAGGTCATCTCCTCGGAGATCGGCCTGGAGCTCAAGCAGGCCGACCTGTCCCACCTGGGCCGGGCCCGCCGGGTCACCGTCTCCAAGGACGCCACCACCATCGTCGACGGCGGCGGCACCAAGGACGAGGTGAACGCCCGCATCGCGCAGATCAAGCAGCAGGCCTCCACCACCGAGTCCTCCTGGGACCGCGAGAAGCTCGAAGAGCGCCTCGCGAAGCTCTCCGGCGGCGTGGCCGTCATCCAGGTCGGCGCGGCCACCGAGGTCGAGCTCAAGGAGCGCAAGCACCGGATCGAGGACGCGGTCAACGCGACCAAGGCCGCGGTCGAGGAAGGCATCGTCGCAGGCGGCGGCGCGTCCCTCGTCCACGCCATCGCCGGTCTCGACAAGGTCGCGCTCGACGACGCCGAGGCCCGCGCGGGCCTGCGGATCGTGGCCGAGGCCCTGTCGGAGCCGCTGCGCCGCATCGCGGTCAACGCCGGCGAGTCCGGCGACGTGGTCGTCAACGCGGTCGCCGGCTCGGACTGGCGCGAAGGCTGGAACGCCGCCACCGGCGAGTACGAGGACCTGGTCTCGGCCGGGATCGTCGACCCGGTGAAGGTCACCCGCAACGCGCTGCTCAACGCCGGTTCGATCGTGGGCATGCTGCTCACGACCGAGGTGACGATCGTGGACAAGCCCGAGGAAGAGGACGAGGACGCCGGTCACGGCCACTCACACTCCCATGGCGGGCACAGCCACTCGCACTAGCGAAGTCTGAGCCGGGTTTCCCGGCCCGAGGCCGAACAGGGCCGCCGACATTCGTCGGCGGCCCTGTTCGTTGTGGCTTCGGCCCTTACTGTGGCCGATCCGGCAGCGCCCGAAGTCGTTTCGGCGCAGGTCAAACGGTTGTACGGAATCCGAAGTGTCAACATCCCGACAGTTCGTCGCGCTTCTGTCGGGAAACCGATAGAGTTCAAGTGCCTTCGCGGCCTTTGGGGATCGGAGCCGCGAAGGCACTTTTATGCCTGATTTGCGCCGGGCGTCTTCGAGAGCGCCTGTGCCGCAAGTTCACTCCTCTCGCCGCACCCGCAGCTCCCGCATCCGGTTGAGCGTGGCGGCCACTTCGAACCGCCGCGGCAGCGCGAAGTCCACGTCCCGGATCCTCAACAGCTCCGCCTCGCCGTCGGCCTCCAGTCCGGCCTCGATCCGGTCGAGCGCCTCGGCCACCGTGGCCTTGCCGTCGATCCAGCCGCGGCGCACCGCCGCCTCGATCGCGAGTCCGATCCCGGTGGTCATGGAGTGGTCGGTGATCTGCTCCACCGATCGAACGTCCACTTCGGATTCACCGAAGCGCAGTCCGTCGGTGCCGTCGGCGCGGATCTTCTGCTTCCCGCGCGACTCCGAGGACACCGAGCGCGGCTCGATCACCCGCGAGCCGGGCATGCGGAAGCCCTCGGCCTCGACCTTGCGCCCGGTGGGCTTGGCGGCCAGGGCCCTGGCCCGCTCGGTGACGTCCTCGGGCCGGTACGCGTCCATGAGGATCACCCGATCGGCGACGTCCATGTAGTCGCCCGAGCCGCCCATCACCAAGATCACGGACACGGCGTGGTCGTCGGCCATCGACCGCACCACGTCGACCAGCGGCGTGAGCGGCTCGCGGTCCTTGGCCACGAGCTCCTGCATCCGCGCGTCGCGGATCATGAGGTTCGTCGCGGCCGTGTCCTCGTCGATGAGCAGCGCCCGCGCGCCCGCTTCGAGCGCCTCGACCACGGCCGCGGCCTGCGAGGTCGAGCCCGAGGCGTTCTCGGTGGTGAACGCCCGCGTGTCGTCGCCCGAGGGCAGGTGGTCGACGAACGCGTGGACGTCCACGCCGGTCACCGCCCGGCCGTCCTCGGCCCGGATCTTCACCGCCGACTGGTCGGCGACCACGAACTCGCGCCCGTCTCCGGGCAGGTGGTCCCAGACCCCGGCCTCCAAGGCCCGCAACAGGGTCGACTTGCCGTGGAAGCCGCCGCCGACGATGAGCGTGACGCCCGGCTCGATCCCCATGCCGCGCACGAGCCCCGCGTGCGGGAGCGTGAACTCCACGGCCATCGACTCCGGGCTCTGGAACGGGACCCCCGATTCGAGCGGGCGGTCGTCCACGCCCGAGCGCCGCGCGAGCATCGACCCGTCGGCCACGAACGCCACGAGTCCCCGCGCGATGACCGCTTCCCGCAGGGCCGCAACGTCATCGGCGTGCTTCGTCCAGCGCTCGGCCTCCGCTTCGCCCACCGAGAGCGCCTCGTCGGCCGCATCCGGCAGCACCTCGCACAGCAGCCGCGCGGCCTGGCGGCCGGCGATGCGGCGCCCGTGCCCGGGGAACTGCGCGCCGAGGCGGAACACCACCGAACCGTCCTCGCCGACCTCGCACGAGGAGCGGCGCAGGATCTCCTGCCCGCCCGCGTCGATGCGGAGGTCCCTTGTGGCGCACGCGCGTTTGAAGCGTTTGGCCAGGAGCACCGCGAGCGCCCTGCGCCTGGGTGCGGTGGCGTGCCACCCGGGCACCAGGTCGGCGGCGTCGGCGTCGAGGAGGAACTCGACGCGGCTCGGCGGAGCGTACGGATCGGACTGGACTTTCAAAATGTCCAGAATCGCCGCGCCTGTCCACCATTTGCCACGCAAGGATTTATATCGGCCGTAACTCGTACCTTCCAGGGCCGTTAGTTCGTTAGACAGGTCATGGCGAGGTGGATGTGAACGATGGTCATCAAAATCGCGAGACTCGGCCCAGTGCTGTCGTCCGCCTCTTCGCTGTGTCATGCCCCCAGTTTCCCATCGAGGTTCCCGCGTCAGCGGATCCCGACACCATGCGTCCACGCCTCATCCCGGAAACGTCGAAAAGTCACTCGAAAAATTCGCGCGAACTCGCGTCATGGCGGCGGACCTGCTGCGTGCTGGATAGAGAGACACGCACGGCCTACCGCAGCGAAAGGTAGAAAAAAGTGAGAACCGTACTGGTCTGTGTTAAGACTCCTCAAGCCGGACAGAAGATCTCGGCCTGCGCGACCCGCATGGGCCTGGCGCAGGCGGTCAAGTCGGTCGAAGGCTCCCCGGAGCTCTTCCTCGAACTCGGCCGCCGCCAAGTGGACGTGGTGCTGGTCGACGTGGCCCTGGCCGCGCCCGACCCGGTCAAGTTCGTCAAGACCGTCCGCGCCCGCTCGCCCCGGACCGGAGTCCTCCTGTCCGGAGCGGCCGATCCGCGCACGGCGGCCATGGTGGTCGCCGCGGGCGCCCGAGGGGTCATCAGGTCCCCGTCCAACAATTCCGACGACCTGCTGGTCGCGCTGGCGCAGGCGATCATGTTCGCCTCGCCGAGCCTCCAGCGGGTCACCGAGACCGTGCCGCGGCAGCGCTCCACGCTCCAGGGCATGAAGCTCACCGAGAGGGAGCTCCAGGTCCTGCGGGGCATGAGCGAAGGCAAGTCGAACGCCGAGATCGGGCGCGACCTGTTCGTCTCCGAGGACACGGTCAAGACCCACGCACGGCGCATGTTCCGCAAACTCGGCGCGCGCGACCGGGCCCACGCGGTGGCCGAGGCCTTCCGCTCGGGACTGGTCTGCTAGCGCCCTCCACTCAGGACCGTTCGGCCTGGCGGCCAATCCGGTCCGCGACGACACCGGGCACGACGAATGCGGGGAGCTGGCAGGCCCCCGCGAGCGACCGGCCCGAGACCACGCGCTGATCCACCAGCGCCGCGCACGGGACCACGATCCGTATAGGATATATCCTATAGGATATACGATTCATGGTTTCCGGGCGAGCGGCCCGAGGGTGCCCGCAAGGCCCGCATCAGGCGGGTCGGGGCACCGGACTCAAACCGGGCCAAGACACATTGCACCGCAAAGCGATCCACGTCGGTCAGGCGCGACCGGCGACGATCGTCGCTGCGGCCTGCGGCCTGCGGCCTGCGGCCTGCGGCCTGCGGCCATGACTTCGGGC
>NZ_JBEYYO010000004.1:0-284347 GCF_040645615.1 Glycomyces sp. NPDC046736 | reverse complement strand
GGCCGCGAGTTCAGGCCGCGAGTTCAGGCCGCGAGTTCAGGCCGCGAGTTCAGGCCGCGAGTTCAGGCCGCGAGTTCAGGCCGCGAGTTCAGGCCGCGAGTTCAGGCCGTCAATCGTATAGCATATATCCTATAGGATATCTGATCCGGTGTGATCGGCCAGAGCCAGCAGCGTCTCGTCGCCTCCCGGGGCGGCGACCAGTTGCAGGCCCACCGGCAGGTCCGCGGCCGTGCCGGCGGGTACGGCCATGCCAGGGGCTCCGGACAGACCCGCGATGCACGTCAAGCGCACGATGGCCTCGCGGTCGGGGATCTCCCCGACCCGGGGGGCGGGGCCGGGCGCGGCGGGCATCGCGAGCACCGTGCCCTCGGGGACGCGTTCGCGGACCAGCACGGCCACCTTGGCGCGCACCTGGGCGGGCGCTTCGGTGTCGGCCGCGGTGAGCTTCGAGGCGTTCTGGAACCGGGCCGCCACGCCGAGCCCGAACTCGGGCTGCGCCTGGGCGATCCACGCGCCGTGCGTCTGCCACGACTCCCAGGCCTGCAACGTCGCGTACGCGACCCGCGCGGCCTCCAGCGACGAGACCTCGGCCGACAGCCGCTCGCCGAAGAACGGCGCGGTGTCGATCTCCAAGCCCAGCGCCTCGACCGCGGGCATCACCGCGCGTTTCGTGTCCTGCGAGATCTCGCCCCAGATGTCCTGCGGCACCAGCACTCTCGTCACCGGAGCCGCTTCGCGCGGTTCGCCGAGGAGCACGTCCATCGCCAACCGCAGCGTGGCCGCGTCCCGGGCGAGGATCCCGGCCGTGTCGAAGGACGGCGCGAGCGGGACCGCGCCCGCCAGGCTCACCCGGCCGTGGGTCGGGCGCAGCCCGAACAGGCCGCAGTACGAGGCCGGGACCCGGATCGAGCCGCCGGTGTCGGTGCCGAGCCCGATGTCCGCCAGGCCGAGCGCCACCGCCGAGGCCGAACCCGAGGACGAGCCGCCGGGGACGTGCCCGGGCGCGGCCGGGTTCTCCGGGGTCCCGTAGTGCGCGTTCGAACCGTTGAGGCTCCACGCGAGCTCGTCGGTGACGGTCTTCCCGGCCACGCGCGCTCCGGCGGCACGCAGCAGCGCCACGGCCTCGGCGTCGGCTTCGGGCACCTCGTGCGTCTCGGGCCAGCGCGGATTGCCCGCGCCCGTGGGCGTCCCGGCGAGGTCGAAGAGGTCCTTCACGGCCAGGCGCAGGCCCGCGAGGGGCCCTTCGCCGCCGGCGTCGTCGACGGTGAGCATGAACGGGTCGGTCAAGGTCCGGCTCCTTCGGGAGGGGTGGGCTGGCGGGAAGGGCCCGGCCCCGAGCGGGGCCGGGGCGGTGCGGGGTGCTCGCGCGTTCGCGGCGACTCAGGTCGCGGCCGCCGCGCGCTCGCGAACACCGCCTCAGTCGTCCTGTCCGTGCTGCTTGAGCCAGCAGTCGGAGAATCCCCGGGCGTAGTCCCAGGTCACGTAGTGGGCGGGGTCGGGGTCGAACGCGGGCTCGTGGACTTGGGCGCAGTTGGCCTCGAGCAGGCCGCGGAGGTTCGCCATCAAAAGGCCCCAGGTGAAGTAGTGCGGCTCGTTGCAGTCGGCGCAGTCGACCACGACCCCTCGGAAACCCTGCGGTTGCAGGACCTTCTCGAACATCTCCAGTTCGTGGAGGTCTTCGAGGAGGTCGGCGCGGTCGTCCTCGTCCAGCTCGGGTTCGAACGGGGCGAGCGCGTCCGCGTGGTCGGGATCGTCGGCGAACGGGTCGCGAGGCTCCTCATACACAAGGTCAAGCCTAACGCCCGGTGGCGACACCGCCAGGTCTCTCGCGCGCGGGACCGGCCGGTCCGGTCGCGTCTCCCGGATGCGTGCCAGTCTGCGGGCGGGTCTGGCGTTCGGTGGCCCCGTCTCATTAACATGGGCCGCAAGCCGACCGGCCGCTTGTGAGCCGATGGAACGAGTTGAGGAGACGGCAATGGACGACTTCATCGAAGGCGCCGAAGAGATCTTCGACGACGTGGTCGACAGCGTCGGTGACGCGATCGGCGACATCGACGCCGGTGAGGTGTGGGAGGACGTCAGCGACGGGGCCGTCGAGGCCTGGGACACCGTCTCCGAAGCGGCCGGCGACCTGCTCGAATAGGGCACCGCGTACGAGCCTTCGTGCCCGGCCGCGCGGCGCGGGGCCGGGCACGTCCCATGACCCGACCTCGGGTTCTGCCGTGAATCACACCGCAGAGGGACGTGTGCACCTCGGAGCTGCGCGGGTTGCGGCACTACCATTGGGACATGGCGTTCTCAGGGGATTTCGGAAATCAGGGGCACGAGGGTGCTACCGGTGAGCGGGTCGGCGGCACCACGGTGCCCATGGGTTCGGCCGGTGCGATTCCACTCGGTCTGACCTTCGACGACGTGCTGCTCCTGCCCGGCGAATCCGACGTGATCCCGTCCGAGGTCGACACCTCCTCCCAGCTCACCCGCAACATCCGCATCTCGGTGCCGCTGCTGACGGCCGCGATGGACACCGTCACCGAGGCCCGCATGGCCATCGCCATGGCCCGCCTCGGCGGTCTGGGGATCCTCCACCGCAACATGTCCGCCGAGGAGCAGGCCCAGCAGGTCGACCTCGTCAAGCGCTCCGAGTCGGGCATGGTCGCCGACCCGGTCACGTGCTCGCCCGAGGACACCCTCGAACAGGTCGACAAGCTTTGCGGCAAGTACCGCATCTCCGGGCTGCCGGTCACCGACGAGGCCGGGAAGCTCATCGGCATCGTCACCAACCGCGACATGCGCTTCGAGAGCGACATGTCGGTGACCGTGGCCTCGGTCATGACCTCCAGGAACCTCGTGACCGCCCCCGAGGGCGTCTCCAGCGAGGAGGCCCTGGAGCTGCTCAAGCGCAACAAGATCGAGAAGCTCCCGATCGTCGACGACGAAGGCCACCTGAGGGGCCTGATCACCGTCAAGGACTTCTCCAAGCGCGAGGAGTTCCCCAACGCTTCGAAGGACGACGTCGGGCGCCTGCGCGTCGGCGGCGCGATCGGCGTCGGCGAGGAGCAGTACACGCGGGCCGGGCAGCTCGTGGAGGCCGGGATTGACGTCCTGTCGGTCGACTCGGCCCACGGCCACTCGCGCGGCGTGCTCGACATGATCGCCCGCGTCGCCAAGGACTTCGGCGACAAGGTCGACATCATCGGCGGCAACATCGTCACCGCCGAGGCCGCGAACGCGATGATCGACGCGGGCGTGGACGCCGTCAAGGTCGGGGTCGGCCCCGGCGCCATCTGCACCACCCGTGTGGTCGCGGGCGTGGGCGCTCCGCAGGTCTCGGCGATCATGGACACCGTGCGCGCCGCCCGCGAGCGGGGCGTCCCGGTCATCGCCGACGGCGGCATCCAGTACTCCGGCGACATCGCCAAGGCCATCGTGGCCGGCGCGTCCTCGGTGATGATGGGCCAGCTGTTCGCCGGCTGCGCCGAGAGCCCCGGCGAGCTGATCTACATGAACGGCAAGCAGTTCAAGCAGTACCGGGGTATGGGTTCGCTCGGCGCGATGCAGTCGCGGGGCGAGGCCCGCTCGTACTCCAAGGACCGGTACTTCCAAGGCGGCGTGGAGTCCAACGACAAGCTCGTGCCCGAGGGCGTCGAGGGTCAGGTGCCCTACCGCGGGACCCTCGCACAGGTGGTCTACCAGCTCGTCGGCGGCTTGCGCAGTGCCATGGGCTACACCGGGGCCGGTACCATCGAGGGGATGCACGAACGCGGGCGTCTGGTGCGGATCACCGCCGCGGGACTCAAGGAGAGCCACCCGCACGACATCCAGATGACCGTGGAAGCGCCCAACTACCACACGCGGTAGTCGGGACCGGGAGACCCACGGCGACGCTTGCCGTGACTTTGCGAGGAGAGACTGTGCGGGAATTGGTCGAGATCGGCCCCGGCAAGATCGTGGCGCGCGGCTGGCGTCTGTCCGAAGTGGCGCTCGTGCCGACCAGACGGACTCGGGACATCGACGACGTCTCCACCGAATGGCAGCTCGACGCCTACCGGTTCGAGATCCCGGCCGTGGCGCACCCGTCGGACGCGACGATGAGCCCGGCCTCGGTGATCGAGATGGGCCGCCTCGGGGGCCTGGGGGTCCTCAACGGCGAAGGGCTGTGGTGTCGCTACGTCGACCCGACCTCCCTGCTCAAGGAACTCGGCGAGACCCCGGCGGAGACCGCGATCGAGCGGCTCCAGGAGATCTACGCCGAGCCGGTCAAGCCCGAGCTCATCGCCGAGCGGATCGCCGAACTGCGCGCCGGCGGGATCACCACCGCGATCCGGTTCAGCCCGCAGCACACCGCCGAGCTCGCGCCGCTCGCGGTCGAGGCCGGGGTGGACCTGCTGGTCATCCAGGGCACGATCGTCTCCGCTGAGCACGTGTCGTCGGGCGGCGACGTGCTCAACCTGAAGCAGTTCATCGCCGACCTGGACGTGCCGGTCGTCGTCGGCGGGGCCACGAACTACAAGACCGCGATGCACCTGATGCGCACCGGCGCGGCGGGCGTCATCGTCGGGGTCGGCTCGGACGACTGGTCGACTACGGACACGGTCCTGGGCATCGACGTGCCGATGGCCTCGGCGGTCGTGGAGGCCGCGGCCGCGCGCCGCGACTACCTCGACGAGACCGGCGGGCGCTACGTCCACCTCATCGCCGACGGCGAGATGACCAACTCCGGCGCGATCGCCAAGGCCATCGCCTGCGGCGCCGACGCGGTCATGCTCGGCTCGATCCTCGCCGACGCCGACGAGTCCCCGGCCGCGGGCGCGTGGTGGCACTCCGCGGCCTCCCACCCGAAGCTCCCTCGCGGGCGTTTCCGCCCCGGCGACGCCGGCGACGTCGAGGTCCCCGACCTCGAAGCCCTCCTCTACGGCCCCAGCAACTCCTCGGACGGCTCCCAAAACCTCTTCGGAGGCCTGCGCCGAGCCATGGCCAAGACCGGCTACACCACGGTCAAGGAATTCCAGAAGGCCAGCCTGGTCACCGCATAAGAAGCCGAAAACGAGGCCCGGCCCGCAGAAGCGGGACCGGGCCTCGGCTCGTCTACGGCGCGATATCGCGCACCGGAGGAGCGGCATCGCGCCGGAGAAGCCCGGTGAGGGCGCTCCAGTCGTCGTGGTGGGCCG
Organism: Glycomyces sp. NPDC046736; assembly: GCF_040645615.1. Taxonomy (NCBI): domain Bacteria; kingdom Bacillati; phylum Actinomycetota; class Actinomycetes; order Glycomycetales; family Glycomycetaceae; genus Glycomyces; species Glycomyces sp. NPDC046736. The sequence continues at coordinate 279,179 of NZ_JBEYYO010000004.1, read as the reverse complement.
CCCAGTGCGGGATCGGAATGAGCCGTCGGCGGTCAGGGCCGACCTCGTAAAGGCGTCGGCTGTCGGGGTCGAACTCGATCCGGCCGAACCCACGGCGGGGATACACGCCGTTCGCGCGGGTGAGGCTCGGGCCGCGGAGTGTGCCGGTGGCCGGTTCGAAGGTCAGGAGGGACCTGCGGAGAACGTAGGTGAAGCTCCAGAAGCCGGGCCCGAACGTGACGCCGACGATGACGGACCGCAGCCAATTCTCGGCATGGGTCGGCGGGTAGTCGGGAAGCACGGCCGCCGCAATGCCGACCGCCATTGGAACGATGGAGATCGCCAGGATCAGAAAACGACGCGGCCGCACCTCGATCATGGCCGGTCCTCGGCGGCGGGGCCGCGCGTGGGCGTCGGCTCGGGGAGAGAAGCCATATGGGTTGCTTTCGGGGTTGGAGCCGCGAGGGGTGCTGCTCGGTTGTTCTGATTTTAGTGGGGTGGGCGGGGTGCGTGGGTCCCGCTTATGTGTCCGGTTCGGGGTCCTCTCTTTGGGGGAGGGTTGGTCCGCTTGTTGGGGGTTTGTGCTGCCGCACACAGGTATCTGTCAGGTAGGGCACGTATCCTTGCCAGCGTGAAGCGCAAGAAGCACCCCGTTCTCACAAGGAGTGGGGAACAACACACCCGGCTGACGGCGTTGGTACTGCTGTGACCTGCCCGTTCTGTTCCGTGCCCACTGTGCCCGGCGCGCGTTACTGCCATAACTGCGGTGCGCCGCTGTCTCCGGAGGCGACCGCTCCGCAGACCGAGCGCCGCTACGTCACGGTGCTCTTCGGCGACCTCTCGGACTTCACGACCTGGTCGGAGAGCCTGGACCCCGAGCGGGTCTCGTCGGTGACCGACCGGCTCCTGGCCGAATGCGTCTCGGCCGTGAACGAGTTCGGCGGGCACGTCGACAAGCTCACCGGGGACGGCCTCATGGCCGTGTTCGGCGCGCCGCTCTCGCACGAGGACGACGCCGAGCGGGCCGTGCGCGCCGCTCAAGCCATGCAGAAGCGCGTAAGGCGCCTGCTCAAAGCCGAGTCCGGCGGCGGTCTGCCGATCGGGCTGCGGATCGGGCTGCGCTCAGGCCTGGTGGTGGCCGGGATGCAGGCCAACCTCGAGTACACCGTCATCGGCGACACCGTGAACACCGCCGCGCGCCTGTGCGACGCCGCCGCCGTGGGCACCATCTGGGCCGGTGAGGAGACCATGCGCGCCACCAAGCACGCCGCGGCGTGGCGCCGCCTGACCCCCGTGCGCCTCAAAGGCAAGCGCGAACCGGTCGAGGTCTTCCAGCTCCTCGGCCTCGAAGACGAGCCCGGCACCCGCGCCAGCCTCGGCGACACCGCGTCGTTCATCGGCCGCGACGCCGAGATCGGCCGCGTCACCGGCCGCCTCGAAGCCGTCATCGACCGCGGTGAGCCGCTCGTGCTCATCCACACCGCAGAAGCGGGCATGGGCAAGACCCGCTTCGCGCGCGAAGTGCGCACCGTCGCCACCGAACGCGGCGCCCGCGTGCTCACCGTGCGCGTGGCCCCCTACGGCGAAGGCCGCCGCTTCGGGCCCCTCGCCGACCTCGTGCGCAAAGCCGCGGGCCTGCGCTTCGACGACGACCGCGCGACCGCCGAGGCCAAGCTCCGCCGCATCGCCGACGGGCACCCCGACCACGGCGAATGCCGCCTCAACATCGCGCTCCTGCTCGGGCTCCTGGGGCACGGGCGCCCCGGCCAGGCCGACCGCCCCGGCGGGTTCACCGGCCAGCAGTCCGACGCGTACACGATCCCCGAGGCCGTCGCCGAGCTCATCACCCACCTGGCCACGCTGGGCCCGCTCGTGCTCAACATCGACGACCTGCACACCGCCTCGGCCGACGGCATCGACGCGCTCGGCGTGGCGCTGGCCAAGATCCACGGCCCCGTCCTGGTGATCCTCTACGGCCGCCCCGAACTGACGCGCTCCTCGGGAGTACTCACCCGCATCTCCGAAGCCGAGGTCCACCCGCTCCCGCCGCTGGCGGGCGCCGACGCGGCCCGGCTGCTGCGCGAGTTCCTCGGCGGCGGGCGCATGCCCAAACCCGACGAGGACCGCCTCCTCGGCTTCGCTCAAGGCAACCCCTACTACCTCGCCGAACTCGTCACGCTCCTGGTCGAGCAGGACCTGCTCTCCTCCGACGGGGACCAGTGGCGCCTCGCCGCCGGGTCGCTCACCGGACGCGTGCTCTCCCGCGACCTCGCGCAGGTCCTCGGCGCGCGCATCGACGCGCTCAGCCCCGCCGCCCGGGCGCTGCTGCGGGCCGCCTCGATCTTCGGCGACGCCGTCCCGCCCGAGGCCACGCAGCTGCTCGAAAAAGAGGTCCCCGGCGAATTCGAACCGGCCCTCCAGGAACTCCTCGACCGCCGCATGCTGCGCCGCCGCTCCTACGGCGGCTACCGCTTCGTGACCCCGCTGCTGCGCCAGGCCGCCTACGCGCCCATCGGGAAGGCCGACGCCGCCCACGCGCACGCCGAGATCGCCCGCTGGGCCGCCGAGACCGAACTCGAAGGCCAGAACGCCGACGACCTCGTGGTCTTCCACGCCGAGCAGGCCGTCACCCTCGCGAAGGAAGTCGAACTCGAAGCGATCGACGAGGTCTGGAACGTCCTCCCGCTCGCCGTCGACGCCGTGCGCAAGCAGGCCGACCGCGCGATGGACGCCTCCGAACCCGAGCGGGCCGTGGCCCTGCTCAACGGGGTCGAGCGCCTCGCGCCGCTCTCCTACGACGACCGCCTCCTGCGCGGGCGCGCTCTCACCCGCCTCGGCCGCACCGTCGAGGCCGAAGCCGAGATCGAGGGCCTCGCGGTCGACGTGGGCCTCATCGTGGCCAGCGACGACCACGACGACCACCCCTCCGGTCGGCTCTTCGGCGACGACTTCGCCGAAGAAGAGGCCGAACTCGTGGCCCAACTCCTGCTCCTGCGCGGCCGCCTCCACCGCTACAAAGGCGAGCTTCAGGCCGCCCGCGGCGCCTGGACCGCGGCCCTGGCGCTCTCGCGCCGCGAAGGCCTCGCCGGGCCCCGCTGTGACGCCCAGTGCCGCATCGGCCTCCTCGACTTCCTGGCCGGGCACCTCTCCGAGGCCGAGGCCCGCTTCCTCGACGCCTACGACACCGCGTTCGGGGTCGGCGACGACAAGCGCCTCGCTTGGGCCCTCCAGCACCGCGCGTGGGTCCTGGTCGCCCGCGGCGACTTCGACGGCGCCGACGACGTGCTCCGCGAGGCCGCCAAGGCCTTCGCCCGCCAGATGGACCTGGTCGGGCGCGCCTGGGTGCGCGGCGTCTCGGCGTTCGCGCTGCTCATGGCCGGGCGCTTCACCGAGGCCAAGCGGCTGTCCGACGTGTTCATGCCCATCGGCGAGCGCTCCGGCGACGTGTTCGCCGTGGGCCTCCTGCGCGCCATCGGCGCGGCCGCCCAGATCGGACTCGGCCTACCCGCCGGGGCCGACGCGGCCGCCCGAAAGTCCTTCAGGGACTTCGAGCGCATCGACGACGACTGGGGCCGCGGCTTCGCCAAGTACGTGCGGGCCCTCGCGGCCCGCTCCATCGGGGCGCTCGACCACGCCATCGACCTCGCCGAGACCGCCGAGCAGTACGGCGAGGAGACCGGCCACCCGCTCCTGATCAGCTTGGCGCACAACCTCAGAGGCCGCTGTGCCCTCGAGGCGGGCGACACCGCCACCGCGCGGGCCGCCGCCGAAGAAGCGCTCGCGCTGGTCACCGACGACGTGCTGGAGCCGGGCCGCGCGGCCAACACCGCGCTCCTGGCCGACGTGCGCGCCGCCGAAGGCGACCGCGAAGGGGCCCTGGCCATGCTCGAACCCCTTGCGGCCCACTACGACGAACCGTCTTTGGGGCGGCCCCGCCGCGCCATTGTGGCGCGCTACGCGAGGCTCCTCAACGAGGCCGGACGCGAGGACGAGGCCGCCAAGTGGGCCCGCGCCACGCTCAAGTCCTTCGGCGAGGACCCCGAGTCCACCGCATGGGCCGAGGGCTACCTCGACAGCGTGAGCGTCGCGTGAACCGTGCGCGGCTTCCGTACCCCGCGCTCGGGCGTGTCGGCGCGCAAGAGCCCCCGACTGCAATGATCGCCGACGGGTACGACACCGATGGCGCGGTTGCGCACCCCGCTGTCGGGAGTGTCGTCGGGAGTGATTTCGCGTGAACCGTTGGGCCGCAACCACAGTCGCTGTCGCTGCCGAGGCCGGAGCGATCCCGGCGGCCGCTCTGAGTGAGCGGGGGGAGGGGCGGTCCTTTCGCGACCCGGCGTGCCGGGGCCCGTTCCAGTCGGACCGTCCCTCCACCCGCGCTCGGGGGACTCGTTCACTATGCGCCACCGAGGCTTCGCCCTGGGGAAGCGACATATCATCCGTTCGGCCAGTTATCGCTGCCTCTTCGTCTAGGGGTATACAGAAAGGTGGGCTCGTTGCCGTAACGTTATGCGTCAAAGGTCCCATGGCTCCGGAACCCCCAGGCCCGGGCACATGACCTGAGGATCGGAACGACCCCCGCGCTGACCCGCGCACCGACCTGCACTCGACGCTGGGCTCTCAGGCCCGAACGCGTCACCGAGAACGGAGGCTGTATCCCAGTGGACACCATCTCGTCCTACGGTGCTCCAACCGGTCCACACCTCTCCCCGAACGCACAGCTCTCACCGCCGAGACCGCGATCCGAATCAGGCCCCGACGCTCTCCTCCACGGGATCGAGCGCCTCACCGGATTCCAGGAGATCGACCGCGGCGCCTATTCGACGGTCTACAGCGCGACCCGCTTCGACGACGGCGCCGAAGTCGCCGTCAAGATCGAGGCCAGGCCGCTCACCGACGACGCCTCGCGCGAGCGTTTCCGCCGCGAGGTCCAGACCGCGGGGCGCCTCTCCGACCACCCGTGCGTGGTCAAGATGCTCTCGGCCGGGCTCACCCACCAGGCCAACCCGTACGTGGTCATGGAGCTGTGCCGAGGGTCCGTAGCGGATCTGCTCGACCACCGCACCACGATCGGCCCCGGCCAGACCATCGACATCGGCATCCGCATCGCCGACGCCCTGGCCGCGGCCCATGAGGTGGGGATCGTCCACCGCGACATCAAGCCCGCGAACATCCTCATCAACCACGCGAACCAGGCCGTGCTCGCCGACTTCGGGCTCTCCAGCCTGATCCCGACGCCGCGCCCCGGGGAGCCGGTGTCCACGATGGCCACCCCGGCGTACGCGCCGCTGGAGATCTTCCAGATGCGCGAGGTCGGCCCCAGCGCCGACGTCTACTCGCTCGCGGCCACGCTCTACACGATGCTCAGCGGCAACCCGCCGCGCTTCCCCGCCGGGGCCGCGCTCGACATCAACGAGGTCGCGGGGCTGTTCGACCAGCCGATCCCGGCCGTGCCGGGCATCTCGCCGCTGCTGCTGGAGATGCTGCGCACCGCACTCATCAACAACCCCGAGGGTCGGCCCACCGCGGTCGAGTTCCGCGAGTTCCTCGCGAGCATCCCCGAGGCCTCCACCGGGGTCATCCCGCGCGTCACCGACGAGACGCCGCCCCCGCCGAAGGGGCCCGTCTCGCCTCCCGGGCAAGGGCTCTACGGCGCGTACTCCTCGCCGCCGCGCGAGGAGCGCCTCGCGCCGCGGGCTTCGGCCCCCGACTACGACGACCTGCCCGAGCCGACCTCGACGCTGCGTCTGGCCCCCGGCAAGCGCCGCGAGCCCGCGCCCGAGCCGCCGCGCTCGCGCGCGATCATCCCGGACTACCCGCCCGCGACGCAGCTGCCCCCGCCGCCGCTGAGCCCGCCGGTCGCGCCGCGGGCCCCCGAGCCCGACCCGCTCGACGAGCAAAAATGGCAGGCGTTCGGCTCCAGCGGCACCTACGGCGAACGCGACCACGACTCGCGCCTGCCGGTCCCGGTGCCGCGCAACGAGACCGGCCTGACCAGGCGTGAGCGCAGGCTCAAGGAGGGCGACTCCGGCTCCAGCGTGGGCCGCCTCATCGGCATGGGCCTGGTGGGCCTGGTCGTCCTCGGCCTGCTCATCACCGGCGGAGTGTGGCTCTTCGGCGGCGACGACGGCAAGCAGGACCTCGCCGAGCAGTCCATGGCCGACACGTACGTGAACACTTGCGCGCTCGACGCCGCGGGCGCCGGCTGCGTCACCGAGCCGACCTGCTTCGACGCCGCGTTCGCCGCCTCCGGCTGCGACAGCGCGCACATGTGGGAGGCCTACGCGACAGGCCAGCTCCCCGAAGGGGTCGCCGACGTCGACGCCGCGCGCGCCGACGAGGGCATCGCCAACGCCTGCGTCAACGGCCAGAGAGAGAACGGGCCGCTCTCGCAACTGGTGGGCGCCAACGCGATCGACTGGGTCACCGACGTCTACGTGCCCGGCGACGGCACGTTCTTCTGCGTGGCGCAGCTCAAGGACGGCGTGGAGGCCTCAGGCGCGACGTTCGCCCGCGCGGGCTGACACGAAGGACGAGAAAGGGGCCCGGCACCTGATGGTGCCGGGCCCCTTCGTTCAGCCGCGCTGGGAGAATGCGCGGCCTCGGATCAGAACTCCTCGTCGAGGTCGACCTTGCCCTCCACGGCCACTTGGTAGGCGGTCGGCCTGCGTTCGAAGAAGTTCGTCAGCTCCTGCACGTCCTGGAGCGCCATGAACGGGAACGGGTTCTCCGAGCCCCACTTCTTGGGCATGCCGAGGCGCACGAGGCGCTGGTCGGCGGCGTACTCCAGGTACGACTTCATGTCCTTGACGGTCATGCCGGGCATGCCCTCGCCGATGAGGTCCTCGGCGAACTGGAGCTCGGCCTCCACGGCCTCCTCCAGCATGTCGGTGACCTGCTGGCGCATCCGGTCGTCGAACAGCTCGGGCTCTTCCTGGCGCACGATGTCGACCACGCTGAACGCGAAGTTCATGTGGCAGGACTCGTCGCGGAAGACCCAGTTGGTGCCGGTGGCGAGCCCGTCGAGCAGGCCCCGGCTGCGCAGCCAGTACACGTACGCGAAGGCGCCGTAGAAGAACAGGCCCTCGATGCACGCGGCGAAGCAGATGAGGTTGAGCAGGAAGGTCCGGCGGTCCTCGGCGGTCTTGAGCTCCTGCATGTCGAAGACCGAGTCGATCCACTTGAAGCAGAAGTCGGCCTTGCGCTTGATCGAGGGGATGTTGTTGACCGCGTCGAAGGCCTTGGCGCGCTCCTCGGGGTCGGGCAGGTAGGTGTCGAGCAGCGTCAGATAGAACTGGACGTGCACGGCCTCCTCGAACAGCTGCCTGGAGAGGTACAGGCGGCCCTCGGGGGAGTTGACGTGCTGGTACAGGTTGAGCACCAGGTTGTTCGCCACGATCGTGTCGCCGGTGGCGAAGAAGGCCACGAGGCGGTGGATCAGGTGCTGCTCCTGCGGGGTGAAGCCCGCCAGGTCGGTCAGGTCGGAGGCGAGGTCGACCTCCTCGACCGTCCAGGTGTTCTTGATCGCCGCCCGGTACTGGTCGTAGAAGTCCGGGTATTTCATCGGTCGCAGGGTCAGGTCCATACCTGGGTCGAGCAGCATGGGCGCATCCTTTCTCGTGGTGTGCGGGGTGGCGGGCGGCAGTACGCGGAGGCGGGGCCTCGGCCCCGCCTCCTGAGGCTTGTTACTGGCAGGCCTCGCAGCTCTCCGGGTTCTCCAGCGAGCACGCGATGTCGGCCGGGATGACCTCCAGCTCGGTCGGCGCGGGCGCTGCGGCCTGGGCGCTGACCGTGGTCTGGTTGATGCGCGTGGCCGGGCGGCTGCGCAGGTAGTACGTGGTCTTGAGGCCCTGCTGCCACGCGTACCGGTACATCGACGAGAGCTTGCCGATCGTCGGGCTCGCCTGGAACAGGTTGAGCGACTGGGCCTGGTCGATGAACGGCGTGCGGGCCGCGGCCAGGTCGATGAGCGCGCGCTGCGGCAGCTCCCAGGCGGTGCGGTAGCGCTCCTGGAGGTCGGCCGGGATCGCCGCGATGCCCTGGACCGAGCCCTCGGCGAGCACGATGGCCTGGCGGACCTGCTCGCTCCAGATCCCGCGCGCCTTCAGCTCGTTGATGAGGTGGCGGTTGACCTGGAGGAACTCGCCCGAGAGCGTCTCGCGCTTGAAGACGTTGGAGACGACCGGCTCGATGCACTCGGCGCACCCGGCGATCGAGGCGATCGTGGCGGTGGGCGCGATGGCGATCATGAGCGAGTTGCGCAGACCGTGCTCGCCGACCTTGGCGCGCACCGACTCCCAGCGCTCGGGGAGCGTGACGCGGGCGTTCGGGTAGTGGTCGAGGTGGAGCACGCCCTCGGCCGCGCGGGTCTCGTCGAAGTTCGGGTGGGCCCCGAGCTCGGCGGCGAGTCCGGCGGAGGTCTCGAACGAGACCAGCGCGATGCGCTCGGCGATCGCCGTGGAGAGCGCGAGCGCCTCCTCGGAGTCGAAGTTGAGCCCCAGCTTGAAGAACACGTCGGCCAGACCCATGCAGCCCAAGCCGATCGGGCGCCACTTGCGGTTGGCCTTCTCGGCCTCGGCGGTGGGGTAGAAGCCGAGGTCGATGGTGCGGTCGAGGAATTTGACCGCGGTGCGGACCGTGGACTCCAGGCGCTCGAAGTCGAACCCGTCGGGTGTGGTGTGCTCGGCGAGGTTCACCGACCCGAGGTTGCACACGGCGGTCTCGGAGTCGTTGGTGACCTCCAGGATCTCGGTGCACAGGTTCGAGAGGTGGATGACGTTCTCTTTGCGCGCGGTCTGGTTCGAGGTGCGGTTCGCGGTGTCGGAGAAGGTGATCCAGCCGTTCCCGGTCTGGGCCAGGGTGCGCATCATGCGGCCGTAGAGCTCGCGGGCGGGGACGGTCTTGCGGGCCTTCCCGGCCGCTTCGGCGGCCCGGTAGGCCTGGTCGAAGTCGCCGCCCCACAGGTCGACCAGCTCGGGGGTCTCCTTGGGGTCGAACAGGGACCACTGCTGGTCGGCCTCGACCCGGCGCATGAACTCGTCGGGGATCCAGTTGGCGAGGTTGAGGTTGTGGGTGCGGCGCTCCACGTCGCCGGTGTTGTCGCGCAGCTCCAGGAACTCCTCGACGTCGGCGTGCCAGGTGGCCAGGTAGACGCAGGCCGCGCCCTTGCGGCGGCCGCCCTGGTTGACCGCGGCGACCGAGGAGTCGAGGGTGCGCAGCCACGGCACGATCCCGTTGGAGTGGCCGTTGGTGCCGCGGATGAGCGAGCCGCGCGAGCGCACGCGCGACCAGGCGATGCCGATGCCGCCGGCGTACTTGGAGAGGCGCGCGACCTGGCTGTAGCGCTCGTAGATCGAGTCGAGCTCGTCCTTGGGGCTGTCGAGCAGGAAGCACGAGGACAGCTGGGCGCGGCGGGTGCCGGAGTTGAACAGCGTGGGCGAGGACGGCAGGTAGGAGAGGGTCGAGAGCAGCCGGTAGAGTTCGGCGGCCTCCTCGACCGTCTGGCTCAGGCCGCACGCGACGCGGAGCATGAAGTACTGGGGCCGTTCGAGAACGGTGCGGTGCTCGGGGTGGCGCAGCAGGTAGCGGTCGTAGACGGTGCGCAGCCCGAAGTACTCGAAGCGGTCGTCGGCGCCGTCGTCGATGACCGCGTCCAGCGCGGGGCCGTTGGCCTCGACGAACGCGACGAGTTCGGGTGCGAGCAGCCCGTTGTCGCGGCTGGCGGCGATGGAGGTCGTGAACGACACGACGCCTTCGCTCGCGGTCTCCTCGGCGATGTGCTCGGCCAGGAGGCGCGCGGCGAGCTTGGAGTAGGTCGGTTCGGAGGCGACGCTCGACGAGGTGAGCTCGACGGCGCGTTCGCGCAGGGCCTTCTCGTCGGCACCGGGCCACAGGCCGGCCTCGATGGTGGCGATGACCTTCTCGGCGTCCACGTCGGGAAGTCCCGCCGCATGGACGCGGATGCGTTCGGCGATGCGGGCCGCGGGGCCCTGTTCGGCGCTCCGCTGCTGCGGTGCGGTGGTGGCGGATGTCGTGGTGGCGAGCCCGGTCATCTCTGCATCCCCTCGTGATGTGCGACCTGCGTGGATCGCGCTGGCGGCGCGGCGGCGCGGCCCGCCTCCCGTGACGGGAGCGGAGGCTGACAGCACCGACCTGACAGAGCAGAATCATACATGTAGTGGTCGCCCGTTGGGGGACACCCAACATATTGAGGTTTCACGTAGCTTCTCGCGGTGAATCCGCAGGCTGGCACCGCCGCCGGGAGCCTCCCGACTGGCAGCCTATGCCCCGCCACCGACACTCCCCGCCAGAAACCGCCGGACCCACCCGAGTGTGATCCTCACCGACCAAACCGCCTGCGACCCCCACCGCCCCGACTGGTAGCATCGTCCCCGACCGACAGGTCATGCCTCCGTAGCTCAGTGGATAGAGCACTGGTTTCCGGGACCAGGTGTCGCAGGTTCGAATCCTGCCGGGGGCACTCACTTCCAGCCCAGCTAGAGGGCCACATTCCCGCAAATCTCGAGTGAATGCCGCCTGCCTGCGGGCGGCCATGGAGCCAAAAGGGGGGCCTACGCGCTAGCGCGTAGGCCCCCCTTTTGGCGTCTCCGATGTCGTCAGTCGTCGCCGCCGAATGCCTGCTCGATCATCTCGGCACCCTTGGTGATGACCGGTCGGAGCTGGTGTCTGTAGACCTGGCGCGTGGTGCGGGTGTCCTTGTGGCCGACCAGGTCGGCGATCATGTTGTCGGACGCGCCGAGGTCGGACATGATAGATACGAAGGTGTGCCGCGTTTCGCGCGGTACCCAGTCGTCGGGGTTGAGCCCCGCGCCCGTGAGAACACCTCGATAGAACCGCCGGACATTGCGCGCCAGCTTGACCGTGTCGTTGCGCGTGCCGAACACGTACGGCACGGCCGAGTGGCTGTAGTCGTGCTCCGCACGCCAGGTGAGGTCCCTCTCGCGATGCTCTGCCAGGGCCTTGACGACCATCGTGGGCAGAGCGATCGTGCGGCGGCTCTTCTGGGTCTTGGTGTCGCCCGTCTTGCGAACCGACCGCCACACCTCGATGTGCGGCGGCAGCGTCTCACGGTGCCGCTGCCCGCAGGTGCAGACCTCGCCCTCGATCGGGTTGAGGTGCGTCCGCTTCCATTCCAGCGGCCGGACCTCCTCGGTTCGGATGCCGGTCAGGTTGGACACGACCAGGTAGGCGTGGAACCAGGTGCCCTCGCTTGCCTTGAACACGGCCTTGACCTGGTCGGCTGTCATCGACTTCGACGGCCGCCCGGCGATGCCCTCGGGGATCTCCTCGATGAGGGTGGCGACGTTGCGGCCGACCTTGTCGCGGCGCTGCGCGTGCTTGATCGCCCGGTTCAAGACGCTGTGGATCTTCTTGAGCGTGCTGGTCGCGTGGGTCTTGGAGTAGTGCAAGAGCATGTCGTCCACGTCATCGGCGGTCAGCTCCTTGAGCTTGATACCGCCGATCGCGGGGATGATTTGGCCGTCGATGATGTAGCGGTCCCGTTTGCGGGTCTCCTCTCCGGCTTTCTGGCCGCGCTTGTGCCAGTCGTTGACGGCGTTGGCGACCGTGTACGTGGTCGAGGTATCGAGTCCGGCCTCGTACTCCTTCAACTTGCGCGCCAACGCCTTACGGGCGAGCGACTCGGTCTTGCCATATGCCTTGAGCCGCTTCCGGCGACCGGTGCGGGTGCGACCGGCCGACAGCTCGGCAACCCACGTGTTCTTGGTGGCGTCGAAGTATGCCGTGCCCTCGCCCTTCTCGGCGCGCTTGCGACCCTCTGCGGGCTCCTGGGGCTCATTCACAGCGCGACCCCCTGTCCCTCGGTGATGAGGAGCTGGCGGTATTCCTGGAGCCATTCAGCGGGGATGCGCGTGGAGCGCCCGACCTTGATGAAACGCAGCCGTCCCGAGGCCAACTCTTCATAGAGCTTGGACCGGCCGAGGCGGAGGATGCCTCCTGCCTCGGGGACCGTGTAGAACGGCTCGACTTCGTTCATGTCGCCTCGCACGGCGTGTGCGTTGACGGTGGCGGACATGGGTGTCATGCTGGTGTTTCCTTCCTTCTTGGCGGACGGGAGGACGAACGACCGGCGGCTAGGTCTCAAACTGAGTCGCCGGTCGTTGTCATGTCTGGGTGGAGGTCGTAGCGGGGCGAGGGCGGGCGGCCTCCTCGCCGGGGCGCGCGGGGCTGTTCGCGGAGGTAGCCGTGTTCGGCGAGGCGGGCGGCGGCGTCGCGGACGGCGTCGGCGGTGGTGAGCCCTTTGCGGGTGCGCACAGCGCGGTGCATGTCGCGGACGCTGATGCCGCTCTGGCCGTGGCGCTTCAGCCAGTCGAGCAGAGCGAGAGCCGGACCGGTCTCGGCCCCGGTGCCCATGTAGGACCAGACCCCGAGTGCATGGTCGGCGAAGTAGTAGCCGAGCATCGTGGCCGCGTCGATGGTGTCGGCCTCGATAGGCGTCGCGAGTCCGGCGGTCGGGTACTGCGCGAGGTGGAGCAGGCCCGCGAGTCGCACCACGGTGCCGGTCCACTTGTTGGCCCAACTGAGGATCGGCTCCCACTCCCCACCCGGGCCGAGGCGCGGCTCGCGCTCGGCTTCGAGGGCGACGACGCGGGCGCGAGCCTCGGCGGTCAGCTCCAAGACCACGGCCTCGGCGCGGTGGTGCATCGAGTGGACCAGCCCGGAGAGCTTGCGGGCGTACGTTGCTTTGACCGTGCTCGGCAAGGGCGCCGGGGACGGGTTGCGAGAGCCGACCGTGGAGCGCGGCAGAGTAAACAGGAACCGCGCCAACAGGCCACGGTCTTCGAAGCCGGGCATGCGCGCGGCGTCGCGGAGCACCTCGGGTTGAACGGCGAGCCCCACGGTCAGCGCCGGAGCGGCCACGTACTCGGCCGGGGCGCTCTTGCGGATGACGCGGAGCATGTCGCCCGCATGGCCCTTGAGGAACACGTCCAGGTCGGGGACCCCGGAGTAGCGGCCCGCGATGGTCGCGAAGATCCCGCCCTCGGCGCTGAGGATCCCGAGGCGGCCGCCTTGCTCGGCCAGCAGCGACTTGGCGGCCTCAGGCGTGATGTCGTCGGCGATGAGCTTCGGTGCCACGGGGATCACCACTTCCTCGGCCTCGCGGGCGGCCGACTTCGCCCCGTTGGCCGCATCGGGGTCGCCCGGGTTCTTCGACGCCACGGCGAGTGCCTGCTCGGCGGCGCGGCGGGCGATCTCGGCCTCGGTGATCGCTTCGATGATGCGCGGCCGGGCGGCCTCGGCGAGTTCGGCCTCGGCATCGAGGATGGGCCGGGTCATGAGCCCGAACACCGACGACTTCCGGTTGCCCGGCGGCAGACCGCAGCAGGTGAAGGTGTTGCACGGCTCGACCCAGTCGGGCCCGGCCTGGACGTGGAGACGGCCTTGCATCGCGGTCGACAACGCGGCGAGGGCGACCGATCCGGCGAGGTCGGTCGGGGTCTGCGTGGCCTCGGCGACGGCGTCTACCATGTCGCCGACCCAGTCGGGCAGGCACGCGGACGGGAACGGCGACAGGGTCCGGCCCTCGGTGAGCGGCACCGGGGCCGCCCACGCCTCGCCGTGGCTGTCGGTGGCGACGGCGTCGAGCGCGGCGCGGGAGAGCGCGACGACTTCGCCGAGGTCGCGGTGCTGGCCTTCCTTGGCGTACTGCCCGATGCGGGTCGAGACGGCGGCGAGGTCGCGACGCTTGGCGGCGTCGGCGACGATCCGGGCGTAGTAGGTCGCATTCGCCGCTGTCGGCACGGCTTGGAGCAGGTCATGGAGGTAAGGGCCGCCGCCGATCTTGGCGAGCGTGCCCTCGGCGGCCAGACGCGCCGCGACGGTGATCGCGTCGACGGGCGCGCCCTCGGCGGTCAATGCCGAGACGGCCTCCCAGACGAGCCCGTGACGAGGCTCGTCGAACGAACCGGCGGAGACCACGGCGGCGACGCCGGCAAAGACGCTCGGGTTGATCAGGACCGCGCCGAGCACGGACTTCTCCGCCTCGATGTGCGGTGCGATGCGCTTGCGAGTCATGACATTGACATCCCTTCGGAGGGCCGGGGCTGCACGGTGCAGCCCCGGCGTAGTGGTCGGCTAGAAGTTGCCGGAGGCGACTTGGAGACAGGTGAGGCCGAGCGCGCGCCAGGCGGCCACGGTCTGGTCGCGGTCGTCGAAGACCCAGCGGACGTGGAAGCGGTCTTCGATGTGCTCGCGGTAGATCTCGGTCTTGACCTCGGCGTCGCGGCGCTTGTCGCCGACGGCCCGCATGTGGAGGGCGGACCAGTGGAAAGGGAAGTGGCGGCGCAGCCACGACTCGGTGTCCTCGCGACATGCCTCGGTGCGGCCGGAGACGAACACGATCCGGTGCCCGGCGGTCATCGCCAGGACGGTGACGAGCCGGATGATCGGCTGGTTCGGGGCGTCGTGGAGAACGGCGGCCTCGTCGTAGGGGTCGCGGCTGCCTCGCAGGGCGACCGTGCCATCGATGTCAACGATCACGGCGTCGGGGCGGTAGCTGGCGGGTTCGGTCATGGTGTGTTCCCTTCGTTGATGCGGCGGACGCGTCGGTGGTTACTTGGTGCCGCGTCGGTATTCGGCGCGGATGGTGTTGGCGATGCGGCGGCCGAGGCGGACGCGTCGGCCGGAGCCCGAGCAGCGGCGGCAGTAGGTGCCGCCTCGGATGCCGTCGCCTCGGCACCAGATGCAGCGGGCGAACGGGTCGGCCCACAAGCGGGCGGCATAGATCCCGGCGGTGAGGACGACGGCGGAGATAGCGGCGGCGGTGAGGGTCACGGAGGCTCCTTTCGAGCGGTTTTAGGGTGAGGTCGACCGGGGGTGCTAGCTACTAGCACCCAGGTCAGGTGTCATGTGATGCGCTAGCGGGCCTGCTACCGGTAGCGCAGGGGCCGCTAGCGCTAGCGGCCTCCTGGGCGGCCTTCGCGGGCCGTATCGAGGTCGCTGCGGTTGAGGCCGCGCCGGTTGCTCTGCTTCGATCCGGAGCGGCGCGAGACGCCCTTGGAGGCGAGCCCGTAAGGCTTGACGGCGGCGGTCAAGGTCTCGGTCTGCTCTTCATCGGCGAGGTCGACCCAGTGGCCGTAGATGGCCGGGCGCAGCTGCGCGAGACGTTCGACCAGGGGCGTGTTCCACACGTTCGCCTCCCCGGAGGGCCAGATCGCGGCGAGGTCGTCAAGCAGGTTGTGCTGGGGCCCTTCGGCTTCGGTCACGTCTCCGGTGGCGTGCCCGGCCAGGGTGCCGCGGGCGATGCGCAGCGCGCGAGCGCGGGCGGCGATGAGGTCGGCGGTGGGACCGTCGACATACCCGCCCTTGACGATCTGCGGCTCGGGCGAGGCCCCGGCCAGGTAAAACACGCCCAGGTCACGGTTGGTGAACATCGTTGCGCGCGTGCCGTTCTTGTACGCCGAGGTGCCCAGGATCATGTCGTTCTCGACCTGCCCCATGACCTTGAGGCACGCCCTGGTGCCGACGTTGGCTGTGACGCCGGTCGGCAGTGAGTCCTTGTCGGGCCGCTGCGTCGCCAGCACCAAGGAGATGCCGAACGCGCGGCCGAGCTTGATCACCTTGGGGGCCAACTCTTTCGCCTCCTTGCCGTACTCGGCGTGCGTGAACAGCTCTTGGACCTCGTCGAATGCCACGACCAGCGGGTGCAGGCCGAGGTCCTTGCGAGCGGCGAGTTCGGGCGTGACCTTGTTCTCGGGCACCAGGTCACGCGGGAGGTTCTTGATGACCTCGGCGCGGCGCAGGCACTCCTCTCGCAGGTCGCGCAGGGCCTTGAGTGCGGCGGCGGCTGAGGCGTCGTCGGCGCCGGAGGCATAGCGGGTCGCGTAGGCCTCCGTGAACGCCAGGTCACCAGTGCCCTTGAGTTCGAACGCCCACACCTCTGCGCGCTCATCGAGCCCGGCGGCCAGGAGCGGCAGCTTCATCAGGAATGTCTTTCCCATGCCCGGGATCGAGCCGATAAGCCAGTTGGTGAACATCAGCTCGGCGGTGATCGCCCTGCCGCGAGGGTCGACGCCGACCGGGAAGGTGTCGAACAGGTCCACGGTGCCCTTGCGCGCCAGCGGCCACGCGACCGGCTTGGCGGCGGCGAGGTCTTCGTGCCCAACCCATAGGACCAGGCGACCGGGGTGGACTTCAGGCTTGCCCTCGGGCCACACGCAGCCCAGCGGGCGGCCCAGAGCCCCAGCGAGGCGGTCGCGCCGCTCGCACACCTCGGCGGCGGTCACACCGCCGGGCAGGTCGACCTCGGCGAGCCACCCGGGCCCATCCTCACGGATCGGTGCGGGCCAGTTCAGGCGGTCCTCGCTCTTGCCCGACGACAGAGCCGCGATGCCGATGCGCGACAAGGCGCGCTCGACCATCGGGGACGTGAGCGGTTGCAGCTTCACCTTGACCACGGCGCGGGTGGCGAGCGGCTTGTCAGCGGGCTTCCCGGCGAGGCCGAGCCCGGTGAGCGCGGCAGCTCCCGCGCCCCACAATGCGAGCGGCGGGGCGGCGAGGGCTCCGACCGTGGCGAGGCCGACCAGTCCCAGGCCGGTGCAGGCGCACACGAAGCCACGGAACCGCACCCGCCTGTCACGCAGT
Source organism: Glycomyces sp. NPDC046736 (assembly GCF_040645615.1). Classification (NCBI taxonomy): domain Bacteria; kingdom Bacillati; phylum Actinomycetota; class Actinomycetes; order Glycomycetales; family Glycomycetaceae; genus Glycomyces; species Glycomyces sp. NPDC046736. Next base: position 262,577 of record NZ_JBEYYO010000004.1, on the reverse strand, counting down.
CTTGCGAGGGACTGGTATGCCTGCCAGTCGTGACCGGCGACCGCGTCGGAGCGGGCGGGGCGGCCCTCGGCGTCTGAGGCCCAGCGCCAGACCGATCCGACCGCGCGGGCCGTACCGACCGGTGCCCAACCGAGCAGCCGCGCGCCGTAGACCGGAAGGCGGACGGCATGGAACGCGCATCTGTACGCCGCAAGCTGGCCGTACCGGGTCGCCGCGTTTAGCAGACCGGTGCGGGAGGTCGCCCACGCCGGGAGGATCGGCGCGCGCTTGACAGCGGACGGGGCCCGCCACGACCGGATCGCCTCGGCGTCATCGACCAGGACCGGGCCCGGCTCGGCTCGGCCGTCCTCGGTCGGTTCAATGGTTTCGATCTCGGCCTTGCGCCCGCCCAGCTCGGCCTCGGCGGCCCGCCAGTCAAAGTTCTCGATGGTCATAGTCATTGGCTCCCTTGCGATTCAGAGCGGTGGTGAGCGGCGGTAGGGGTGCGACGCGGTCGAGCAGCAGTGCCGCGCCGCACCCGAGAGGAAAGTCAGTCGGCGGCCGGGACGTCGGCCGGAGCGGTTGCGAGGGCGATGAGGCGCTTGGCTCGACCGGTGCCGACGCCGAGGACGGTCCGGGCCCGGTTGATGGAGACGGCCGTACCGGTCTCGGCTGTGAGAGCCCGGAGTCGGGCCACCATGGCGGCGTCGTCGGCAGCATTGGTGCGCTTGGCCTTGGCCGTACCGGTACGGGCCTGGCGCGGCTTGGACGCGCGGACTGGGGTGGGCGTCTCGGCGACCGGAGCGGCCGTGGTGGTGCGTCCGTTGTGGAGGTCGGTGGCGATGTCGGTGACGGCGGCGGTGTGGTCGGCGGCTGCGCACAGTTCGGCGGCGATGCGGTCGAGGTCGTATTGGGCGACGTAGAGGGAGGCACGGAGCTTGTCCCCGCCGAAGTCGGCAAGGGCCTTGCGGCGCAGGAGCCCGGCGATCTCGACCCGGCGGGCCTCGGCGGCGATGGCGTCGGCGGCGGCGGCCAGGGAGCCGTACAGGCCCAAGGCGGGGTCGGCGGCGGCGAGGGCCTTGGCGCGCTTGGTGACCGCGTGGTGGCGTACCCAGCGTCCGAGACCGTAGGCGGGGGTGGGGTGGGCGGCCTTGCCGTTGGCGCGGTCGGCCTGGCGGCGGCGGAACTCGGCACGGATGGTGAAGGCGATGAACGCCAGAGCGGAGAACAGGCCGAACACGGCCGCGCCGAAGACGTCACCCATGACCAGGTGACCGAAGATATTGACGCCCACGGCGATCGCGGCGAGGACGTACGAGAGTGCCTGCGGGAGGACCGCGTGTTCCCCGGCGGCGCGGGCGACGGCGGCGTCGAACGCGAACTTCACGCCCGCCAGTTCCAGGGCGGCGGCGAGGGTGATGGCGAACCAGGGCGCGAGGCCCAACACGGCGATGCCGACCAGGGACTGACCGAAGATGGCCGCGACCAGGCACACGGCGTAGAACACGGCCGTGATCGCGGCGTGGGAAGCGGTCTCCCCCAGCACGAGCCACCAGGCATCAGCGACGGTCGGCTGGGCCGTCATCCGGTCCGTGACCGGGGTGGCGGCCTCGGCGGCCGGGTAAACCGGGGCCTCGGTGTGCGTCTCGATGAAGGTCGTCACGTCGCACCCCTAAGACAGTGAGAAGGTCGGGAAGCCGGGAGCGACGGTGTCGCCGAGGGCACGGTCAATGTCGAAGGCCACGAACCGTTCCGGGGCCGGACCGGTGAGGGCCTGCTCCAGTTCGGCGAGTTCGCGCTCGATCCGGGGCCACTCGATCTCGATCGCATCAAGGTCAGCGAACGTCGGCTCCGCGTCGAACCAGTCGGGTCGGTCGGGGGTCGCGAGTGCGGTGGTCATCATGTCTCCCTTGATGTCTTGGCGGACGGGAATGGCTTGGCATCGTCAGCGGGGAGGGAGCCACCCTCAACCGGACCAGGCCTGCCCCGGGGGAACAGGCCTGGTTTCGCCACTAGGAGAGCTTCTTCCAGAACGAGACCTTCTCCTCGGCCTTGATCACCGCGTTGTTTCGGCGCAGGTACTCGGCGTCTTCTTTGCCGCCCTTGGGCTTGTAGGAGTTCAGGCGGTCGCGCGCCTTGTCGTAGTCGCGGTTCGCGGCCTGGCGCTCTTCGCGGGTCTGCTTGGCCATGTGGAGCTCCTTGAATCGGTGTCTTGGCGGACGGGAGGGCATCATTTGATGCCGCGAACCAACCTGACTAGCCAGGTTGGTTGAGAATGACCCTACGGAGCTTGGCTAGTCATGTCAAGCGTTTGGATGAGAAATTTCTATCCTGGCTAGCCAGGTGCTAATCTGGTCGCATGGCTGAGTACACAGACGAGTACGACTTCCTGGGGAAACTCGACCCGGACAGCTCCGACAGCTTCTCGACCCAGATCGCCAATCGGCTCAAGGCGGCGATCCTCACGGGCAAGTTCGCTCCCGGAGAGACCCTGCCCTCCAACCAGAAACTTCAGAACCGTTTCGGCGTCGCGCGCGAGACGGTCAAGAGTGCAATCGCGATCCTCACCGACAAAGAAAAACTGGTCGTCAGCCAGCAGGGCCGACTGCCTCGTGTCCGCGTCAAGACCCACCGCACCGTGGAACTGCGCCCGCACGTCGAAGCGCTCTTCCAGGACGACCATGTGTCGATCGACTTCGCCGGGTTCTCCGGGGAGACGCTCAAGGGCGTCATGCTCGAACCGCTCGACCGCATCCGCCTGGGGGAGTTGACACCTCAGGACGTGAAGCTGCGCATCATGGTGTCCGACATGCGGATGCCGATGTCACTGCCGGTCCCCGTCGATCCGGCTGAGGACCCCGTGCGCGTAACCGAGCGAATGGCGCGCATCACGGATCGAGCCTTGGAGTCGATCGTGAACGACGTACACGAGCTGGAAGAACTCGGCCTCATCAAGTCCGGCTCGGTCGAGGTCCGAATGCACGGCATTGCCCCAGTCTTCAAGCTGTTCATCCTCAACGACTCCGAGGTGTTCTTCGGGTTCTACCCGATCGTTCAACACTCGGTGCCGGTCAACGGCGACCGTGTCGAAGTCTTCGACCCGATGGGCAAGGACGCCAGCCTGTTCCACTTCTCCAGCACCGGCGAGGACGCCGAGCAGGGCGAGATGTTCGTGGAGTCCGCGCGCACCTGGTTCGACTCGGTGTGGAACACCGTGGCGTCGCCTCGGGAGGTCGGATGAGACTCGACCCGCAAGCCGCCTTGGCGGGGAAGTCTGCCCTGCTGCTCGACTTCGACGGCCCCGTGTGCAGCGTGTTCGCCGGATATCCCGCGTCTCAGATCGCGCGTGAGCTCGTGTCGACCCTTCGGGCCGTCGCTCCGAGTCTCGCCGAGATGCTCGCACCCGAGACCGACCCGATGGAAGTGCTTCGGGTCGCGGCCGGGAGCCTGCCCGGCGATCAGGTCGAAGCCGTCGACGCACAGCTCGGCGTCGCCGAGGCCGAGGCCGTGGAGACGGCCGAGCCGACTCCCGGGGCCGCTGCCCTGATCGACGCCGCACGGGCGGCAGGGCTCATGGTCGCGATCGTCAGCAACAACAGTGCGGGACCGATCGCCAAGTATCTCAAGCTCCACGGGCTCGATGGCGCGATCAGCGCCACGGTCGGCCGCCCGTTCGGTCGGCCGGAACGGATGAAGCCGGACCCGCACCTGCTTCACGCGGCCCTCCAGTCGCTGGGTATCGAGCCCTCGCAAGCCTGCTTCGTCGGCGACTCGGTCACCGACATCGAGGCTGGCAGGGCCGCCGAGGTCATGACGATCGGCTACGCCAACAAGCCAGGCAAGGCCGAACGGCTCCAGGACGCGGGTGCCGACCTTGTGGTGGATATCTTCTGATCACCGGCAGTCACTGACCTGGACACAACTGCCACAAGTGACAGAACGCGGCGGAAGCTTCACTGAACTGCGAAAACGCGCACGGTGAGGATCAGGACAGAACTCCGACAATTGCATGACAGAACTCGGCCGACCTTCAGGTCGGCCGAGTTCTGTCACTTGCCAGTGCATTTCTGGTGCGGTTCTGTCGCTGAGCTCGATGAGCAAGTTTTCGCTGGTGAAACGGGTCTCTACGCGGTTCTGTCACTTCTGTCAGTTGTGTCTCTGGCCGTGATCTTTGAAGGTCCTCCGCGCAAAAGGGCGGCAATGCGCAAGGGGCGAGCTAGAGTCCGATCGCATCGCCAATTGCTGGTCCTAGCTCCTGAACGCCCGATACCACTGCGGTGTCGAGCGCTTTCCCTGTCACGCGAGCAATTCCGCCACGAAGAATACGACCGATGACGCTTCCGGCTTTCGTCTTCTCTCTGTCGGGTACGCAGCCATAAACGATTGTCATCGCGCCGCCCAGCTCGATCACCAGACGCCTGTTTTCAGCTTGCCCAAACAACTCGACATCAGCTAGGACTTCACGGACCTGGCGAATCAAACGAAGTACATACTGTCGTTCTTGATCTGGGATATCAGCAAGTCGTACTAGGTCCTCGGCCTCGTCTACGGCGCTGAGTAGGTCGGGAAGGACCCCGGAGGGAATAGTCTCGGCGACTCTCCATGTCTGGATATGCGAACCGAGCGAGCGAAGCAACGCGGCCGCATCAGTGGCGAGCTCTCGACCACCGTCGGGGCCGGGGAGGCGTTTGTTGGAGTTTTGGGCGGGGTCGACGTTATACCAGTTGTACTTTGGCCCGAAAACCGCGCGGTACCACATCGGTACGTATTGCCGATATGCGTCTACATCGTCCTTTGCTGCCTCCATCTCGTCGAGCTGACGCTCGATGGCAAGGAGGTAACTGACCGCCTTGCGGTGTTCCGCCCAGAACGTGATGTCTTCCGCCGAGGACCCTCCGCCTCGTGCTGCTGCGATTGACTTGGTCGAGTCCTTCGGTTGCCACTTCTCCAGAAGCTGAAGAAGCTCGTATGCAGGGTTTTCCATGTACGGATTTTACTCGGTCCCTCGTGAACATGAGGTACTGGAGGGAGCTTTCGGAAGTCAGTGCCGAACTCCCGCTTAAATTGCTCCAGGTTCCGTGAACGCAGGGTCCTGATTCAACTGGCCTCTTATTGAACCTCGTACACCTTGGCGATGGTGTGCGCGGCTTGCTCGTATTGGCCTGCCCGCCAAGGCGCGTCGCGGTGGTCGGCCGAGCCGCGCCACACGATCCCGTGCAGCCGTCCGGCAATGGTGAAGACGGTCGCGATGTGTTCCTCGGGGCGGCGGCCATCGAGGAGGACCAAGTACCCGTCACCACGGGAGCGGTCGAGGAACAACTCCGTAGTGGTCAGGCCGGTGCGCCAGTCGGCGACGTAGTTCATGCGGTCGGGCACGATGCCGCCGATCATCGGCTCGGCTTCGCGGGCTTCCCACGGCTCGGCGGTGCCCGATAGGCTGGGCATGTCTCACTCCTGTCAGCTCAGGTGAGGCCACACCCTGGGGCCGTGCAAGGGCCGCCAGGGTTCAGCTTTCCCTCATCCTAACCATCATGTCTATGCCTGTCTATGGACGTCTAGAGACGTTGATACTGGTAGATGGGCACCGATTCCCGTCTACGGTCAGGGCATGGACGCGGATGCAGAGATCGACCACGACGCGGCGACGCCGGTCTATCAACAGCTCGCCGAGATCCTGCGCGCCCGCATCGAACGCGGCGACTGGGCACCAGGCCGCCGCATCCTCTCCGAAGCGCAACTCGTCCAGACTTACGGCCTCGCCCGCGAAACCACCCGCAAGGCGCTCCGCATCCTCATCGACGCCGAAATCCTGGTCACCGTGCCCGGACGCGGTACGTTCGTCGCCGAATAGCCCGAAAACCGACCGCCTGAGGGTTCCTGAGCCGTACCGGCCCCTACCCGAGACAGGGGCATGGGCTCAACGGCCCGCAGAATCGCTCTCAGGGGGTCGAGTTTTCGCAGGTCAGGGCAGGTGTCGCGGGAATTCGTTCGCTGCGGCACTCTGTGATTCTGGGGGCCAATCGGGGGGCCACCCGCGCGCGGATTACCTGGGTGGGAGGCGGCCGGGGGAGCCAAATGGGGGGCCAATCTCTGCGGTGGGTGACGGACGACCACGGACGGCAGAACTGGCTGTGTCGCAGCTCAGTGCGCCTGTTGCTCTCGCGACCAGCGCACGCGCGATGCGCGGAGTGACTTCCGGGACCAGGTGTCGCAGGTTCGAATCCTGCCGGGGGCACCACACAGACCTGCGCCGCCACTTTCGCCGTGTGGGTCTTTCTTGTCAGCGGGTATCTCGGCGATGACGTCGGCAATGGCCATCTGGACGGCGCGGATGGTCTCGCCAATCAAAGTGATCTGGCACACGGCGTTCCTGGTTGCATGATCGTAGGTGACGGTGAGTCGGAGCGCTTCGAACAGGCGGCGGGCGAGTTCTACCGGCATTCGATGAAGATCGATCTTGGAGATGGGTAGTTCATCGATGAGGTCCGGGTTCGCCACTTCACATGCGGACTCTGCGAGATCTGCCAATTGGTTCTTGATCTGTTGCTGCTGGGCACGCAGGTCTGCGCTTCGTTGGTTCATCACCTGTAGGAGACCTTCATCGAGTTCGTCTGCTGATTCGAGGTGGCTGCCGAGCCGCCAGAGTTTCGCTTCGGTTTCGGCCAGCGCTTTTTCCAGCGCGCTGGCGCGACCGGCATGTTCGTCGATCTTTGCTTCATGGAGTTTGGAGAGGTTGCCCTGAAGGATCTCTTTCCGATAGGGGCCGAGAACATAGGCGGCGAGGAAGGTGTTGATGCCGTCCAGGAGGACGTCTTCGCGGACGCGGACGGTATGTGGGTGACCGTCTGGCCGCTGGTCGGGTTTCGGTGAGCAGGAATGGTAGCGGCTTTCGCGGCGCTGGTTGCCGAACATGCGACGCCCGCATTGCTCGTGGAACACGAAGCTGCGCAGCGGATACTCGTTCTTCGCTGCTTGGTGGGAACTCTTTCGCGAGCGTGATCGGTTGGTGCGCTTGGCGACTTCCTGGGCTTGGACGAAGTCTTCGAGACTCACCAGCGGTTCGTGCACTGGCTCGGGTGACCACACCCATTCCTCGACCGGATTGGCACGGTTGCGGCCCTTGCCTTTCCGTGCTCGGCGGTTCCAGACCATGTGGCCGGTGTGTTTGGGGTTGGTGATCATGTCGCGGACGTTCGAGGAGGTCCAGCAGCCGACGGCACGTGAAGGGATGACCGGGGTTGGTGGTGGATTAAGCACGGGGTCTTCGTTCAGTCGGTCGGCGATGGCTTGATAGCCGAGCCGTTCGGTGATGCGCCAGTTGAAGGACCGTTGCACGACGGGCCCTTCGACCGGGTGGACTTCGAGCATGCTCTTCTTGATGCCCTTGTCGCGTTTCGCGGGGACGGGGTGGGGCAGGTGCTTGGCGCGGTAGCCGTAGCAGGGCTTGCCGACGTTGTAGCCTTGCTCGGTGTGCATTTCGAAGCCGCCCCACGCCTTCTCGAGCATCTCGATGACGTACCACTCCGCGACACCTTGCTTCATACGCCGGGTGAGCACTTGAGTGGAGCTCTTGGGCCGCCGACCGGACCCGCCGAGGTGGAAGGGTTCGTCGGAGGCGATCAGTTGCACCCCGGCCTCTTCGAGCTGGTGCTCGATCTCGGTGGAGATGTGAGCGCGCCTGCCCGCACGACCGATGTCCTCGCAGATGACCACGTCGAAGCGCCGGTCGGGCCTGCGGGCTTCTTCGAGGAGGTCGTCCACGCCCCCGTCGCGCGGCACGGGGATCTGCATCCGTGTGTGCCCGCCGCCTTTGCCTCGGTCGACCAAGTCCTTGCGACCGGATTCGACATCGTAGAAGTGGGCGACGATCAGCGCCTCCTGTGGCAGGACGAGCTGACAGGCCCGCAACTGTCGCGGGATCGACAATGTCGGGTCCTGCTGGTCATAGGTCGAAGTGCGGCCCAGGAAGGCCAATTGGACGATCCCTCCGGGTCGCTCGGGCCGGAACAGGCCCGGATTACCGCGTTTTACCCGTTGGGGTCCTCCCCACGAACTGATGGCTGCTGGGATAGCCACTGACAAACCTCCCGGATCACTTGCGCCTGATGCTGTTCGAGCTGCCGGGCCTCGGCGGGAGTCGCGGTGACGATCGCGAAGTCGATGATGACCCCGTCATCGTGCTCGAACCGCCACTTCCCGCCCGCGATCTCGTCCTCAGTTGTCATGGACAAGCCGCCCCGGCGATCGGACGGTACGCAGACTCCGCGGCCCCGCCAAGCACGCCGCAGTCGCCACCAACGCGACCAGTTGGCGAAGCCGGACATCAACGCTTGGCACCAAAAGGAAACCGGTCATCGCGGCTTCCGAAAGACGAGCACGTCCTCGTGGGCCCTGGCGAACACACTCCTCCCGGCCGCTCGGGCTCTACGGACGTTGTGCAAATGGAAGAACGTCACGCTCGGAGAGAGCCTCACCCCATCCCAGCGTGACAGGAGCGCGACTCGGCGCTCGGCGAGATCGAAGCCCGCTGCGACCCCGGCCCGGACGACGAAAGATGGGAAGTCCACGAGCTTCCCGGCGTCGGTGAACGGCCGAGCGGTCACGACCGCGACACCGCCCGGCCGCAAGGCGAGCAGGCAGCCGGAGAACACCGCCTCCAAACCCTCCCGGAGACGAGAAGCCGACGAAGTCGCCAGCGACTCAGGCCGCGGCTTCCCTTCGCTGTAGCGGTGGGCGCGGTTGCGGATCTTCCCCCCGGTGATCCGCGACGTATCCGGCTGCCCGTGCGTGACCGCCCCGTAGGGCGGGCTGGTGAGCACCAAGTCGACCGTGCCCCGCAGCCGCGCCCGCTCCAGCAGCGGCACGAGATCCGCCGCGTCCCCCTGCACGACCTCGCCACGCGGCCCGGAGTGCGCGGCGAGTGCAGCAGCGACGTTCGCCCGAGCCATCGCCACCCACTCCGGCTCCAGATCGACGCCGTAGGCGTTGCGGCCCAGTTGGATCGCCTCGATCAGCGAGGTTCCCACCCCGCACATCGGATCCAGCACCGTCTCCCCGGGTTTGGAATACCGTGCGATCGCCGTGGCGGCGATGTGCGGCCACATCTTCGCCGGATGCGCATTCCCCGCGACATAAGAGTCCGATCGCTGGCGGTGCGGTTTGACCTGGCCGGTCGCCCAGATGCTCGGTACGGGGCGGTTGGTGCGCTTAGCCACGGGCACCACCACCCTTCTCGGTCTGACGCCAGACGCCGACGCCCCAATGTGAGGCCGGTGTCGTGGCAGCGTCGACTTCGGTCCCAGCCGGGATGGCGACTGCGGCGTCGAACGTGTTCCGCGTGGTGGCGACGAGGTAGGCGGTGAAATCCAGCGGCAGTATGTGTGTGTCGGTCAGCGTGGCGATGTCGATCGCGTCCCGCTCGGTGTGGCCGACGATGACGAGGACGCCACCGGGTTTGAGCGCGGCGACGGTAGCCTCCAGCGCCCCGGGGCAGCGCAAGAGCCATGCGGAAGCGGCGATCATGCCGGTCCGGTGCTCGCCGAGCTTGACTGCGAGCGTGGACTCGCAGGCAGTCTCGATGGTGATGCACCGCTGTTCGACGCCGGTCAAACCCGCAAACGTGCGGGTGGCGGTGCCCCTGCGGCGGGTGTAGACGTGGGCCCGGCGTCCGGCGGCGGGGATGGCCTGCCATCCGGGTAGATCCACAGCGATGATGCGTCCGGTCGGGGCCAGTTCGGCCAAGAGCCCGTCGACCAGGTCGGCGGCATCGGCAACGGTCCACACGGTCAGTGGCACGTCTAGGCTGCCGTATCGGGCGATCGCCAACGGCGGTTGTTGCAGACGGTTGGGCAAGGGAGCGTCTCACCAGCCACCGAATGATCCAGGCGTAAGAAGAAAGACCCGGGATGGGTTCGGATGCGCGGTAACGGCTGCGGGGTGGGCCCCACCCCGCTGCGACTGAACGGGACGAACTGCCCCGTGGCGGACTTGAGGTCCCTGAATGTCGGCCGGAGCCAGTACCCTAACTCGAATGGAGAAACTGGACACGATTCCTGAAGTGCCGCAACAGCTGTGTCCGATCTTGCTGGCAGGTCGAAACCTCGGCGTCACTGCCGTCGAAGACCTCACCATCGACGGCCCGGCCTGCGGAGGATGTGAATCTTGATTTCGAAGTTGCGTAAGGAACTGTGCGGTCCCGAGGGGCCTCAGTTTGAACGTTCAGCCGCGGTGTCTCGAGTACGAGCTCTGTTGTTCGGTATCGCGGCGCTTGGGACGGGAACGGCCGCTGCGATGGCGGTGGTCCGCGTCGTGTCTGGTCCCTGGCATTCGGATACTCTCGCTGTTTCAGCCTGCAGCATGCTGGGATTCGTCGCGGCGATGTGGGCGCTGATAGTCAAGCCCGCGCGTCTTCGCTATCCACTGCGCTTGCATCGGGATCTCCAAGGGGAGCGAGATCGATGACGGTCTGGATTGCCGCGGTACTGGGACTAACGGCAGTGACGGTTTTCTTCGTCATTGCCATGGTGATGAACGAGCAGCGGCATCGTGTTCTTCGGCACGAGGCCATCATTGATCCGGCCACCGTTGAGCTACCTGACCCGGCTGCCGCAACTCCGTGGAATCCAAAGCTTCGTGCGCAGCAATGGCCGAACCCCCTGGCTGAGCCTCCCGTGCTGACGGCAGAAGCCGCTGGCCTGTACTCCGAAGCGGCAGCACGGCGGGCCGTCAACTTCCGCCACATCGGTGAGGGCATGATCGCCGCATTCGGCTGGTTGTTTGCGTTGACGGCGACCGGGTTCATCCAATCCTGGCCTGCCCCGCCATTTGGTGGCACCTTGTTCCTTTTCATAGGCGCCATCGCTGGTATCGGGATAGGCATCGGGATCAAGGGCGCGATGGCGGACCGTTGGGACCGAATCACTCACGCCTACGAAGTCGCGACAAGAAAAATCGGTGCCGAGTCTCCTGCTGTTCCCGTAACCAGAGTAGAAGGTACGCGGAGCGTGTCGGCTCGCTTTGCCGCCGCCTGGCGAGCGTTTCGTTCATGAGGTGCGTTGCCGCCTCATGCCCTCACCGATGACCGGTTATCCGGCTTGCTCGCGCACGGCAGTCTTCAGCTCGGGCAGTGTCGCCAACGTTTGAATAGTGCTCGACGAGGCGCTCCAGAATGCGCAAGGCCTTGTCTCGGTAGAGCTGCCGTTGGCGTTCCACGGTGTCGGTATCGACTTCGGGGGCGAGGTCGCCGCTGTAGAGCGCAATCGCTGCCTCCAGGTGCCCGGCGGTCTTGGTCGGGTCGGTGGTGAGTGCGGCGGCTTGTTCGGCGTCGTTGAACTCGTCGAGGTCGATGGCGAAGCGGTGGCGTTCGAGTTCGTAGGTTTCGGTGAGTCTGTCGTAGGTGTAGAACTCGGCGCTGGGGTCGCCGGTGGCATCGCGCAGGGCACGGCGGGTGTCGATGGCGACGGCGGAGAAGTTGTTCTTGGCGCGGTCGATTTCGACCATGTCGCCGACGACGCCTTCGAGGAGTTCGTCGCGGGTGACGGGGCCTTCGGCGCAGGCGAGGACGGTCAGGAACGCGCGGGATCTGCGCCCCTTCTTGAGTGGGATGGGGTGGTCGTTGAGGTAGGCGTCGGGTTGACCGAACAAGCACAGCCGCAATGTCGGTTCTGGTTTTTCCTGGTTAGGTGGCGTGTTCGGCTCCTCGTCGGTGCGCACCGTGCCGCTAGTTTCGATGGTGGGTGCGGTGGCGGCCTTCACCTCGGTGTCGGTCTTTGCGGTGGTGAGGCCGGCGAGGACGGTAGCGGTGGTGTCAAGGTCGGCGATGTGAAGGCTGCGGAACTCGGCATCGGCGGCGCGGCCGTGGGCGGTGCGGACGGTGCCGTCGGCGGTGAGAACGAGACTGGAAGGAATCCAGTCACCCAGGATGAATGCGCTCGCGCCGTCAGCAGTGAGGAATTGCTCAAGCAGCGGCTGAGTGGTTTCGTCCAGATCCGTGTCGGCACACACCATTACGAGGTCGGTGTCTGCGGTACGGGTGTGTAGCGCGTCGGCGATGCCGAGTATGAAGTGGAGTTGGGCCGAGGCTGCGCCCGTCCCGAGTTCAAGGCGAAGATCGGCGGCCTCGGTGACCAGAACGTGGGCGCCTGCGATGGTGGCGGTGAGGATCGCGGCCCGTGCTGCTCCGCGCTGCCCAGGCCCGCGCAAGCCCACTCCTTCAGCGGCGAGATCGCTCAGAGTAATTGGCATTCGGTCGGTGCTGACGCCGATCACCGGTGGCGCGAGGATCGGTTCATCGTCCGGTTCGGCGAGCGGTTGCGCGAGTTTGCGGGCTTCGGATTCGATGATCGCTTCGAGATCGGAGAGACGGCCGGTCATCACCTCGTCCGTCTCCGAGTCGGATATGCGCTCGCGCGGGGAGCGAAGGCGGTGCGCGATGGCGACCACGACCCCTGCAGCGAGGCAGGTCCCTGCTGCCAGCCACACCCCGAACGGCACCGCTGTGGTGAGCGATTGTCCCGGCTCGGCCGACGATTCCGACTCAGCTCGTTGTGGATCGGTCGATGGCGGTGGCGAGGTCGTCCCGTCCTCGCTCTCTTCGATGTCGTCTTCGTCAGGCTCGACGGGGTCGATCGTCGGCGGTGCAACGATCTCGCCTTCGCCATCCGGGGCGGCGGGCGGCGTGGCATCCTCTGCGGAGTCTTCCTTGGCGTTGACGTTGGGGATGAGGAGCTGCCAGCCGTCTTGAACCTCGTCGGGATCGTCGAAGGGGCCGCCGGGGAAGTCGCGGTCCTTGTTCAGCTCGAAGATCTCCATGTATCGCATCGGGTCGCCGAGGTATTTCTCTGCTATATCCCACAACGTCGGGTTCTGCGGTCCTACGGTCACCACGCGCAGGCCGGTCGCTTGGTCGATTGGCAGCGCGGCTTCGGTGTCGGGGATGAGCAGTTCCCACCCGTCAAGGACGACCCACGGCTGGGTAAGCCGATCGCCGCCGCCGAGGTCGCGGCCCTGGTTGAGGTCGAAGATCTCCATGTAGCGGCTACCGTCGCCGAGGTACTTCGCGGCAATATCCCACAGCGTTGGGTTCTCAGGCCCGACCGTCACCACGCGCAGGCCCGTCGCCGGGTCAATCCTGGGTTCGGATGCGACGGCTTGGGCGGTGTCGGCGTTCAGTGTGGCTGTGGTGGCGTCGGTGCGCCAGACGACGGGCCGGGTGCGGTTGTCCGCGACCAGGTCGGAGTCATCGAGTTCGAGACTGACCGGTGACTCCGCTGGCGCGGTCGCCGCATGGGATGTTGCGGGCCAGAGGGCGGCGACGGCCCCGATGAGGGCTCCGGCGAGCCACCGCACTGGGCTGGCTGCGTCGCGCAGATGATCAGGGTTGATGCCCCAGCGCAGGGCGTGCACGGCTTCGCGCAGCATGATGACGGCCAGCCACGCCCAGGTGCTCCATGCGGCTAGGGCGAGGGCGCTGATGAGGAACTCGGTGGCGAACAGGTGCGGGTACGTCCAAGCCGACTCGCTGGGGAGAGGCGGCGGCCATCCGAATGCAGCTAGGAACAGGAACGGGACGCCGACAAGCAGTGCACATAGCCCGAGGCCGGCGATGATCCCTGCCACCATGCGGGCGGCCAGCGACGGCAACCGCACTGGCGTGTTCAGGTCGCTGCGATGCCTATCGGTGATGATTCTGGTCATGGCCCGTGCCCTCCCTGCACGGCCGGGTCGTCAAGCGCGGCAGGTGTATCGCCTTGGTCCGGCTCGGCAGTGGATGTCGCTGTGACGGTGAAGGCGCCGAACCCGACGGCCGAGAGGATCTGGGTGTCATAGGTCGTCTCGGCGGTGACCGTGACCTCAGCCTGGGTAGCGGATACGGTGCCGTCCATGCCGGTGGCGGCGAGCCAGGCGCTGGCGGCGGCTTCGGCCTCGGGCGGGTCGAGGCGGACGATTCCGGACTGGCGGAAGTAGACGATGTCGATCGCATCCGCTCCGGCCCGAGCGGACTCGGCCGCCGCGGTGGCGACGCGAGCTTTCGCCGCTGCCGCGCCGCCGCCGTCGATTGACAGCCCCACGGCGGCGATGAGCGCTATGAGCAAGGCCATCGCGAACGGCGTCGCGAACCCCTGATCACGGCGCTGCTTGCCGTGCCACAGGTAGGGGACTCGTTCATAGTGCAGATACACGCTCGTCACGGCGCTTCACCTCGCCATTGGTCTACAGGCGAGGACGCTTCGGCCGTGAGGGTGCGCCCGTCCAGGGCCCCGATTCCGGTTCCGGTGACGGTGCAGGTGAGCGTGGCGGTGATGACTCCGCCGGGGGTGAGGTCGCCGCTGATACCGATCGAGACCCCTGAACAGTGGGCGGCGGTGCCCACGGCCGCTGCCGCCTGGGCGGCAGCCGCAGCCTCGCCCATGCTCCGCTCGATGGTCGCGGCGCGAGCGGCGGCATGCGCGGCACCGTCGATGTCGATCTGGGCCAGAGCGAGTTTGCCGCCGCCGAACGCGAGCATCATCACCAACACCAGGACCGGGGTCATGATGACGGCTTGGAGCATGGCCGACCCCGCTTGGCGCGGCAGTCCGCGCTGGCCCAGGCCAGCGGCGATGCCCGGTCGTAGCAAGTGCGGATCATAGGCGATCATGTCACTCACCTCCTGCGGGGACGAAACGTTCGCGCGGTCCGGTCGCGGTGGCTTCGACGGGCCATTCGAGGCCGGGAATCAAGGAAGGGGCCTCGCCGGTGACGGTGACGGTGACCGTCTCCGCACCTTGGTCGACGCTGACGGCGGCGATGGTGAGTGAGCCTCCGGCGTTGCGGCCCAGCGATGCGGCGCCTTCGCCGGAAGCGGCTGCTGCGGAGCCGTCCTCGGCGCGGCCGGTCGCCAGAGCGGTCTGAGCGGCTGCGGCGGCAACGTGATGGGCGTGCGCCCAGATGCTCATCTGTATGACGGCCAAGACCAGCAGCATCATCACCGAGGCGGCGATGACGCCCTGGATGGTGGCCGAGCCGCGATCACGGCGATGACGGTGTCGTTCCCACAGCGGTGTGGTCTCCATTGCGGCACCGCCAGCTCAAAACGAGATAGCCCCGGCGGCGGCGAGGACGGCACCGGTGATGATGGCCGCGGCGGCAAGCGCGCCGACAACCATGGCCGCGGTGTAGCCGACCTCGTCGGGCATGCCCCCGCGTGCCGGTGCCGATCGGATCTCCGCGATCCAGGCGCGCACTTGCAGCAGCGCGAATGTCCAATGTGTATTCATGTCGAAACCCCCGTTTCAGAACTGTTGCGTCGCTATAGGCCACCGAGAACGTTGGCGATGGCGGCGTAGACGATGAGGATGATGAAGCCGAGCGCGGTCAAAACCGAAGGTAGACTCATCTGCTCGGTTCGGGTGTTTTGCAGGGCTTCGTCGTCGGCCTTGCGGGCGGTGCGCAGGGCTCTGGAGCGGTCGGTCAGGCTTTTGCGGATGCGCGCCCCTTCGGTCCCGGCGAGACCGGTGGTCGCAGCTAGCTGCTGGTAGGCGGGGACGCCGATGCGCCTGCCAAGTGCGCCGAGCGCTTCCCAGGGGGTCTGGTGCAAGATAACGGCGCGGTCGAGGGCGGTGCGGATGGCCGCGAACTCCCGGCCTCGTCCGGCGGCGGCGGCAGAGTGAAGCGCGGATTCGACGCCGGCCCCGCCAGTGAGGTTCAACGCGCACAAGTGCAGGTAGGTTGCGAGGGCCCGCAGGTAGCGGCGGCGTTGGTCGTTCGCCGCTGACCGGATCGCCGCGCCCACGAGGCTCCCTGCGAGGAACGCGGAGCCGCCTGCGCCGATCAGGGTCAGCACCGGCGAGACCCCGAGCGCGATGAGCACCGCGGCCAACCCGAACGGGGCGATCACCACGATCGCGAGGCGGCGCAGGTAGGTGGACTCAGTGACGCTGATGACGACCAGGTCGGTGCGGACACGCGCCGAGGGCACCCCAAATCGCGCTGCCGTGACCGATAGGCCAGCAGGCGCGAGTGCTTCGGCGCTCTCGAGATGTTCGAGAGCGACGGCGAGCGCGGGGCGAGTCGGGCGCAGTGCGGCCCAGATGCCGGTGAGGCTGAGACCGAAGACGGCACCGAGTGCGATGGCGAGCGGCAGCGTCATGATGAGGCCTCCGTCTCGACGTCTTGACGGAGGAAGGACTGTGCTTGCTCCTCCGCAGCGAGTTGGTGGAGCCAGACGAGACCGAGTCCGGTGCAGCCGAACGCGACTGCCATCACCACTTGGCCCGTGGGGGTGTCGTACGGGGCGAGGAAGTCGCCGCCGAAGGCGACGAGCCCGACCGCCATGGCGACCGTGATACCGGTGATGACGCGAACGGAGGTGCGGATGCGGGCTCGGGAGGTGTGGATGCGCATCCGCATCGCGGCCTCTTCGCGTGCGGCGGTGGCGAGGTCGTCGAGGACTTCGGCGAGGTTCCCAGCGCGCTGTGCGGCTTCGCACAGCGCCATCACGGTCAGGTCGCAGGTCTCGTCATCGACCCGGGCGGCGAACGCTCGGAGCGCAGACTCCAGGCCCGTCCCGGCGTGAAGATCGGCGACCAGGAGAGTGATGTCGTCGTCGAGCGCGGGCGGAGCGAAGCGGGCCGAAGACGTGATCGTCTGCTCCAGACCGGCTGCGGCAGCGAGGTTGTCGCGCAGGCCTTCCACCCAGGAGGCGATCGCGTCGATCTTGACCAGTTCGGCCCGGTAGGCGGCCTCGCCGCCGAACAAGACGGGGCCGAACCAGATCAGGGCCCCGGCCCCGGCGGCGGCGACCGGCCATCCGGTCGCGACCCACGCGGCGGCGACGGCGGCCCCGGACGCGGCCATACGGGCGACCGGAAGGCGGTGGCGGGGCTTCGCTCCGGCCCCAGCTCCGGGTACGCCTGTCGCGCCCGCATCGACTGGGCGCACGCGCCCAGTGACCGCCCACACGAGGCCGACGAGCGCCAGTCCGAAGACCGCACCCAGTGCGACGGCGATAGGCGTGCTCATAGCGTCCGCCTTCCCGGACGCGGGCGGATCCACCCGGCTTCGACGAGGCGCTCGGCGCGCTCGTCGCTGATCGGCGCTCCAAGCTGCGCGCCCCCAGGCACGGGCGTCCACAGTTCGTTTGTGGCGACCATGGTTCCGTCTGCGGCGCGGATCTCGCGGATCGAGGCGACGTAACGGCCGTGCTTGGGGGTGTGGCGGAGCTGGATGATGAAGTCCAGGGCGATCGCGATCCGCTCGGCAGTGGTCTCAGGATCGTCGCCCGCAGCACGGGCATAGGACTTGAGCTTGGCGACCACGCCAGCACTGGAAGAGGTGTGAATGGTGCTCAAGGAGCCGTCTTTGCCGTTGGACATCGCCTCCAACATCACCGACGCCTCCGCGCCGCGCACTTCCCCGACGATCACCCGGTCTGGTGTCATCCGCAAGCTGGCGCGAAACAGGTCGGCAGCCGTGACCGCGCCCTGCCCTTCGATGTTCGCGTCCCTCGTCTGCAGGGAGACGACATTGCCGTGCCGATCATCCTTGTGCAGTCCGAGTTCACGGGCGTCCTCGATGGTCACAATCCGCTCCCAGACGGGGACGAGCCCGGCCAGAGCCGACAACAAAGTGGTCTTGCCTGAGGCGAAGGGTCCGGCCACGATCGCATTGCACCGGGCCAGGACGATCGCGTTGAGGAAGTCGGCGATCTCAGCGCTGACCATGCCGTTGGCGGCGAGATCGGTGAGGTCGGCGCTGGCGATGCGGTGTCGGCGGATCGAGACCGCCGGCCGGTCCGCTACATCCATGATCGCGTGCAACCGGGAACCGTCGGGCAGCTCCAGGCTCAGCTCGGGCGAGGCGTGGTCGAAGCGGCGTCCGGCCGCCGAGGCGAGCGAGCGCACCAGGGCGATGAGCGCTTCGTCGGAAGCCGCGATCGGCGCAGCCCGGTCAGGCCGAGTCCCGGCCCTGGTAATCCAGACGTTGTCAGAGCCGTTGGCGACGAGGTCTTCGATCGTGTCGTCGGCCAGGTGCGTCGCCAGCGCACCGAGGCGTCCGAGCCGTGCCTCCACCTCCTTGCGCAGCCTCGCTTGCGCCGTGCCGGTGATCGGATGTTTGTCCCGAGTGCGCATGCGGGCCTCGTTCATCTCTCGCATCGCCGCCGCAACCGCTGCACCGATCGCCTCTGCCCGACGCACCTCATCCAGGTCTTTGGTCTGGGCCAGATGGATGTTCGCCAGTGCGAACAGTTCGGCGACCAGCGTGGTGCTCTCGCCGCTGTCGAGTATCTCGCCTTCGATCGTGCCGGTCATGACCTTCACCGCTCCGCTTCCATCGTGGTGCCGGTGAGCGCGAGCCGCTCCGGCGTCTCGGCGACCTCGTACAGCGCTTCGGCCAGGGCACGCCACGGCTTGAGCGCGTGGCGACGCCGCCACGTCAAAGGATCGGGGCCGATCGGCTTCGCCGACCCCAAGATTCCGAGGACCCGTACGGTGACATCGGCGGCAAGCAGGAGATCAGCGACTTCATCGGCCGCATATTCGCCCGGGGCGACCGCGACCGTAAAGCGCGCACCCAGGGCCTCGGCCTGGCGCAGATCACCAGCGCGCGAACGCAGGTGCGCGACCCCGGCCAGGGAGCCTTCAACGACCAGCAGCATGGCATCGGCCGCAGCGGCAATCGGCCAGGCTGCCGAACCCCAGTCCAGGCGTCCCAAATCGGCGATCGTCCACATCCCCGGACGATCCAAGACCTTCGCGCCCGGCGCGGCGATCAGCGGCAGTGCCGATCGAACCCCGGCACCACCGGGCACCGCGCACACCACCCGCAGCTCGGTGCCGCAGGCTGTAACTGTTTGAACGCCTTCCTCGACCGTTGCTGGGTCTCCAGAACCGAACTCGGCGGCGGCAGCGGCAACATCGGTCAGCCCAGGGCGAGAACGCAACCGCCAGCGAGCAGCGATATCTCCTCCAGAGGGGTCGCACTCGACCACGATCGGCAACGGCTCGGTCGGCCAGCTCACCGCCAGCGCCAGCGCAGCCGTGGTGACACCGGGCCTGCCCTTGAGCGATCCGACTGCGATGAGGCCCATCAGTCCTCACCGCCTTCGGCCGGTGATGTGGTCTCCTCGCCAGAGACCGCCGGCGGCGTGATCACCACGAGCAGCGACGTTGACTCCACACCGACCAGGCCAGTGGCATCAGCTTCAGCCATCGTCACGGTGATGAGCGCCCCGCCCGTCTCCGGCACCGTAAGACGCTGGACGACTGCTCCGGCTTTCCAGATCACGCCGTCCGCTCCGGTCGCCATTACCGCGATCGACTGGCCCGGTTGCAGCGTCTCCGGCCACCGCCCATCGACGGCCAGCAACGTCGTCTCCACCATTCCCAATGACGGCATCCGCGTCTGCCCCACCACATCGGCGGTAATCAAGGCCCCGGCCGCCAACGGGATCGCGACCGTCTGCCCGACCACCACTCCTGCCTGATCAGCGCGCATCCCCCCAAGCGCCTCGGCCGCACCGGCGTCAATCTCGGCCTCGGCCAGATCCCCGCCTTCGACGACCTGCCCCGCCATCAGCGGGGCCGCCGCCACCAGCACTTGCACCTGCTCTTCCTCGGTCGAAAACGCCAGAAGGGCGAAGAGCGTGGCGCTGGCGAGCGCAGTCAGCATGCTCACGCTGAGCACGAGCGCGCGCCGTGAAAGCCTTCGTCGCTGCCGCGCGGGTTGCTGTTGATCTGCCGACTCATCGTCCATGACGTTCTCTGCCCCCGTTCGTTTCTGCTATCGCTGGACCAGCGATTGCGATTCGATGACCGGCCACGTTGTCTGCGCTGTGGTCGTCATATCCGGTACCGAACCGGACTCCCCGCCCCCCGACCAGCGGATTTCCCAAGTCACGGTTACCGTGACCTCTGCATCCGCCTCGGTGACTTGCTCGTAGAGGTACCCGCAGTCCGGGGAGGAGTCCGTTTCGCCTGCTGCCGGCGTCCACACCGTGCCCGGCCCGGTGCATTTCCTGCTGTCGCCGTTGCCCATCGACCACGACGCCAACACGGGCGTCGCAGTCGCTGTCACCGTCAACCCCGGCACCGACGCGGTGGCGGACTGGACTTCCCATGAGGCTTCGGTGACAGCGAGCCAGATCGGCAGGTGCACAAGCTGCTTCGACTCCGGCGAGGTGTCCATGACCGGCTGCGGCAAGTGGAGACGGTCGATCGCCCGTTGTGCGAGCACTTCGGCCCGGATCTGCAGTTGCCCGTCAGCACCCAGCTCCAACCATTCGGCCGACTGAACCGACGCGCCCGAAGGCAAAGCGCAGGTTTCGACAACGAGCACATAGTCATCACCCGCGGGTCGAGCACCGGCCGAAGGGTGAGTATCGGCATCGGTATCCACGACCGCCGACGTGCAATCGCTCAACCCGCCAGCATCCCCACCGGATCCGCCGCCTTCGCTCGCGCTATCGCCGCCGCTGCCTTCGGACCCGCTCGACCCATCCGGACTGCCGGGGTGCTCCGCGACCACCTCGCACGAATCGGTCGCATCGGAGCACTCCGGGCCCAGCGGGTCAGCGAGCACACCTCGCGGCAGGACCGCTACGCCAGCACATGACGCGACGGCGATGGCACCGAGCCAGGTCAAGAATCGTCGTCGGGCGTGCATGATCCGATCTCCTGTACTGCCATGACCGTGACGATCCAGAACCCGTCAAGCAACTCGACGCGGCTCTGGATCTCGCGGTATCCGTAGACTTCGCCTTCGACAGGCTCACCGTCGGCACCGAAAACCTGTGTCCCGGTGGTGTCGGCGCAGTCGACGAGGACGACCTGCTGCACCTCGTCGGTGAGCAGCGATTCCTTGACTTCGACGTGATGGACGATCGCCCCGCCGCCATGGACGCCCTCGGCGATCCAGCCCTCCTCAGTGGCCTGCGCGTGCTCCAGCGCCTGACCCTCAGCGATCGCCTCATACTCCGACAGATCGCCATCGGGGTCGGCGAACGCGGACATAAGGGTGTCCCAGTAGCGGGTGTAGGCGGCGATCGCCGCCGCTTCGGGGTCGTTGATCGTTTCGGGCGGAAGAGGTGCTGTCGCCGTCGAGGGGGTCTCGTCGGCCGAGGAGGCGGCGTCGTCAGGAGACGATTCCGAACAGGCTGCCGCAGCAAGCAGGACGAGCGTCGCGAACATCGGCGCTATCACAGTGCGGTGCGTAACATGAGTAATCACGCAAATGATCGTGTCAGATAGCGGACAGTGATCACCAGGTCGAGAGCCGGTTTCGTCAAGGCGACGTTTCCAGCAGAACTAGAAAAATCGAGACTTTCGGCCTCCGCGCGATCCGATTCCGCAGCCACACGCCGAATCACCGACATCACCTGGATCAGGGGGTACAGGGCATGGATACACGCGAAAGTCCGAATCGAAGCCGACAGGTCCACGTCTCCGAGCGGACCCTGCACATCATGCAAACCGTGCTGGCGAATCCGGGCCGCACGACCAAACAACTACGCCGCCTGCTCACCGAGGGCGGCGACGTGATGTCCGATCAGACGCTCCGCACCCACCTCGACGTCCTCACCGAAGGAGGCTGGCTCATCCGCGACGTCTTCCGGCAATACAACCCCGGACCCACCGTCGCCGGAGGAGAACCGCTGGTCCGGGGATTCCAAACCGTACTCGACCACCTCCGCAAGGCACCGCACGGCCTGACACCGACCGAGCTCGCCGACGAACTCAACATCAACCTCTACTCAGCGAAGTCCGCGATCGGCATCGGCATCGAGTTCAACGTCATCACCGAGACCGCTGCTGGCAGCGGTAGGTTCCGGCTTGACTCTGACGGGATGCTGCTGCCCGTATGCACCGCAAGCGACAGCGAGATCGACGCCGTGCTCGCCGCCTTCGTCGCCAGCTCGGGCCGCGACGCGGGCCTTTTCACCCTCTCTCAGGAAGAGGGACTCGTCATCTCGCATGTCCACCAGGACCCGGACGGCTCCTCACGCCTGGCCGACACCAGTCCCAAAGCAGCTCACGCCACCGCCGGAGGCCAAGCCGCGCTGGCCTGGCTCGACGAGGTTCAGCGCACGCGGTACCTGCGCACCCATGGAATGGAGCAGTACACGCCGAAGACGATCACCTCGATGACGGAGCTGGAATCGGTGCTCGTTCGTGAACCGGCCCACATCTACGCCTCCGCCGGTCAATACCGCGAGTGCTGTACCTGCCTCGCAATCCTCGTCCACAACGGCGCTCGCACCGACGAACGCATCGCACTGACGACCTCAACCCACATCGACACGCCAGTACCCGACATGCGCATCCTCGAAGCACATCTCTACCGTGCAGCCACAGCGCTGTCCAACCTCATCGACGGGCCACTCCGTCGCACGGACCCATCACCGCAATGACTGCGGCAATCCGGATGATGAGGATCGACTTGTGGAATCTTCGGCTGATGCCTCCCAGGTGCAACGCGATGTGATCGACGAGCGTTCGGTCCTCATGGTCGTTGGTGGTGACGACGTACTACTGGGCTGACCGACACAAAATGAGCTGGTTTCAAGTTCCGCAGTAGCCACTCGTCGCACTTCCGGTCGTCTTCGATGGGTGCGGCATGAGGATGTTCCTTGGGCGGTGGGGGCGATGTCTGTCAATTCTGGGCCAGGCGAGCCGGGTCTTCAGACGGCTGCCGTTCAGCCTGGGGGTTCTGCACGCCTGGCGCGGACCGTACGCTCAATCGATGACCTCGCCCTCACCCCCGGCGGCCGACTCCTCACCTCCTGAGGAGTCTCGCCCTGACTGGATCTGGATCGCAGCACTCGCCCTCGCCGGGATCATCTGGCTCGTCCTCGTTCTGTACTTCGCCTTCATCGATTTCCTTCCCGATCCCCTCACCGAGAACGCAGGCTTTACCAAGCGGGAGGTTGCCGCACAGGAGCTCGCAATCGCGCGGATGAAGGCGCAAGCGCTGCGCAACGCTTTCGCTATCACCGGCGGCCTCGCCGTACTCGTGGCCTTGGCCGTGACCATCCGCCGCCAGATCCATCACGAACGCGCCACCGCCAAAGCCCAGGCCGATGAACAGCGCCGGCAAGAACATCTCGAGGATGAGGCGCGCCAACGCCGAGAAGAAGAGCGACGCCGCCAAGCCCACATCGAGGAGGACGCCCTGCAGCGGCGGATCACCGACTCCCGGGTCCGCGCAGTCGAGCAGCTCGGCTCAGGCCACCCCGCCGTGCGCATCGGCGGCCTTCACAACCTTGAAAGCATTGGACAGCTCCACCCTGAACTCCGCCAGGTCGTGGTCGATGAGGTCTGCGCCTACCTGCGCCGCGCCTACAACCCACCGACAACGACACCGCCCACACCACTTTCGGCACGGCAGTTCGAGCCCATCGGCCCCCCACCCGCCGAGCTCGGGGAGAGCGACGACGAGGCAGAAGTCCGTCAGACCGCCCAGGAGATCTTGCAACGCCACCTCACCCCTGACAGCCCAGGCATGTACTGGGAAGAGCACACACGACTGAACTTGCGAGGCGCCAACCTCGACACCGTCGACTTCCGCAAATGCCACCTCAACCAGGCCGATTTCACCGGCGCCACCTTCACCGGCGACGCGGCCTTCGAGAACGCCGCCTTCACCAACATCGCGCGATTCAGGCACGCGACCGTCAGCGGCGTCGCGGTCTTCGACAATGCAACCTTCAGCAGGACCGCGCGATTCGACAACGCGACCTTCACCACGAGCGCGCAATTCAGGCACGCAACCTTCATGCACGACGCGCTCTTCGCGGACGCGGCCTTCACCGGCAACGCGGCCTTCGACAACGCCACCTTCACCAGAAACGCGCACTTCTCAAGCGTGACCTTCACCGGTGAGGCGGTCTTCAGCCATACGACCTTCAGAGGTGTCGCGGTCTTCGAGCACGCGGTCTTCAGTGGCATCGCGTACTTCGGGGACGCCGCCTTCACCGGCGATGCGGTCTTTCTGGGTGCGAGTTTCACCGGCCACGCGGCCTTCGCGGACGCGATCTTCAGCGACAACGCGCTTTTCTCGGTCGTGACCTTCACCAGCGACGCGATCTTTGCGGACGCGGCCTTCGGTGGCGACGCGGGCTTCAGGGGTGTGACCTTCACCGGCGACGCGGGCTTCAGGGGTGTGACCTTCACTGGCGACGCGGGCTTCAGTCACGCGACCTTCGGCGGCGATGCGCACTTCATGGGCGTGAACTTCCGCAAGGGCGGGTACTTCATAGGCGCAACCTTCACCAGCAATGCGGATTTTGGAGAGGCTGCCTTCAGCAATGACACGCGCTTCGAGGACACGCAGTTTCAGGGTGCGTTCCATGGGAGCCAGTCGACCCTAGCTGAGGCGTTGCGAAGGTGCGGGGTTCGGCTGCAGCTCGGCCTTGGGCACGACCTTCCCCACGGGTGGGGTCTTGTTCCCGACCCGGTCAGCCCCGGATGGGGACGCCTCGAGGCAATGCCTGCCGCAGGGTGACGGGGAACGTGAAGCAGGCCCATAGGTCGCCTAGGACAGCCCGCCCGACGGCGGCGAGCGCAGGTTCTCCAGTTTCGTGCGGACATGCTTGGAGCTGATTCTCGATGCGGTGTCCACCGCTCGGTATCCTTGGAGGCAGGCTTCTTCGAGTTCGCCTCGCAACATCCGGACTTGTGCGAGCCCAAGCAGGTCGAGTGAAAGCGCTCGGAGCTTGCGAAGGTCCCGAGCGGCGATGGCAGTTTCGATCGACTGAGCCGCTTCGCTGGCGAGGTGTCGGTCGTCTTACTCCAGTTCGAGCAGTCGGGTATCGGTGGTTCCTACGAACTCTGCGTCGTCAAAGGAGCTGCCGTCATCGCCGCTGGCATCCGCGTTCCGGGGGCGCGGTCGGTGGCGCTGCGAAATTGAGTGAGCTCTCCGAGGCAAGATTTCGCCCAGGCGTGTCGGGTTTGCACTTTCGCGGCGAGCTGGTCAATCTGAGCGAGGACAGTGCGCAGGTGAGGTCCGCCTCCTGTGTGTTCGTTCCAATTGCGGTAGTGCGTTGCCAATACTTCCAGCTGGTCGAGTTCCGTTTCGCGGAGCGCGGACCGGCTTCCTTCGATCAGGAGCGGCGCTGCGATAAGGAGCGGCATCGCCGCGACCTCGAGCTAGAACAGGGCTCTACGCCGCATGTCGTTCTCCTCTGCGAGCCGTCGGCGTTCGCTGTTGACAACCTCCGCAAACGCCGTTGGCGGATCGAGTCCGAAGCGATCCTGATCCACGCAGCCGAGCAGGGCCGCGTCTGAACTTGTTTCCTTCAGCGGGGCCACTGAGGTGGGCGGCGGCCCCGCCCCTTAAGCGCAGAGCAAGTTCCCGGCGGGCGTTCTTGAGACGGACAATCTGAGTAGTGCGGTGTATTCGCTAACGACGCAGAGCGTCCGCGGGCTGAATTCGAGACGCGCGCCAGGCGGGCCACAGGCCGGCAAGGACACCGACTGCAAGTCCGACTCCCGGCGCGGCGAGCATCAGCCACGCGTCCATGATTGCCGTCCACTGCTTGGCAAACGCGACTCCTACAACACCGAACACACCGAGAGATACTCCGACCACTCCGCCAACGCAACCTAGCATTCCGGATTCCACCATAACCTGTATAAAGATATGTCTCCCCTTGGCGCCCAATGCACGTCGCAAGCCGTACTCGCCGATGCGCTCAGTTACCGCCACTAGGGTCGTATTCGCGATTCCAACGAGGCCGATAAGCAGGCAGATGCCCGCGAGCGCGAGGAACAGCACCCCCAGGTCGGTGTTGACATCTTCTGAGAGGTGCGTGGCGTCGTAGACCGCAGGCACCTCGTAGCGGTCGGGACGAGCGGGATCGAGCGCGACCGCCAACTGCTCAGCGACGCGAGGCGCAGCCCCGTTGCGGGTCTCGATCAGCAGGCTGCGGGGCAACGTCTGGTCGCCATGAAGGTCCTCGTCTGCGGCGAGCGGTATGACCGCGGTCAGAAGCATCTCATCGACACGGCGTTCGACATCATCATAGATCCCGATGATCGTGAAAGGCGAGCCGTCGATGTACACGGAGGGTTGCGCGCCGAGATCATTAACACCCATCCGGTTCGCAACTGAACTGGAGAGTAGCGTGACGCGTTCCCGCCGATTCTCGTGACCGTGATCGAACAGTCGCCCAGTCACCAAGCGCGGATTGACGATGTCTAGGGCCTCGGGGCTCGCAGCAACGAGGCCGACCACGCCTTCGGCCTCCGCGGCGGCATTCACGGTCACCGCTGCCTCGTTGCCCGGGACATAGACACCTGCGGCCTCGACACCTTCCACACCCATGATGCGGGACACGGCCTCAGTTCCGAAGGGATCGCCCTCGGCACCAACTTCAGCGGACATGTCACCCGCCACCACCTCGGTGGCCTTCATTGCGTCAAAGCGTTCAGAAATCTGACCAGTGGCGGTAGAGGTCAGGCCCAGGACAACCACGAAGGTACCAACACCGAGGACGGTTCCAAGCGCAGTGAGCGCGGCGCGCATCGGCTTTGCGAGCATCGCAGCCCCAGCTTCGCCAGTCAGGTCGCCGAACCTGACCCTCCTCCTCATCGCTGCCCGACCACGACATAGTCCCCGATTTGAACTTCGGCTGAGATGACCTCGATGTATCCGTTCCCGGTAGCTCCGAGCTCAACCACGATCTTTTCGGAGCCGTCGCCATTCTGCCGGAGCACTGAGGTGGTCCCGTCAGAGGACGTGTAAACAGCGGTCTGAGGCACGGCCATGACTTCCGCCTCGGTCGTGGAAAGTACTACGGAGAGCCAGACCTCCGTCCCCGCCCAAGCTTCCGGCACTTCAGCTTCGACGTGAAGAACCGGCAGCAGCGTCTCCTCTTGTCCTTCTACGGCTTTGGGCTGTTCAATTGCGGAAACCGTCCCCTCAATCTCCTCCCCATTCCCCGAGAGCAGCACCTGCATCCCTGGTTCGATCTTCTCCGCGTCAACCGGGTTGACCTCCGCATGCACCCCTAGGTTGCCCTGTGCTAGGGACATCAGAAGATCTCCAACGACGACAACGTCATTCTTCGTGGCTGAGACCGAATTGACCTTCACCGGCAATTCTTTGGCGAACACCACTTCGCTAAGAGGAAGCACAGCCCCTGACGTCGCTTTAAGATCTGCCAGAGTCTCTTCCGCAGAATCTAGTCCTGCCTCGGCATCAATCAGAGCCGCTTCAGCGCCCGCGATCGCTTCATTGTCACGGGGTTCTGCGACTTCTGCACCTCGCAGCGACGCCTCAGCACTGTCGTGAACGCGCTCGGCATCTTCCACGGCCTTAGTGGCGGCGTCGAGCGCCTCGTGGTCTCCGGCCCGCAAGGCTTCGTATCCTCGGTCCTCATAAAAGACCTCGACGGCCGCAGCGGTCGAAGAACCGTAATGGCCGGTGATGTCGACTTGATATCCGAGGCTCTTGAGAGCGGCCTGAAGCTGTGAAATGTCGTCGCCATCCAAGCCTGGCCGCATGTCCCTGTATGCAAAGGACTCCCCTTCAAGGAGAAACACGGGCCGCTCGGAGACCGCGACGAGCATTTGGCCGTTCTGGGCTTCCTCACCGGCCTCGACGCCGACTGAGGACACGACGAGTCGCCCGGCGCCGGCGACTTCGGCCGCGAGAACCTGAGAGCCGGACTCAAACCCTGCGCTACCGCTCAGTTGTAGCGTCTCCTGCAACACTCGGGACTCGACTTGCGCAAGGACCGTCGAATACTCTGGAGCAGCAGCATCGGCTGCCACCTGGTCGGGAGACTTGATGCTGCGGCCCAAGATGAAGGCCACAGCCGTCAATGCAACACATCCGGCAACAACATAGCTCAACGTTGCGGAACGACCTCGCCAAGCTTGGGTTTTCACTATCGACCCCGCATTCTCCGCATTAGTAGTCGAGGTCGAGTCTCGTTGCCGCTCATCGGGCGGTGATCCCTTCATACCGCTCGATAGCTGCCTCCATCCAAGTAAGCTCCGCGTTGAGCTGCTGGGCGTTGATGTCGGAGAGTCGCTCCTGGAATGCATTGTCGATCTGACCGATCACGCCAAAGATATTGGTTTCGGCTTTGCACTCGACATCATCAAGGGCCGTCTGCAATTCCTCGTCAGATGGCGATTCAGATGTGGTTCGCGCGAATCGCTGATCCAGGGGAGGCTCAAAATAATTGCCGTACTCGTATCCTCTGTTCTTCATACATTCAGTCCAATCCGAAAGAACCTCCTGCACGTCCTCCTCAAAAACAGACAACCCCCAAGCCTGTTCCAGAAGCAACTCAACAAGGAGTTTGCCGTCATCGGCGAGAGGATTTGAACCGACAGTGGAGTCCGCGTCGACGGCAGCCTCCGCTTCATCAAGACATCCTCCGGTCCAGTCCCCTTCAACGTCCGCGGTGCCAAGAACGACCGAAACTACCTCCTCGCTCCAGCCCTGCGCCGTCACTTCTGCCAGAGGGTCGACCAAACGATACGGTTCGTATCCCGATTCACCGGCTTCCTCAGCAGTTACCACCCCGTACAAGAAATCAGCACGGAAGTAGCCTTCGACCATATCGCCCGGCAGTTCTGATGGCAATCCGACTCCATGCTCACTCGCGCACTCCTCCACTAGCGCGTTCACTGCAGCGACCCGCGACTCAACAAATCCTTCCAAGTAGAATCCATCGATCAATGGTTGACCTAGCGGGTGGAACGACTCACGCTCTTGATATTCGGATCCTCCTCCAGCCGAATCACTCGAACAAGCGGCGAGCATTCCACCCGTAGCCAGCACTAGAACACCTACTACTCGTGCCCACTGTCTATTCATTCGTGTCACTTGCTTTCAGATAGTTTCGAATCTACGATCGACTAACTGGTCAGGTATCGCTATCCGGCAGCGACATCTTCGTACCTTCGGACCGCCGAATCCATCCAGTTTCTGACCTCTTCTATTTCTATTGACCTTTCCTCAATCAATTTGATCTGATATCCGGCTTCTATTGCATAGAGCCTTCCGACAAGATTGATCTCGTGTTTACATTCGACATCGGCTGTCGCGGTTTCTATTTCCTTCCGTGTAGGTGCGCCGTTCTCGCGAGTGAAGGTGCCCAAAGGGTCATCCCAGGATTCGTATTCGTATCCTTTGCCGCTCATACAGTCCGCCCAATCCGCGTTGACTTCGTCAACGCGGTCGTCTTCCTCGAATCTTGCAGAGGCCGAGAGAGTTATCCCCTGGATGATATCGGGGTCCCCACTGAACATCGACATGGAAGCCGGGGTATCATCGCCTTCAAGTTCGACATAGGCCTGGGCAATACAGCCACCTTCGGGGATCGCCACACCATTGAAGGATTCCGGATCGTCTCCGAGAGCGTTTGGATCTACATCAGATGTCGATTTTCCTTCACTTCCCCACATTACGAGATCGTGGGATGGAGTGAACTGGACACTCTCGTCAAACTGCTTCTTTTGTTCTTCGAAATAGACGGTGCTCGGATTTATGTACCCGAAGTTCGATGCCTCGTCCATACTGTCGACACCAAATCGTCGATAGGCATGATGGTCCCAGCGGTTGTCGCGGCTATCGTCAGCACGGTAGGCGGGTGCCGGATAATCCAGACCAAATCGACTCATACATTGCACGAGCAATGCATCGAGTGCGCGACTCCGCGCTCGCTCGAACCCAACCATATCGAGCCCCTGGTAAACCGGCCAGGTCAACTCGATGGTGCTTTGCGCCTCCGGAGTCTCTACCGTCGGGATTTCCTCGGCACTGTCGAGAGAGCATGCACCGACAATACACAGCAACAAGAGTGCAGTGCAAAGGCCAGCTATTCGACTTGATCGTGGCATCACATCTCCTAAAACGCGACGCCGGGCGTGGATACCACCCGGCGTCGCGGAACTCATTGCGCTAGCTGAAGTCGTACCAGCTCATGCCGGAGATTCGGTTGTCGAACTCTCCGTCCTTATACTCGGTCAAGTTCCAGCTCGCCCCGCGGTAGACTTTGAAGTACCAGCCTCCTTGATCTTTGTGCTGCCAGAACTTGTTGTCGTAGGAGTTACCGCGGCACCTGAGTGCGCTCGCTCGGTTGTCGGCGTTGTAGCCGTTCGTTGTACCGTTAGTGCTGCGGTAGGTGTAGTTCGCGTAGTTGGAGATCGTTCCGGCCTGGTCGACGACCCCGCCGCTCTGGCTGGACAGGCGCCACTGGCAGCCCTCACCCGATTCGCAGACACCGTTGAGGCTTTCCGCGGACGCGGCGGTCGCGCCTCCGAGCACCAGCCCCGTGCTGGCGACCAAAACAATCGCCGCTCTTGCAGCGCGGTGTAGTGTGTGTTTGATGCCGTTCGAGGTCATTGGAATCCTTTCATCGATCGGCGTCGCTTCGCGGTCGGTTGGAGGTCCAGTCCGGCCGACCGCTCAGTCTGTTTTGTGCTGACCCCAAGCACTCTGCATGGCAAGCGTTCAGCCGTCAAGAGGCATGTCACCAACCGGACCTCCGCCGCAAGCCAGCGTCGATATCTGTGCGTGAAGATCCGTGTACCCCATCAAAGGAGCGGAGTGGCTACACTACGGTCAGCAAACTTAATGGAGGACCTCTTGAACCCCCTTGAAAACTTCAGTGCCACGCTTCCCCTTGCGCCCAGGGAGGTCGAACTCATCGAGCGACTTCTCACCGGTATGACTCGAAAGGCCATCGCCAGGAGAGAAGGTGTGACGGAGCGGCAGATGCACCGTCGGATCGGTGAACTCCGAGACCGGCTTGGCGTTCGCAACGACATGCAGCTCGCAGTTCTGGCTGACCGCCTCGGGCTTGTCGGCGATCAGTCCATCCCCGCCAACCGTTGTAGGCAATGCATAGCCACTGAATCCTTTGATTCTGGGCCCCATGGGATTTCCCACGGTGGGACAAGGGCCGACCGTGAGTTATTCGGCTGGGTGGCGTTCTACGCCCGGCGACACCGCCGTGTTCGCGCGGGTCGCGGACGCTGCGCCGTGCGAGAGCGGCCGCGCCCTGATCGAGCTGGACGGGGTCGGCATGACCTACGCCGGGCCGCCGCCGGTCGAAGCGCTCAAACCGGTCGAGCTGCGCGTCGCCGATGGCGAGTACGTCGCGATCGTGGGCCCCTCCGGTTCGGGCAAGTCGACGCTGCTCAACCTCCTGGGCCTCCTCGACGCCCCCACTGCGGGCACCTACTGGCTCGACGGCCACGACACCTCGAAGATGAAGGAGGCGCACCGCACGCAGTTGCGCGCGGGCAAGATCGGGTTCATCTTCCAGTCGTTCCACCTCATGGCCCACCGCACCGCCACCGAGAACGTGGCCATGTCCCTGGTGTACCAGGGCATCCCGCGCCGCAAACGGCGCCAGATCGCCCGCGAGAAACTCGAACTCGTGGGCCTGTCCCACCGGCTCGACGCGCTCCCGACGACCCTCTCCGGTGGTGAACGCCAAAGGGTGGCGATCGCCCGTGCCCTCGCCGCCGGGCCGAGCCTGCTGTTGTGCGACGAGCCCACGGGCAACCTCGACTCGAAGACCGCCGACGCCATCATGTCCACACTGGACGAACTGCACGCCGAGGGCCTGACGATCCTGATCATCACCCACGACCACGAGGTCGCCGAACGCGCCCAGCGCGCGGTCACCATCCGCGACGGCAGCCTCCGCGAAGGCAACCACATCTCGGCATGGGCCGAAAGAGGATGTCAGCCCCTCGACCCAATGTGGGCGCCTACGAGATAGTGACGCCCTGTTCGCTGATCGCGTGAACGGCAAATGTTTCACGATCACTTCTTTCTGTTGCGAGTTCAACCGAATGCATATGACCTGGGTCAGGCCTGGTCAGACTCCCAGCGGAGCACGTCCCCTGGCTGGCATTCGAGGACGCGACAGATCGATTCAAGGGTGCTGAATCGGACCGCCTTGGCGCGACCATTCTTGAGGACTGCGACGTTCGCCGGGGTGATGCCGACTGCCTCCGCAAAGTCGCCGACGGACATACCTCGCTTGACAAGGAGGACATCCAGGTCCACGACGATTGCCATCAGATCACCTCGGCGATCTCAGACTTGAGCTCGATCGCCTTGCGCAATAGTCCGCGCAAGATGATGACGAGGAGACCGAAGGCAATACCCACTCCGACACACAGGATCATTGCGTCGAACTCGTCGAACACCCCGATTGGACCTCGGACTCGGCCGGTGATGGCCGAGTGGAGGGCTACCCCGCCTGCCAGTGCGACGGCTGCGCCGGTCGCCCATATGACAGCGTCGACCCAGCGAAATGCCTTGGCAGTAAGGATGGTGTCACGTTGGATGAGATTGAGGAGCATCCAGGATGAGAAGAGTATGACCTGAACACAGACGAGGCCGAGTACGGCTGCGGCCATATAGGCGTAGAGCCGGTACGAAATGCCCTCGGAACCGGGGTACCCCGAGGGGTCCACACTGGGGATGAGAATGAGCTGGCCGTAGAGACTGAGCAGAAACACGCCGCCGAGCCCGAGCCGCACGATGATGAGAGAGATCGCCTTCATGCATCGATTATCGTTCAAGTGTCATCGAAAGTCAATGGATATCGATCGAAAATCAATAGATTTCTACTCTCGGTCTTAGTGAGTCATCGTCACTGAGAGTGTGCGCGAGTTGGAGCGCGATGGCGCCGACGCGCCCCGGCCGGGCCGGCCCTTCGCCGACCGGGTGCTCCTAGCCGTCGCCTACTGGCGCACCAACCTGACCATGCGCCTGCTCGCACCGCTACTCGGGATCTCGAAATCGGCCGCCGACCGCATAATCGACGACCTCGGTCTCAAACTCGCCCTCCGGCCGCGCAGGCGCTTCGCACCCGGCACGGTCCTCATCGTCGACGGCACGCTCGTCCTCACCCGCAACCGGGAACTACCGGTACTCGACCAACCACCAAGTCGTCATCGACCCCGACACCCAACTGGTCGTCGCCCTGGTGGACACCCCGCTGCCAGGTAACCGCGACGGCGGCTACATCGCCACTAGTGCGATCAGCCCTCACTGCCGCCGCCCCAACGAGGCCTTTCCTGCCTGGAAGAAGCAGCACAACGCCTCACGTCAGCGCCCGCATCGAGTACACGTGCGCGCGGATGACGAGATGCCGTCAGTTAACGCTGAAATCTGACATTCATGCTGAAACTACTGCGGTATGGCGTGGTCTTTACCCCGCCGGCCCTCAGGAGGGTGCGATGGCATTGGATTCGGTTGCGACCGAGGGCGTTCCAGAGTAGACGGTGCGGCTGGTGTCGGCGGCGTTCTCGAAAGGGACGCTGGCGATCCGAGTGCGAGAGGTGCTCGGTCCGGTGTTCGTTGATGAATGGTTCCGGTCGGCGTTCTCGGGAACCGGGCGGCCGGCGATCGCACCGGGGCGGATGGCGTTGGTCTCTGTGCTGCAATGCATCGAAGGGCTGTCGGATCGCGCCACAGCCGAGGCGTTCGAGCGAGACCGGATCGATTCGATCGCCCGGGGTCTGAACCGGACGGAATTCGTCGCCGAAACGCTGCGGCTGGAATTGGAGGCGCTGCCGGCGGCCGCGCGGAAGTAGCTCGCCGAGCGGATCGATGCCGACCAGCAGCAGCGATATGCGCGGCCGATTGATCAGTGGCGGCTCCCGACCAACGTCGCCGAGGTCGACCGTCCTCGCCGACACTGGCTACATGAGCATCCCCAAGGTCTTCGACGCCTCCGCGCTCAGCGTTGAGTTCCTCGGTTCCATACGATCGGCTAGCTAGACAGGTGACCAGTTCGGGCACGATGCCTTCAACATCGATTGGGATACCCGGACGGCCAAGCGCCCCGGCGGGCACCGGCCCCACAGCTGAAACGCCGGTGTCGACCGCGCCTGACAGCCAGTCCACTGGATCAGACAGTTGGCGGCGACATGCGCCCCGTGCCCGCTCCGCTCGGCCTGCACCAAGGCCACCGGCAACAGCAAATGGGGCCGACTGCTCTCCGTTCTGCCCCAACGCGAATACCAGGCTCTCGCCGAGCATCGGCCAGGAAGCCACTGCCGAGTGGCAGGAGCGGTATCACCGACGTGCGGGGATCGAGGGAACCATCAGCCAAGTCCTGCGACGGATCCGCATCTGCCGCAGCCACTAAAAGGGTCGGATGAAGACACATATTCGGCATTGCTTCGCCGCCGCGATCGACCTCATCCGCCTCGACGTCTGGGCCTAGGGACACCAGGCCGCGATGACCAGAACAACACACTTTGCCCGTCTTCAACCGAAAGGACTGGAACCTGCGTTAACCGACAGCATCATGAAGACCTGGAAGATCCTGCGCGATTGCCGCCTCCGCGGCAACGGCATCGCGGTCGCGATGAGCAGCACCGCCCAAATGCACAACCTCGCCCGCACCGCCTGAACCACACCGAGCTGTCACACCCATCCACACGATCAGCATCTCCCGCAACTAATAACGGGACAACATCTAGCTTTCGTTCGTCATAGGTTCGCGTCCGGCTCGAACCTGGTTGCCCCATCGGGCTCGACGGTGATGGTGAGGTGGTGTAGTTCGGGGTGGCCCCATGCCCGCCAGCGCATGTACTCGCCTTGAATGGTGTTCCAGAGATCGGCACTGCCGCGTGTCGCGTCGGTGCTCACGACCACCTGTCGGCCTTGTGTGTCGCCGAAGGCTGACCGACTGGTGTCGAGTTGCAGTTGTATGAGGTCGGGTCGCACCGTGTGGAGGAACATGTGGAACGGCCTCCCGTGGACCTGCTCGGGGACTTCCGCTGTGGCGCCGGGGGTGTCGGTCAAAGCGTCGAGGTTGAGCCCGGTGGTCGGGGCTGGTCCTTGGGCGGTGTCGCGGGCGGGCATGAATGCGGCGACGCCTTCGAGGTAGCGCCCCTGAGCGCCACCGTCCGCGTTCTTGGTGAGAACGGCGCTGCCGTAGCCGATGTTGACGACCATGCGGGCCCTGGTGCGGCACTGCGCCAGCCACGCGGGTGGGATCGTGCTGGTCTCGCACGTGGCGATGAGTCGGTCGTAGGGCCCGCCTGCGGCCCAGCCTTCGCGGCCGTCACCGACCGTCAGAGCAGGGTGGTGGCCCTGTTCGGCCAGGACTTTCCGGGCTCGTTCGACTAGGGCGGGGTCGATGTCGATGGAGAAAACCTGGCCTCCTCCGGCGATCTTGGACAGGAGCGCGGTGTTGTACCCGGTCCCGGTGCCGATCTCCAACACCCGTTGCCCGGGTTTGAGGTCGAGTGCTTCGAGCATCCGTGCCATGATCGTCGGTTGTGAGGACGAGCTGAGCGCGATGCCGCGCTCATCGACTTTCGTGACCAGGGCAGCGTCTGAGTAGACCACTTCCAGCCAGGCCCGGCGCGTATCGAGATCGGTCGAGTCGCTCAGGAAGGTGTTGACTCCGGTCGCGTCGCGGACCCAGCATTCGGGGACGAACGCGTGTCGGTCGACCCGGCTGAAGGCGTCGTAGACGCTCGGACTGGTGATGGCTCCGGTGCCGCCGAGAAGTTCGGCGAGGGCGTCGGGTGTCATCAGGTGGTGCCTCCTTTAGTGAGTGCTTCGGCGATGGCCGCGGCGATCGGCAGTTTCGTGTCTTGCTCCACGAATCCCCATTGGCCGTTCGTGTTGGCCTCCAGGAAGATCCAGCGTCCTTGGTCGTCCACGATGAAGTCGAACGTGGAGAAGACAAGTTCGAGGTGGTCCATGAAGCGGCGCACCGATTGCTCAACGGCGGCCGGGACTTGGATGACGCTGAGCCGCACGGAGTCGTAATCGCGCCGCCAATCGAGCCGGGCCGGGTCGCTTCCGGCGTCGATGCGGGCGGCGAACATGCGGCCGTCGACCACGGTCAGACGAACCTCGTACCGCTTGGGGATCTCCTGTTGGAACTGGTGAAGAGCGTACGAGACGGCCTCGGCCTCGGTGCGGATCTCGTCGGCGGTGGTGCGTGTCGTGTAGATCGCGCCGCCTTCGACGCGCGGGGTTCCAGCGAGGGTCTTGTAGACCACGGGGGAGTGTTTGGTCGCGAACTGGGCGGCCCGACTGCCGTTGTTGGTGACGGTCGTGGCTGGGACTTCGAATCCGGACCTTGCGGCGGCTTCGAGCTGTATGGGTTTGTTCGAGGCCCACATGGCGAGCCGGGGGTGGTTGATCCAGCGGCACTGGCGCAGGCTCATCAGGACGCCGCCGAATCCGGCGCGGACTTCTTCGGCCGCCCAGGCGGCTTCGGCTTCACTCATGCCTTCGGGGCCGGTCCATGTGGTTGGCCTGCGGTAGTAGATCGAGCAGATGTCGGACAGGGCCAGCTCGCGTCCTTTGAACGCGAGTCGGCCGTACCAACGGCCGTTGTCGAATCGAGCGTCCAACTCGACCGACCGGCCGGTGTCACCGGGGTTGAGCCGTAGGACGGGCACTTCCATTTGTTCGAGTGCGAGGACGACGAGGTCGGCGGTGAGGTCGGCGCGGTGGGTGAGAACGAGAACGGTCATGGTTGCCTCCAGGGACGGCGGGGAACGGCCGAAGCCGCCCCCCGCACTGGGGTTGATCTAGGCTTCGCGGTCGGTGAACTCCTGGGAGTCGTAGACGGTGTTGTACGGGGTCCGCTCGGCCACCTGGTGCGCCAGCGGGGCACCCTCGACCACCGTCACCTGCCGGTCGAAGTCGTAGGTCCCGCCATTGACCGGCTTCATGACCGTCGCGGTCGCGGTGGTGCGCTGCGCCCCGAAGGTGCTCGGGGTAGCGATCGCGGCACTGATGCCGACGCCGGGAACCTGCGCGGCGGCGAACGAGTTCGTCTCGAACATGTCGTATTTCTCCTTGTCGTGTTTGATCTTGCGATTGGGGTGAGTCCAATGCCCGGGGAAGCGGTCGGCGGCCTCGGTTACTTTGAGGAGACAGCGTTGTGGTCGGCGCTGTCTCCTCCGGCATCGGGCAGGCGTGCGATAGTCGAGGGATTCACGAGGCCACTCCGGACAGATGGTCGAGCAGGCGAAGCCACGCATAGACCAGGACCCAAAACGACACCGCGAGCGCGGTGACTCTCCAGGTGACGCGCATCGCGCGTCGCACTCCCAGGAGCAGCCAGAACACCCCGAGGTAGGACCCGGCGCAGATCACGGCGCTGAGGGCGGCCAGGGCCAGCGGCGGCGTCTGGGCGGGGACGACAACGAAGTACACGCCCAGCGCGATCATGGCGACCCCGTTGGCGATCCCCAACGCGGCGAACGGGCGGTCCTGCCACCGGTCGCCTCCGGCGGCGTTCGTCGCGCCGGCCTGGGTGCGCCAGACGTGTTGGGCGTGCGCGAGGATGACCTGCCGCCACGTCTCCAGTCGGGCACGCTCGCTCGCGTTCACCCACGGGTAGACGACCAGTTCCGGTGTGTCGGTGTGGAGGCGTTGGAGGCTGGCGAGCGGGTCGGAGCCGCCAGGGTGGCGCAGCAGCATCGTAGCCGAGAGCGGTCCACCGTATCCGGGGTCGGTTTCGGCCTGGTCGAGGGCGTAGCGGAAGTGGCCGAGTGCCAGGGTGGTTGTCATGCTGCCGCCAGGGGAATGAGACAGTCCGGGGTTGTGCACGGGCCGCTGGTCGGGTGGTGTCGGGAGGGCCCGGTCCCGAGGGCGCGGACGAGGGCGTGACCGCTGTTGGTCAGGTCCACGTGGCCGCCGCCCACGACTTCGGCGGCGGTCAACAGTGAGGCCAGTTCCTCGATCGCGTCGCGGACCTGCCGGGCGGGCGCGGTGTGCTCGCGTAGACCGATCCAGTTGCCCTCGTTGGTCCATGCGGCTGTCACCTCCCCGGTGGGGGTGACGGTCACGGTTCCGGCCAAAGCGTCGGCGTGGTGGACGCTGTCAGTCCAGATTCCGAAATGGTGTGTGCCGTGCTCGTCGGCGCGGTGGTCGATGGCGAACCGGTACCCGCCGTCAACGGTGAGGCGCGCGATGCGGTCGGCGACGCGCCGAACATGCTGGACAGAAGGTCGGGTTTGACGCTCCGGGAGGTTGGCGATGGCGGCGGTGACGCTCGGATTGGTGTCGGGGTCAGCGGACGGCTGCTGCATGCGAGGGCTCCTGTCAGATGTCGAAGAATTTGGAGGGGGTGGCGAGACCTCGGCATCGCTCTGAGGTAGAGCAAGTACTGTGCGTCCGCGCTCGGTCAAAGGGCAGCGAACTTCAGTCGCCTGGCGGCGGGGTGTCGCGTACCTCTAGGGCGGCGGCGATCAACGCCTCACGGGCGCTGCGCCCGGCAGGGTCGGACCGGTCCACCCCGAAAACCTCGCGATAAGTCCAGGAGTGGTACAGCACGGTCGTGCCCGAACGCGGCAAGACGGTGATGTTCGCGACGAACCGGTGCTGTACTTCGGGGTCGGTGACCGTGACCAGCGCGGGGCTGTACACCGTGAACGTGAAGTCCCGGTCCGCGATGCGACGTGTACCCACCAAAGGGCGTGCCGTCTGGGGCGGATCGAGATCCGCGACCGGTGGTGGGTTATTGGGCATCGGCAGGCCCCTCCCACACGCGGGACTCGTTCAGCAGGCCCGCAACCGCTACGTCGACTTGCCAGTCGAAGTAGGCCGCGTCGATCTGCGCCTGGGCGTCCTCAGTGAGGAGCGTGTCCCAGTTCGACGGCAGCGCGAACCTTGGACGGTCCCCGTCGAGTCCGGACGCCGAGGCCAGGTCCCGTCCCCGGTCGGGGTCCGGATGCACGCGGGAGACGACGACCGCGCCCGCCTCGGCCACGGCGTACACCCGATAGCGATGCACCCCGCCGCCGACCTCCAACTCGAACTCACCGATCCGGTGCCGACTCATGCCGCTCACTGGGTTCGGCCCTGCTGGAGCATCGCTCGTCGTCGCAGGCCCGCAGCTCGGTCGATCGCAATCGCTCGGAGGTCCTTGGGCCAGGAGCTGGGGACGATCGTCCATTCAGCGTTCACTGGGTCGAGGCCGATCACGACCGCGATCCGCGGGTACAACTCAGGGTGGGTCAGTGTGAACGTCACCCGCTCCGACGCCAGATCAGCGCGGTAGGGTGCGCCGGAATCCTCGGGAAGGGCCGCTTTCAGCAGGCCGAGCCTCGGCACCCAGAACTCGCCGATGCTGACCACCGCTTCGGGTTCGGGTGCTTCGCCCTCCTCCGGCTCTGCTACCTCGGGTGCGTTGCTCATGACGCCCCCCGTTCGCGGTCGTGCGCGACAGCGGCAGCGGCAGCGGCAGCGGCAGCGAGCATCGTCTTGGAGGCGTCGAACAGGCCGGGGATAACCTCGGTGTCGAGAATCGCTAGACGCGGAGGTTGGATGGTGCCGTTGTCGATCCGGTCGACCTCACCGACCAACGGCCAGTCCACGCTCCAGGGCGAGATGCGCACCAGTGAGTCACCATCGCATGCGGTGAGCCGCATCGTCAGCCCGGTGACCGCCGTGTCGATCGAGCGGACCGTGCGCTCGATCGGTTGGGACGGCGCGCGCGGAGCAATACGATTCGCTTTTCCAGCGGCGTGAACAGTCTCGGCCACGACCGCGTCGGCGGCTTCGACCATTTTGGTTCCGGTCTCGTTCATCCGCTCCTCCAGCCCTCTAGGCGGTGTGGTCTGGGAATGTCTGTCACAGTCCCTTCAGGAGAGCGTCAGTGCGACAGCCTCCGTCATCATCAAACCCTTGGCGTCGAGAAGGATCGAGCGCATCAACCGTGAAAAAACCGGGAAGAAACCGGGAAAGACCAGCTTGACCTGCGCAGATAGCCTTGGGATGATAGATCGCAGATGGAGGCGAAACATGACACAGCGACGTATTGGGCTGATCAGAGCGCGCAAACTCTGTGGTCATACCCAGGAAAGCCTCGCCAGGGCACTTGGAGTTGAGCCGACGACCATACGCAACTGGGAATCAGGGAGGAGAGAACCACAACCCGCCTTCCGGCCAGGTCTCGCAGTAGCACTCGGCCTGAGCCTGGCCGACCTCGACCAGGCGCTTACTCCGCCCGAGACCGATGGTGTCGTCAGTGAGCGTGCCGGAGAAGAGAACTTGCAGCTGCAGGCCGCGCTCAGCGCGACCGGCAGCGGACACCGGGTTGACACGTCGATGGCCGCATCCCTACACGATCGCGTGCGCGCCCTCTGCGACCAATACGACCATGCGCCTTCAGCACTGCTGATTTCCGAAGCCGCGAACCTGCACGGTCGCTTGGTCAACCTCCCAACGCAAACCACGGACGATCGAGCGCGAAGGCGCCTGCATCACGCCGCCGCTGAAGTCTCGATCCTGATGGGACAAGTCCTGTGGGACGCATCCGCACGGCGCGACCAGAGCGGGCCACTGGGCTATTTCACCAGTGCCGTTCACCATGCAGAAGCCGCCGCAGAACCGGACACGCTGGCACTGGGACGTATCCGTGCTGGCATGGTCACCCTCTATGGTCAGCACCGTCCCGACCGAGCGGCGACCCAGTTCGACCAAGCGTCACGAGACTGCCAGGCGCCCATCGCGGCTTTCGCTTTGCTTCACGCAGCAGAATCCTTTGCGTTCGCGAACCAACGCGCTGCTTGTGAAGCGGCACTGGAGAGTGCCGAAACCCTAGCCGGCCATGTGGATCCAGCCGACCCGCATGCTGAACTCTGCTCCCCTCGGACCTTCGCCAGAATGGCCGGATCCTGTATGCTCCAGCTCGACGCGCTTCCTGACGCCATTCGACTCCTCAACGGAGCATGGGTGCAGCGTAAGAAATCCAACGCGATCGTCCTCAGCAATCTCGCCGCGGCCCACACCCGCCAGGGCGACCTCGATTCCGCGGCCGCACACCTCCACCTGGCAATAGATGAGCTGGAGCGCACGCGTTCAGGAGGCGGTATGAAGGCCGCGGCTACTGCCGCTCGCCAGTTGCGCCTGCGTGGCTTCCCTCGCGACGGCGAGGTCCACGACAGGCTGATCAGCCTCATGGCATCCTAGGGAGCACCAATAGGGAGGCAGCGATGAGTGGCTCCGAGAGCAAACAGCAAGTGCGCGAACGCATCTGGCACATCCTCGATTCAAAGCAGGCGGTCGCTACCGAGGCCTTCGGTCGAATTCCAAACTTTCACGGAGCAGGAGCGGCCTCGAACAATCTTGCGACGCTGCCCCAGTGGCGAGCAGCCACGGTAGTGAAAGCCAACCCGGACAAACCCCAGGCACCCGTGCGAGAACTCGCCCTCGCAACCGGGAAGACCCTGTTCATGGCCGTCCCCAAGCTCGCCGAGGCAAAGCCGTTCTACTACCTCAATCCGCTGTTGGAGGAACATCCACCACGGGAAGCCGCCACGCCTGTCACCGCTAGTGAGTACGCGCCAACGGTTGAAGTCGACCAGATGAAGCCGATGGGGCACATCGACTTCATCATCACCGGATCCGTCGCGGTCAACCCCAACGGCGTACGTATCGGAAAAGGCGCAGGATACGCCGACTTGGAAGTCGCGATCCTGACCGACGCCGGCCTCGTAGACGACCGCACCGTGCTCGCCACCACCGTGCACGACCTCCAAGTCCTCAATGAGGACCTGCCCGAAGAACAGCACGACTTCCGCTTGGACCTGATCATCACACCTAGCAAGATCATCGAATGCCCGAAGTCGTCTCGCCCATACGGTCTTGACTGGAGCCGCATCCCGCTAGAAAAAATCGAAGCGATCCCAGCCCTTGCAGCACGACGCCCAAGCTGAACTGCGAGGTTCGCCAAATACTCCGACCGTGTTCGCTACGTTCGCCGGATCAAGTACTCCTGAATGAGCTGGTGCCGGAATTGATAGGATGCGCCAACTTGCCGCAGAACACCTCTTCTATGCGCGTCCTCGAGAAATTCAATGAAGTTCCGTGGCAAGTTTTTGCTCCACTGCCCCGAGGCGACGAGCAGTGAGATCTTGTATCTCGGCCATGGGTTGTCATGATAGAAAATTCCAAGCAATGCGGCGCTGAGACCGAAGGCAGTTGCGAGTACGATCGCTCCTTGCCAACCTATTAGCGGCAAGGCGATGCTCGCTACGATAGTAAACCCAACTGCAAAAAATGAAGAGCATGAGAGAATCGTTGCTGAACGTCCATCGCGAACTGAAGCTCTCGCGCTTGAAAAGTTCCTTGCCTCGTGCGCTGGAGTTGCAAATATTCTACCAAATTGGCCGATAATTCCGAATACGTAAACCCATATAGTAACTATGACTCCGAGAATAAGTCCGCACGCCGTTACAACGATCGAGTCTCCGAGAGTGATGTCGGTTGGTTTGTCACCGAAAAGGTGTTCGCCCAATCCGCCGAAGAATGCAGCTAGGAACAGTCCTCCAATACTCGATCCGATGATCCAGAATCCCGCGCTCGAATTAACATAGAGCATGGCCTGTCGGAAACTCTTTGAACTGAATCCGATCTGAACTGGAATTTTCTCGCGCGATTTATTAATGAGAATAGTCGGTAGACCGAAGAGTAGTGCAAACGGGCCTGACATAGATATCACGACCAGGAGTCCCGCTACCAATGAAGACAGCGCGATCTCAAGCCCTCGGGCATGCGCGTGCTGGTACATGTCCTGGAAACGAGCACGTCCACGTTCCATTATTGTCGCAAACTCACCAGTTGTTTCGACATCCGGGACAATTTGTGTGTATGCGAGAATCCCTCCGAGAATCAACCCAGTAAGCATGCAACTTGCGACCGCAAGGACTGCGGATTCAATTCCTCCTACCCAAACTCGATGTCGCCGGATCGTAGGCAGCCTCCACCAATCGATGCTGCGGTCATCTCGTTGGAGATGCTCAGCAAGGAAAGTCAGCCACTGAAGCGCCTGTGGCCAACTGTAGGGGTGAGATTTCTTTGAATCTCTCCCCACATGCTTCGCTGCCTTGCCGTACTTGGCGGGCAAAAACCCAGTGATCAGGTGCATCTCTACCTCGTGTGCAAAGTTGAATTGCAGAAGATCCTCGGGATTTGTACTACGGTCTTGATACGACTGCTTGCAAAGAAAT
The DNA here is from genome assembly GCF_040645615.1 of Glycomyces sp. NPDC046736. Taxonomy (NCBI): domain Bacteria; kingdom Bacillati; phylum Actinomycetota; class Actinomycetes; order Glycomycetales; family Glycomycetaceae; genus Glycomyces; species Glycomyces sp. NPDC046736. Next base: position 219,642 of record NZ_JBEYYO010000004.1, on the reverse strand, counting down.
GCCATCAGCGGGTTCGTCAGGCACTGGGCGACTGGGTTAAAAGGGTTGGCGATCTCGGACGCAACGCCGTCCCAATGACCGTCATCGAGTTGCCCCATAGTCAAAAATTCTATGACCTCCGAAGGGTCAATAGGCTGCATTGCCATTGCAACCATGTTTGGAGTGGTCAAGCCGATTTGATTGCTGGAGTCGTTTGCAACACATGACTGTGATGTCAGAATGAATGGTATTCCAGATGAGGTTGCTACGTTGTACAGGGCACGCAGCGCGGTTGCACGTAGCTCTTGGGAAGCAAGTTCATCCAATCCGTCCAAGACTGGTACGATTAGATTTTCATCATAGAGTGCCTCAGCAACGGTGCGATCGGAAAGTTTTGTCGCAAGAACGGGAAATCGTTTCGTCGCGCTGGTGATGATCCACTCACGAAATCCCGATACTCCATCCCAGCTTGCCATGTTGAGATACACAGGAAATGGATCAGTTGATTCACTGGAATGACTCAGGTAGTCCGTCAAAAAAATGGCCGCGGAGGTTTTCCCACTTCCTGGTTCACCGACGATATAAAGTCGGCGCGGATGTATGAGATTGTTCCAAAACAACGGCAGGTCTGAGACGGTGATTTCATTCGATTGAAGATGCTTGCGGGCTAGTTTTGATGCACGTGTGTCTCCCAGTTTTTCCAAAAGCGATAGTTTAATTCTGACCGGATTTGGGCGCAATCCAAGAGTGATGGCTTCGGCAGACCATTGTTGCTGGAGAATCCGGCGAAACGAGTCTTGGCAAGTTTCGCGTAGCGCCGCTTCATGGTCCTTCGCTGTCTTCGCATCTCGGCGCGGCATCGTTGCGATTCCAGCGATCGACGAAAGCGCCCCAACGATACCCACGGACGCGGCGAAAACTGTGAGGGCCTTGCTGCTACCGGTTGAACCAGAGATCATCCAAAACACCCATGAAAGCACAGAAATTGCCACGAAGAAGGCGAGAGCGAACGCCAGAGAATTAATGGATGGGCGCTTTACTGTCATTTCTCAAGACTATTTGACTCCGTCAAACTGGTCTAGTACTAAACCCATGAAGGTTGGTTTTGACAGAAGGTGAGGGCTGATCTGGTTCCCTCACGACCTCCGGGACCTTCCGGCCCCGGCCCCGCCGGCCCCTCGGAGGTATTGGGGACCGGCGACGAGGTCTACGGCAACTCTCCGCGCCTGGGCCGCGTCTCTACAAGGTTGGCTCCCGTTTGTGCTGGCCCGCGCCTCCTCCACGAAGCTGCGCATCGAGGCGGCACGGGCGGATGAGCTGACCTTGCCGATCCCGACCAGAAACTGGTCCGTCCACGCGATCAGCAATGGCGCCAAAGGCCTGCGTGAAAATTGGTGGAGCTGTTGTTGTTGAAAGGCGCCAGGGCGGGGCGGCCGCCCATCTAGCCTCGGCGGCAGTTGATCGGCGGCATACGGTTCGGGGTTCGGCGGCGGGACGTGCCCATTGAGTACGGACCATGGGGCCGGGTCTACGACCTCTTCCGCCGCGGGCAGCGGATCCTCACCTGGCTCCAGTCTTTTGCCGACGCGAGCGACGCGATCACGTGGGACCTGAGCGTCGGCTCCACAGTGTGCCGCGCTCGTCAGCATGCGGCCGGGCCTGCAAGCAGGGCGAACCTGTAGAAGGAACCGCCGGACAGTGTCTTCGTTGAGCCCGGAGACCACGGCCTGGGGCGGTCGTGCGGCGGGTGCACCATCAAGCTGCACCTGACCGCCGAACAGGACCACAAGCCGATGTCAATCGTGATCACGGCCGGGCAGTGCCGGGGGCTCGCTGCAATTCGAACCCGTTCAGGGGAAAGCCCGCGTTCCCCGCATCGCATAGGGGCAGCCACGCGTCCGTCCTCACCGGGTCCGCGCCGACAAACGAAGGGCTTCTGGGGCATCAAGCTTTCGGAGGTGCTTGCGCAGCTCTCTACGACGCCAGACGCCTTGCGGTGATCGGATCTAGATTCGGACATTCGCGTTTCTCGGGTCGACAGGCATCTTAGTTTGGACTATTCCAGTAATAATGCGCCTGAATACTTGAAAAGCTCGATCATGGCCCAAACATCTCGAATTTTCTAGTAGTACTGGAAACGTCGACGAAGAATCTGTCTGTTGATTTGTTGATAACTGTTATGCATCTGACAAGATTGGTTACGTCAGTTTCTCATATATATGACGGCTGGCAACTCAGTTGAACCGTCGAGTTGAAGGGACACACAAATGGGCCCCCAGGCTAGTAATCCAAATGATTTCAACGATGCGCTCACAACAGAAAGTGTAGTATTCGGCCTCGATCATAATCTTTACCAGATCGAGATGCCCGGAGACGAGGCATCCATCTTGCGGCAGACACTGAGTGAGTACATCAAGGCAGCCACACGCATTGGCAGTGTGCATTCTCGCCGGAACTCGAAACGTCCTGGAGAGCTTAAGTCGTGGGCCGAACGAAGTGGTAGGCCCGTGCCAGCAGGAGGGTGTTTTCGGGACGTGGTTGGCAGCGACGATCTCTGCTGATATTTCGCCTCTGGCATCAAGCTTTCGGATGTGTCCATGTATCTCTACGGTCCGAATCGCAGCAGTGTCTTAGATAAGCAGCATCCCGAATGATGCGCGTGCATTTGTGCAATCAACGGGGCTAGATGCGTGAAGTAGGGAATAGCGGATCATATCTATCTGCCCTTATGTGAAGTATCATTATGATCACACTCAATCTTCCACTCTCGCTGCATGATGTAAGCAGAATACTGTTCGGCAGTTTCGCGATCGCGATCGTGATGTGGAAGATCGCTGAGATGCTTGAACCTGCCAACGCGGATTTCGCTCCGAAGGGTGGGCGTGGGGGTCGGCGGGCCCTAGCGGGGGTTTCGGTGGCATCGGCAGTTAGCGCGATAGTGATGGCTCAGTTGGTATCGGCCCGGCCTGGATCATCGGTGTTTGTGTTGTTCGCAGCGATCGCCCCAGGTCTAGCATGGATTGACTTGCGTTCGATGTTCTTGCCGTTTCCAATCTTGACAATCATGGCTCTTGCCGCTCTCGTGACCTTTAGCGTCGACGCTTTGTGGTCGGGCAGCGCAAGCCATTTGGTGCGAGCGGTCTCCTCTGGACTTATCGTCGTTGTGGTTGGATGGGCGTGGTGGAAAGGCGCCAGCGACCAGATCGGTCTTGGCGACGTTGCCCTTCTGGGAGTTGTCGGTCTCTACCTGGGATGGTGGTCAGTCCCCGTGTTGTGGACGGGGCTGGTACTGGCGTGCTTGTTGTGGTGGACCACCATCGCGATGGTCCGTCTCGGGCGAAGCAGCACTGGGCCGTACCTTCCACTCGGCCCCGCACTCTTGGGCGGTTGCTGGTGGGCAACGGCACTGGCCGCTACCGGCGGGCTTTGACTAAACTTCCTTCGCCCTGCCTGTATTCGTGAAGACGTTAGTTCGCTATCGTTTCCCATTATCCATAATGGATGATAGTAACGAAGAAAAAGAGCGACTGTGCGTGAGCGTTTGGGCTCCCTCACACACAGTCTCTCTTGATGGCGGTTATACGGTTCGCCAGGCGTTCGAGGCAGCAAGTGCGGCGACAAGGCCCGACTCGGCCTCGCTCCAGCGATCGAACTCGTCGTGGCCTGCTCGGATGTCATCGTTATCGCGGTCGTAGGAGAGGCGATGGACCCGCCCGGCGATGACGGCGGTGATGCCGCCGATCTGCCAGGTCAGGTCGGAGGTCATGCACCAGGCGAGGCCGAGACGCTCGGTGCCGGGACCGACCGGTGGGCTCTGGGCGCTACGGATGACGGTGAAGAGTTCGACCCCTTCGGCCTCGGTCTGGGCGATGCCCTCGGCCGTGACAACGGGCGCGGCAGTTACGGCTCGGCCAGTACGGTCGAGCGCCCATAGGCTCCTCGTCGTGCCGCCAGTACCGGCCAGGAACTGTTCGGTCAGCAGCGCGGTGAGAAGGACGCTGACGCGTTGGTGACGGCCGAAAGGGTCACCGGAGGCTGAGGGAAGGTGACCGGAAGCGTCCCAGGAGAGGTGGGCGCGGATCGTGCTTTGGTCGGGCTCGGGAGTGAAATCGAGCCGGACCTGTTGGCCGACGACCTGGTGCAGCGCGTCGATATCGAGCCAGCCGAGGTGGTGTGCCTCGGTCCAGGGTGGGCGGACTCCGAGAGCGATGGCGGCAGCACCTTCGACATCGGCGTCGCAGAACAGCTCTCCACACCCGAGCTCCACCACCTCACCGATGGAGGTGGTGTGCCCCGTGGCGGGGCGGTCGCGAGTACCGGTGTAGGCGGCGGAACGATGTGCCAGGACCGTGGCGGTTAGGGTGCCCCGTTGGCCGTGCGGTGCGGCGGGGAATTGGACGCGCCCTCCGGTGGCGTCGGTGAGGAGGACCGTGCCCCATCTGCCGGTGTCGGCTTCGACTTGGGTCCAGCCCAGGACACCTTCGCCGAGGCGGTGAACACCCTCGTCATCCGGTGGGTCGCAGGCGGCTTCGGTGTGCTCCTCGTCGGCGTCGCAGGATGGGCAGGAGTCGAGTAGGCGGTAGCCGTGTCCGCAGTCGAGGAACGTGCGGCACCTGTCGACCGCGTCAGGATCTGCGGCCCGGTTGATGTAGGCATCGAGCAGGCGGGCGGGCAGGAACGTACTGATGTGGGCGGCTTCGGCGATCGATCGCAGGCTCCAGCCGTTGTCACAAAGCGCGAGCAGGGCCGGGGCGAGGGATTCGGCGAGGTCGCTGAAGCGGACGCGTTCGGCCTCCCAGTCGCTTCGGGCCTGGTCTTGGGCTGCCCGGAGTGCTTCACGGTCGACGCTGTCTCGTCCGGTTTCGGGCGGTGGACTCGGCCGCGTCCAGTAGCTGAGGGCGCATTCCTCGTTGCAGAAGTGAGGGCTGGGGGCGGCTTCGGACAGTAGCCGGTGACAATTCCAGCAGGTTGCAGTTGGCATGATGGTGTGCTCCTTCGTGGAGTCGAATGGTTGGTGGGTTCTGGATTTCTCGCGTTCTCACGCGTCGATGCAGGTCTGGTGAGGGCGTGGCGCGGGGCGACCTCGCGGTGTCCGGAGTGCTTGCCCCGAATGCCAGGCCGTCAGAGGCCGGTAGCGCGTGGCGGGCCGGGTTTGGCCGCCGGGCAGGCTTTCGCCTGCCCGGCGGTGAGGCGGCGTTAGCGCTTATCGCCGCGGATTGCGTCGGTCAGGCGGGTGTACGCCGAGACCATGGCCCAGTAGTCGGGATCGGCGGCCGGGACCGGGAGGATCTGCCAGTCAGGCCGGTCGTGCCCGAGGACCCACGAGGCGGCATGCAGGGCCTGGTCGCAGAGTGCGACCAGGCTGGCGTGGGCGCCGCCGTCTTCGGTGTCGTAGTGGACGATGGTGCCCACCCCTCGGAGGGTCGGGATTACGGCGGGCGGGTCGGTCTCGATGTCGGCCGCGAGCGCACCGACCGCGTCGGCCACGCTCATTCCCGACTCCACCTTCGCCCCCACTTGTACGGTCAGATCACCGGCAATGTGGGTCTCCCATGCTCCGCCTCGGTGCACGATGAGGAACACCGCCGGAACGACCGTCTCGTTGCATTCGGCGACGAGGTCGCGCAGGCAGGTGCTCAGCTCCCGCTGCGCTTCGGTCACCTGGCGATGACCCAGCTCAAGCGCTCCGAGAATGGCACCGAGCAGGCCCGTCAGCACCGTGTCGGTGGCGAGCGGCGACTGGGCCACGTCCGGCGGGCTGAACAGCTCCCAGTCCGGTGCGGCCTCGTCGGCCTTCCAGGACACCAGGTGCCGCCACGCATCGTCGAAGACGGCACGGGCGTTTGCGTGCCGCCCCTGGTCATTGCTGCCGTATCGGACCTCCGCGATCCCTCGCAGGTACGGGAGGTCCTCGAAGGTCGCGCCCGCGAAGCCGACCGTCAGCTCGGTGTCCATCGCGAGCGCGACGCCCGCGTCGGCCGACAACCGCGCCAGAGCGTCACCGACAGCCTGGGCGATCTCGGTGAGCGGCTTCCACACCAGCGTCTCGCCGGTATCGAAGCACCCCAGGAGCGTCCAGCCGTCGCGGTCGAAGCCGAACAGGTCGGCCATGGCCGTGCGTAGGGCGGTGTTGCACGCCTCGTGGAAACCCCGACTCACTGCTCCTCACCGCCTTCGGTCGCACTGGCGAGGGCGTCGAGGAGGTCCTGGACGGCAGCGGCATACGCCGCGCAGCCCGCGTCGTCGACCTCAGCTCTGGGTTTGATCTCCCAGATCGGCATGGCCTGCTCGTGCGGCCAGGTGATCTGGTGGACGTGGCCGTCGACAACGGCCAGCAGCGTGGCCACCATGCCGATCGTCCCGATCGGCGCGTGGCCGATCAGGCCGATCCCGACCAAATGTGCATCCGAAGCGTTTGCGTTGGAGCGGATCTCGGCGGTGAGTGCTGCGAGCGCGTCGGTGACGCCGAGTGCGGTCATGCGGAGTTCGCCGTAGGCGGCCGTGAGGTCGTCCATTGGGGCGACCTCGTACTGTTCGGGCAGGTCCCGGACGGCGATGATGCCGCCGGAGCCGGTGGGCATGCAGTCGGCGAGTGACTGGCGAAGCCCCGCGTTGATCTGCTCGTGAACGGTTGCGTTGAGCATGTCAGGCCACCGCTCCCGGTTCGCCGCCTTCGCTCGACGGCTCGGTGTCGTCAGGCGGAGTGTTTTCCTCGCCGTCTCTCCCCGGCGCGGTGGGCAGAAGCGCGTCAGCGCTGATGCCGGTCGACATCAGTTCGGCAAGGACCCGAGCGGCCGGTTGCTGCTGGCGGTCGGGGTAGGCGACCGTGACGGCAGCGCACGCCGTGGCGACGTCGCCGGTCCGCCAAGCGGCGAATCCGGCAAGGATCGCCCCAAGGCTTTGCGCCTGGCCGCTGGTGTGCTCGACGATCTTGCGCCACAGACCAACTCCGGCCCGGTCGGGCGAGGAGGCGATCCGGTGCAAGGCCGAACTCATGAGGGAGGGCGAGTCGACAAGGGCCTGGCCGAGGTTGATCGCCGCCGCCGCGGAGATCGAGTCTTCGATCTCCATCGCTTCCAGCAGGCTGAGCTCGTCCGCCCAGCGCCGCTGTGCTCTGGCCTCATCGGACATGCTTTCGCGGAGATCGGCGATGATGACCTCCATCGCACGGCTCTCCTTGTTCTCGGGCGCGTCGAAACCGAGCGCGCGGGCGCACATCGCCTTCACCGTGAGTGCGGCCAGGTGCGCCCAGAGCGGATCGAGGACCGGTACGGACTGGAGCTGTTCGGGATCGGTCTGATCGATGTGGTCGTCGACGTAGCCCCATTGGCGGCCGTTGTTGGTGACGGCGATGGCCGTCCAGTGTTTGCCCCATTTCGGCGTCTCGAGGAAGTCGAGGAGCCCGGCGACGGCGGCGGCGATGTTCGTCAGGTCGGCGCTGAAGCCGATCAACCAGATTCCACTGGCCTGGACCGGGGCGAGGACGGTCTCGAACCGATCAGGCCCGTCTTCGGCGTCGAGGTCGGTCAGCAGCCAGGCCGAGAGATGGACCGGGCCTTTCGGCCCGATCGCGATCGCGACGAGCTGTTCGCAGGGCCGCTGGTCGAACAGCAGCGGGACGAGGCCGGCGACGGTCCCCGGTTCGAGGGAGGCGAAGTCGCCCACCGACTTGTAAACTGGCAGATTCACTGCACTGTTCCTTTCGTGTGGTGGGTGCGGCCAAGCCAGATTCCAGTCAGAACTTGGCCGCACCACGGTTTGAAAATGGCGGGCGCCGCTTATGCGGCGTCCGCCGTTCGCGTCACGTCCGTGGTGAACCCGCGGTACGGGTGGAGCGTGAGGCGGACGAGATGGTTGTGTCCGCGGATCAAGCCGGTCGGCGAGAGCCACTCATTGGCCTTCCAGAACTCCGCCAGGGGTGCGAGACCGACGGCGACGTTCCCCCGCCCGGCCAGGTCGGGCTGGAACACCTGCCCGATCCCCAGCTCGATCTCCTCGCCCAGCGCGGGCGTGGTCGGTACGAGCTGCCGAACCGGATCGGGGCGCAGCAGCGTCGTGCGGACCTTGAGGACCGTGGCGGTCATCTTGGCGAGTGCGCCGATCGGCACGTCCTTGAACACGGCGAACTGGCCGTCCCCAAGGTCGAGGCCGACCGAGCCCCAGCGGCCGAGCAGTCGCTCCTCGGGCGGCCAGGTGAGGACGCCTTCGCCGAGGACGAGCGGAGCGGTGAGATCAGGCATTGGCAGCCCCCATCCAAGTGTGCGGCCCGGCAGCTACTGCATGGCAGATGCATTCGGGGCCGTGGAGTTCGAGCCGCACCATGCGGCCGAGCACGTGCTCGGTGGCCGGATGCAGCCTGCTCGGACCGATCCCCTCGCCAGGGGCGCAGCCGACGAGGTCGGCCGGTCCCTGCTTCCCGGGGATCGGCGTGTTCGCATCGATGCGGCCCGCGGCAAGCAGCAGGGACGTGCGGGCCTTGGCGCAAGCGGTCACCGGGAAGTCGTCAGCCTTGAGACTGATCCCTTCGGAGAGGACGGCGATGAGTTGTCCGGTGTCGCAGACCGGGACGGCGGCGAGGGTCCGGCGCTGGCCGGTGATCGGGGAGACGACCCCGACCATGCCGCCGAGGCGGTCGTCGGTGCCCGGCAGGTGCGGGCGGTATTCGATCAGGCGCCCTTCGGCGAGTACGCGGTTGGTGACGGTCATGGCACTCCTTTTCAGACTTGATTGGTGCGTTCAACGACCTGTTCGCCTGGTGGGAACAGGTATCGGATGTCGTGTCGGTCTCCCTTCCAACGCGTCGAGCGCTTCCTGGTACAGCCAGGTCACGCTGCTGTCGGACCAGCCGGTGACGGCGTCGATCGGCGCGTCGCCACCTGGTTGGGAACGTCGGGTGCGGCTAGGTCGCCGCAGGTGCATCTCGGCCAGGCAATGTGGACTTCCACAAGCACGCGTCGGCCCAGCAGGCGACCGACCGATGCGGGGAAGAGCCAATCGGTCAGGCGGCCGTTGGCCGGTCGCACCCCGACGCCGGTCGCGTTGTTGCCCTTGATGTTGACCACCGTGGTGAAGGCCGCGCCAACGCCGAGCAACTCCCGCTTGAGCGGCAAGGTGATGCTGTCGGTGTCCGGCAACGGCATCGCGGTCAGAGCAGCCGCCCGGCCGTTGGTGATGCCGTGCAACCGGATCGGGATCTGGTCGCTGTCGATCAGGCACACCGTGCCCCAGCGGCCTGAGTCGCGTTCGGCCTCAGGCACGGCCAGAAAGCCCTCCCCGACAGCGTGCATCGCCTCTTCTATATCCATTCAGGACTCATTTCATGGGTAGGGCGGCGCCGCCGCGCTGCCGAAGGGCGCGGCGGCACCGCTTGTGATTGCCGGATCGCTGCTCGCTCAGGCGAGGTCGCGGATCCGGAAGGAGATCGGCGAGACCCCTTCTTCGAGGACCACCAGCGGCCGCTCGGTCGCATCGGTCGGGTCCGGCTTGCTGAACTGCTCCTCCAGCAACTGCCTGAGCGCGCCGTACGAGGTCTCACTGATCTGGTTGCCGTGCTCCTGGCGCAGTTCCCGCTTGAGCTGCCCGACCGAGACCACCTCGCCCGCATTTTCGGGGCGCCGCAGCCACTCCTCGGCGAACTTCTTAAGCGCACCGGGAGGGAGCCTGCGGGACCCGTCCGCTCGAAGGTCGCTGTTGCGCTTGCGCGGGCGGGAGACTCCGGCGATGGGCCGAACGTGGCGGCAGGTGGGGCAGACGACCCGGTCCGGAGCAGCGGACATCGAGACGCCGCGGGCCTGACTCATGAACTCCTCGGAGACCAGCTCGCCGCGGCGCTGCCAGGTGCAGTCCTCCTCGTCCGGCGCGAACGGCTTCGAGCAGTCCACGAGTTCGCACGCGTTCAGCGCTCGGAGTGCAGTGAGCACCTCGCGGGTGCCCATCGGCATGTACGCGGCCTCGGCGACCTGCCTGGTGGTCAACGGTTCTGTCGCTTCGGCGAGGACGCGTGCCATGAGCATGATCATCGGGTCGTACTCGAGCAGGACCGTCTGGATCGTCACCCCGGCCCCATCGGCCGGCTCCCGTTCGGAGTCTTCTGCCTTACCACCGCCGTCTGTTTCGGCAGCCCCCTGATCGTCGCCGGCGCGCCCACCGGCCTCGCCTGGGTCGGACTCGAGCCTGTCCACGACGGCATCGGAGTTGAACTCAGGCTCCTGATCGGGCACCCCCTCGGCCGACTCCGCCTCGTCGGCCGCCGACTCGGCCCAGTGGTCTTCGCCGTCCCTGACGGCTGCCGTTGCGTCCGAACTGGCAGGCACGGTCGTGTCGGCCTCCTCTTCGGGGGCGACGTTCTCGCCATTGCCCTCCGCTTCGGTCGCGGTGTCCTTGTCGTTCGCTTGGCCGGTCTCGGATTCGAGGTGCTGGGTCCAGCACCACCGGTCGACGCCCTCGCTGTCGTCGACAGCGACGGCCCCGGAGTCGACCAGAGTCGCCAGGACCCTTCCGGCCATCTGCGGTGAGAGCCCGGTCGCGGTCGTGATCGCTTCAAGGTCATGGAAACCGGGCTGCTCGTGCAAAAGCGTGCCGACCTGCTCCATTGCCTGCTGAGTTTTCGTAGCCATGGATCTGTCCTTTCAGGAATCTTTTGGCATGCAATATGATGGCTCGACTCCCGGCGGAAGTCGAGCCTCGATGAGTGGCGCTACCTACGCACTCGCGCCGATAGCCGTATACAGTTCGCTGGTTTCGGTTCATTACCTCCGTTCACGCTGATGCCCAGGAAGTGGAGGGGCACCCCCATCAGTGCCCCTCCCGGCGTGGCTCGGACTCGGCACGCTTGCGGCGGTCCACCCTGCCAGTGGCATCGCGGTTCACGGCCGAAGTAGACGCGTTCGGTACCGGTGATCGGGGCGATCTCGGGTCCGCGCAGGTGCCGGCCGATCCAGACCAGACGCCGCTCGAAGCGGCCGGGTCCATATGGCTGGTGATGCCAGCTTTCGGATCGGTGGGGCGTGCGGGGGCGGGGACGCCCGAGTGGGCGTCCCCGCGTTGGTGCTGGAGCGCTCTAGGCGGGCGCGACCGCCTGCGGCGCGGGCAAGGCGATCTGCTCGACCTGAGGGATGTGCGCGGTCTGGCCGCTGACGGCGGCCATCGCGTAACCGCACTGGCGGGCCTGGCTCGCGGCCGCTGCGGCGGCCCTGCCGATTTCGGCGGGCCACATGTCCCCGATGAACAGGGTCACGCCGCGGTAGAACTCCGCGAGGCGGAGCTGCCCGTCGACGCAGACGGCGAGCAACTCCTCCCACTGGTAGCTGCACTCGGCACCCTCGGTGGCTTCCAGGGCCTCCATGGCCTCGCGGAAGCGGGTGATGGCGTCGTGAACGCGCCGGGTCTCCTCGGCTTCGATCGCCTCGTAGTCGATCGCGGTCGCTGTGGTGGTGTCGGTCATGGACCGGCTCCTTTCGTTGTCGTGGTTGGGAAAACGCCCTGGCACTTGCCGGGGCGGGTGCCGTCCTCCCTGCTGGGTGGGCGGCGATATCCGGGCGCGGTCGGCCCGGACGAATGACAGCCGGAGTCCGGCGATCTGCCAAGCCGCGGGCAGCAGCCGGTTGCCCCGACTGGTGCAGCGGTTCCGGCTAGGAGGCGCGGGGGTTGGTGCAGATGCCGGGACGCAGGGGCCGCAATGCGCGGCCCCTGCTGGTGTCGGATGGGTGTTCAGGCGTCTTCGAGGACGCTGCGTGCCTGGAACAGGAGGTCGCCCAGGGCACCGCGGGCTTCATGCCGCTGCTCCATCGCTCGTCGGATGGGCTCGGCCAGGAGGTCGACTCGGGAGGGGTGGAGGTAGCCGCAGGTCGAAACTGCTTCCTCGGCTTCGGCGAACTGGTGGCGCTGCGCTTTCGGGAGCTGCTCGACAAGCGTCCCGGTCGTCCGGAAGGACTTGAGCGCTGCTTCGGTGAGGGCGATCTGCAGGCGAGCGTCGGCGAGGTGGAGTCGGGCGGAGGCAGCCATGAGGTCCCAGCGCAGATACCCGTCGAACCGTGACAGGGTCTCAAGGAGGGTGTCCCATTCGGTCTCGCAGATGGTCGCGGTCATCCGGCTGGCGTGCGGCCACTCCATCTGGTTGAGGAGGTCAGTCATGGTCTCGTTCCTTTCGATCAGAGGGAAACAGCAAGCGGCGCACCTGATCTGGTGCGCCGCTGGCAGACATAGCGAGGTAGAAGGATTCAGGACAGTCCGGCCCACGCCCCCGGTTCGGCGAAGCGTGCGGGGAGGATCGGCGGCCAACCGGTGGCGGCGGCGCGGAACCGCTCAAGCGGCTCGAACAGCTTCCGCCGGTCCCACCACAGCGGGTCGCCGACTTGGCAACGGCCGATCGCCGTGTTGCGGCGGTGGAGTTCGGCGCTGATCGCGGCGCTGGCAGCGGCGATCCAGACATGCACGATCGCGTTCTCGCGCGGGCCAGGAGTCGCGGCAGCCAAGCCCACACCAGCGAGGAGGTGCGGGCCTGACGGGCGTGTGACTGTGAGGTCGAAGATGCGGCCGTCGAAGTCGAGCGCGGACTTCAGCCACCGGGCCGGGATTGGTGCGTCCGGCACGACGGCAGCGGTCTCTTCGTCCCCAGCGCCGCTGAGGTGGTTCGAGGCGGTGAGCAGACTGGAGGCCGTGAGGTGACCCTTGGGATCCTGCCAGCAGGCGATGATCCAGCGGGAGCCGTCGAACAAACTGACGGGTGCCGAATCGGCCCAGGCGCGGAGCGCGGTGGCGAGGCGGTCGTGGTTCACGATGTCGTTCCTTTCATCGGTTCGGTATCGAAGCGGGGCAAGGAAAAAGGGGCACAGCAGTGCTGTGCCCCTGTGTTGGATGCGTTTGGCCTGTGGGCCGTTAATCGTTCGCTGGGATCTCCTCGACCTTGATCGGGTCGGTGTCGCCGATGGTCACCTGGTACTCCTCACCGAGCTCGCCCCATCCGTTGAAGCCACCGGAGAACCGGCAGTACCGCCCGTCATCGAGACTGAAGAGCATCACGAAGTGGACGAAGTGTTCCAGGGCGCTGTGCATCGCGCGCGGGCTGCAGCCGCCGGGGCCAGGTTCGATCGCGACGATGGTGTCGCGGTCTTTGGACAAGATGGGCATGATGATCGGGTCGAGGATCTTGCGCACGCCTGACGTGATCGCCCCATAGGTAGGGTGCGGATCGAGCAGGCGCTGCCACTTTCCCGACTCCATCGGTGGCTCGAGTTCGATGCGGCCTTCGAAGCTGGCGTCGTATCCCATGGAGTACGTTTCCTTTCGTTGACGCCCCTATATGGGCGGTGAACGGCGACACCGGCAGGTGCCGCCGTGCGTACTGCTGATTAATTGCCGGGCGCCGCCGCGGCCCGGGAACGTGACAAGAGTCGCCAGCACCAGGCAAGGGAGCACCCGATCCCCCGAGTGGTGGCGAAGCACGCGCGCTTGGTGCGGGTGGGCCAGCCCTCGGCCCGCCAGTCCGACGGCGTCTTCCGGCACCGCCGGCACCGGCACGTCGCAGCGTGCAGCTCGAACAGCGACGCCGCCTGGAGGCGGTCGGCACCGGCCAGCGGCAGGCACTCATGCCGGTCGAGTTCGACGAACACCGTCGTGTGGCCCAGCGAGTGTTGGACGTATTGCACGGTGGCCGTGCAGTAGTAGGGGGAGCGGAGCTTCCAGTGCGAGCGGGTTGAAGCCGGGAGGGTGTAGATGGGGCGGATCTTGCACTTAACGCCGGGTTCCCATTGGTGTGCCATGGCAAAGGTTCCTTTCATCGAAGGTGGACGTCCTCGGGGGACGGCAAAGCCCGCACACCTCCGGGTGCGCGGGCATGAGATGCATGCCGTACCCGAGTCGGGGTAGGGCGGTGCCGCGGTGCCCTGTGCGGGCGTCGCGGATGTGGGTTCGAGCCGTGAGGTTCGCGTCGCTGCAGTGCTGCTGGTTCCGACCAGGTGCCTGGTGGAAGATCCGGGAGCGGTCCGAAGCGGGCAGGCGGGCCTGCGGCTCGAGAGATTATGTGGTTGGTGGTGTGTAGTACAGGAGGAATACCGCTCGCGGGCGCTGATGCGCGAAGCATGGGCCTGGGTGGGTGCCCACCCACACCCACCCAGGCGGCTTTACCCGCGATATGCGACGACGTGCCGCGTGATCGGTTCGCGGGAGAGATGTGGACCTTCGGCCATGCCACCGCACACTGTTCGGCGGATTCGCCACAGCGATGAAATCGCTACGGTGTCAGGATGTGGTTTGGACGGAAGAGGAAAGCCCGCCCGGCAACGCGTGCACCACGTCGGCCGACAGTGCAGGTCGCCTACCGGCAATTCGACGATCCGGCACCCGACCACACCGGCGGGGCCTACGCCTACTGCTGGCCCCTAGAGTTGGGAACCCCGCTCATTGGGGCGCGGATCTGGGTTCCCGTCGAGGATCTCGGTCTAGTGCCGGGCGTCGTGGTGGGCTTCGGCCGCGACGGCTATAAGGGGCCGCTCAAGGTGGTGAACCGACTGGCAACACCCGAGGAGATCGCCGCTCCCCGGGACTGAGCAGAGAGTTGCCGAAGACCGCCGTGCATCCGTCGCTGTTCGCGGAGCAACACGACTCGCGACACGACGTCGATCACCGTGGTCTGGAATCGCCCGACTCGATCCTTTCGGCGTCGATATCGGTGATCCACGGATACAGCGGTCGCCACTCCCCTCCGACGCGTTCGACGGCGGCGACGACTTGCAGCGCCCGCGCATCAGCGTAGGCCGAGGAACGGTCGTTGTAGATCCGCGCCTCGGCCAATGCATCGACCGCCCGGAGAATGCTTCCTGCGACGTAGCGCTTGCAGCCCTCGCCGAGCAGCACCCCTACCCACTTCCCCATCACGACACCTCCCAATGCGCTGACTTCCATTCTCGCCTTGTCGCCGCACAGGCGGTGGCGATGCGTTCAAACATGCTCAGGGAGATAAGGAGAGCTGAGAGAGAAGGAGACAGAAGAGGATTGAAGTTGAAAAGCTAGAGGGGAGTTCGGAGCGAGCGGATGAGGGGGTTGTGGATTTTGACCGCCGGTTGGAGACATGACTATGTCGTCGGGTTCAGGGTGGGAGCAGGAATCAGGCCACATGCTGCACCAACGCCGCCTTTAGCGCAGGTTGGCGGTGATGGGTCTGGTGATGGGACCATGGATGGGGTGATGGTGATGGGTTGATGCTGATGGGTAATAAACATCCGCTTATAAGCCTGTTTGTGGCGAAATTGAGGCGGTGAGATCGAGGAGGCCGCGGCGGCCGGAGCGGGTGCCGAGTAGGTGCCAGTGGGGCTCAGTCAGAAGGTGCGCCGCCGGTGTCGGGTCGGTGCGCCAGGCGGGGAGGACGGGGTGGGGGCCGACAGCGACGGTGAGGTCGCCGGTATCGACCACCAGGCCCGTGAGGGCGCGGATGCGGGCGGTGTTGGGGACGGCGATGAGAACTTTCCGGTTGTAGGGCAGTAGGGGTGAGCGGCGGCGCTGATAGGCGGTGATCTTCGCGGCGAGGCGGGCGAGGGTTTCGGTGCCGGTGTCGTGTTCCCACCAGGCGGTCAGGCTGCGGCCGGTGTCGGTGTCGAGGGTGAAAGCGGCATCGGGACGTAGCCCGGAGAACTCGGCGGCGGCTTCGGTTTCCGAGAGCCATTCGGTGATGCGGGCACTACCGTGTTGGCGGCAGGCAAGGTGGAGGGCCGCGATCGCTTCGACCGCGCCGCTGTCATGTGCTCGGGTGGGGGAGAAGAATCGCTGGTGGACAGCCCAGGCGGCGTCGGTGCGGTTCGGGGGCCGCGAGCCGGTGCGCAGGGCGTGGACGGCCTGCCCGGCCCAGTCGAGGGCGTACTGCCAGACTCCGGAGCGGGGCAGGCGGGCACGGGTGACGACCTCGAGACCGATGAGGGCGCGCAGCCGCAGGCTCGCGAGGCGCACGGAGGGGAAAAAGACGGCCCCGATCTGGCCGGTGGTCATCACCCCGAATCGGCCGAGGGTGTCGATGAGGGCGAAGTCCCGTTCGGTCAGCCGTGGCACGAGGCGGGCGAGCTCGCCGGGGCCGGTGCGGGGGCGCGCGGGACTCATGCTGGACTCCGGTACCGGAAGGCTGGGAAGCGGTCGGCTCCTGCAGCGACGGTTTCGGCCTGCCCGAACGGATCGGGGGCCGGGAGCGTGGTGAGGGTGCAGGCGGGTTGTTCGACACCAGCGGCGACCAGCCGGGCCGCAGCGGTATACGCACCGAGATGGGTCAAGTCGTGCTCGGACAGGTTCGGGGCGGTGTGGTTGGCGAGCCGGTGAGCGTCCTCGGGAGAGACTGTGAAGAACACTTTGTTGCGGCAGTTCGCCGAGATCGCCATCTCCAGGTTCCGGTCGAGCTGGCCGAGGTGCTGGTGAGCCAGGACGGTGCCCAGGTGCAGGCCACGGGCCTCGGCGAGGACATCGCCCACGGTCTCGGCGAAGGCCATGAAGTTCTGCGCCTCGTCGGCGTACAACACACAGTCCTTCCGGCGCTCCTCGCGGACGCCTTGGCGGGCGAGGACGGTCTGCCAGACCCGGGCGATGAGCAGGCTCCCCATGAGCCGGGCGGTATCCTCCCCGAGTGTGCCCTTGGGGAGCCGGGCGAGGATGATGCCGCCATTGTCGAGCGCGGTGGTCAAGTCGATGCTGGCCCCTAGGGCGGGCGCGCCGATGGTCTCGCGCACGAACGCCCGCCCGAGGACTGAGCGGAGCCGCGCCAGAACCGGGCCGACTGCGGGGGCTGAGGTCGACTGGGGCAGCGCGTCGAACCAAGTCCAGAACTCGCGCAAGTTCGGATCCTCGATGTCGACGGTATAGCGCGAGCGCAGCATCCGGTTGGTCAAGAGCACCGGTAGCGCGGTGAGCCCAGCGAGGTCGGCCATCTCCTTACGCTCATCGCCGGTGCGGGCCTCAATAGCGCGGTCGCGCAGGTAAATCTGGGTGCGCAGGCTCTGCTGCAGAATGTCGTTCGCCCGGGGACCCCAGTGGCGCTCCCAGAGGCGACGGCAGATCCCCACCAGGTGATCGATGGCGACTTCCGGGTCGGCGTCGGGCGCGATCGGCGGCAGACCCGGGCGCAGCGCCATCGGTCGGTCGGGGTCGATCAGGACCAAGCGTCCGGACGTCTCGGCCGGGTCGAGCCGGTCGAGCAGGTCGTTCACCAAGTCGCCCTTAGGATCGATCAACACCACGCTCCGCCTGTCGCGAATGTCGGCGAGCATCATGTTCAGCAGCAACGTGCTCTTGCCCGAGCCGGTCGAGCCGATGAGATGCGTGTGCTGGCGGCCGTCGACGACACCAAGCCCGATGCGCTGCCCGCCGGAAGCGACCCCGAGGGTCTTGACGCCACGACCGCCTCCCAGTAGCGCGGCCACGGGGGCGACGGGGCGGGCACCGGCGCGGGCGAGCGCGGGTATGACCTCGTCGGCTGGGACATGTGCGGCCACGGCGAGCTCGGTGGCGCTGACCAAGGCCCCGGCACCGGCCTGCCACGTGTTCACCGAGGCGGCGATGCGCGCTGCGCGTTTACGTCTCCAAGCCCCGCCGAGGACAGCGGCGGTCCCGGCCGCAATGTCCCGTGCCCGCGCGACGGCGACGGCTTTTCCAGCCGTCGTGGCGACGGCGTAGCGGACCTGCATCTGCCACAACGCACCCGTCGCAAGGCGCTCGGCGACGTTTCTACGGTGCGCGGTGACCCATACCGGCTCGGCTAGGCGATGCCCGGTGGGGCGGTGGCGGCCCACGCCGGGAGTGACCACATCTAGGAGTTGCCCGGCGAATGACCCGCCGGACTTGGGCCCGGCGGCCGTCTTCGCGGCTTGACGGAGTGCCCGGCTTGAGGTCGGGCGGGCGACGATCTGCACGAGTGCCGTATCCGTCGATCGAGTACTCACCCCGGCGGCGACAAGTCCGCGAAGAACCTCACCGGCTCCCTCGTCGGCCACCAGCGGCAACCCGGTCGTATTGCGGGCGGGACGGAACACGCCGCCCTCAACGGTGATCGATTCGCTCTCGGGGAGTGGGGGTTCGGCGTCGGTGACGGTGTAGGTGGCCCCGGGCCAGGCGGCGTCGAGCGCATGTGTGACCAGGCTCGTCGCCACGCCCCCAGGCACCCAGATGCGGACCTCAAGACGCGAGCCGGTGAACTGGTACTCCCAAATGACCGCAGGCTGCCCCGACCACCAGCGACGCCACCGGCCGTGCTTGATCGCCAGCAAGTGGTTCCAGGCCCGCACCGCGCTCTTGGGGTCGACCTCGGGTGGAGCCTCGATCACGACATACCGGCTGCCATCGCGCCACTGGGCCGCCGAGGCACGATGCGCGGCAGCGCGACTGATGGCGAGCGCGAGGACGATCGCGACCGCGAGCACTGCGGCCGAGGCAAGGAGGCCGACCGGGATCTCCAGGTCCGCAAGCAGATCCGCTGGATTCACAGCTCGACCTCCTTGGAAGCAAAGAAGTCCACTGGGGACAATGCGGTGTCGAAGTTCGGGTTGTGTGAGCGATGAACCTCCAGGTGAAGGTGGGGGCCGGAGGAGCGGCCGGAGGAGCCGACGTAGCCGAGGAGGTCGCCGGCGGCGACGGTGTCGCCGACGGTGACTTCGGGTCGAGAGCCCAGATGGCAGTAGCGGGTCAGGAGGTTCTCGGCGTGGGCGATCTCGACGTACCATCCGCAGCCGAAGATCTCGGGTGAGCCGTCGATGTCGCAGGTGTAGGGGCGGCCTGCTGGTGTGCGGGCGTTGCACACCACGGTGACAACGTCGCCGCCAGAGGCGGCGAGGATCGCGGTGCCGCGCGGCGCGGCGAGGTCGACGCCGTTGTGCTGGGGCCGCTCGGCGGTACGCCAGCCGGAGTTGATCGGATGACCGGCGACGGGGTGGGTCCACTCGCAGGCGAGGACTTCGCGGATCGTCGCGACGGCGGCGCGCGCCCCTGGTTCGTCGTCGGCGTAGGCGTCGGGGAACGCCGAGACCTGGACTCGCTGGGCGGCGACGGTGACCGGCAGGCTTTCCCAGCCCCCGACTTCGACGAGGGCGTCGTAGAACAGCCCGGCTGATCTGGCGGGGTCCATGAGGGTCGCGACCGGCCCCCAGTGCGGGCGCTGCTGGAAGATCCCGATCGAGTCGTGGTCGACGCCTTCGCCGTCGTGGTCATAGTCGTAGGACTCGGGGACGGCGGGGTTGGCGAGCACCCTGATCGTGCTTTCCTGCATCGCGGTCGCGAGCGCGACGACAGCAGCCTGCTCGGGCAGGTCGCGGTCGGCGGCGGTCTGGTAGATGGTGATCGCGTGCGCGGCCTGGGTTGTCCCGAAGCCCGACCCGAGCGATGCGGCGACGGCCTCGAGGTCGGCGTCGGTGAGGGCGCAGTCGCTGCCGGTGCCGATCGCGAAGTGCCGCCTATGCTGGTCGGCCGCGCCGACCATGAGCAGCGCGCTCCCGCCCATGACCACCGTTAGGACCGCGCCGATGGCGATGAGCCGCTTCATGACCGGCTCCCCGCTGACAGGCCGGTGAGGGCGAGTCGGTGCTCGGCGGGGCTGGCGATGGCGCGGAAGGCGACGTGCGCGCCGCCGCCGAGGAGGAGTCCTTCGCCGAGGCGGGCCGCGCCGATGAACGCCGCTTCGGCCGCGGTGAGTTTGAATGCTTCGGCGATGCCGTCGATCGCTTGCGCGGCTTGGCGCATGAGGATCTGCGTGGCGGCGTTGTGGATGACGGTGCGCCCCAGCTCGGACCCGGTGACGTCCTCGGCGTCCTGGGTGACGACCGCCAGCCCGCAGTTCCGTTTTCTTGCGGACTTCGCGAGCCGTGAGAGCCATTGGGCGCCTTGGCCGGTGCGCAGCATCAGCCATGCCTCATCGACGACGACCAGCGTGCGCGGCCCGCCGGGGGTGAGGCTGCGCCAGATCTGGTCGAGGACCAGAAGCGTGACCACCGGGGCCAGCTCGGGCGGGACCGCTGCGAGATCCCAGACTTCTAGTGGGGAAAGAGAGGAGAGCGCTCCGTCAGTCGCAAATCGGGCATCGGAGGTATCGAAGAGCGAACCGGGTCCGGTCCAGGGGGCGATGCGGGCGGCGAGGTCGGCCCCGGCCGGGTCGGTGGCGAGGGTGGCGGCGACGTCGGCGAGGGCGGGTGCCGGGCGGTGCCAGGTGGCGGGGTCGTCGCTGATCCCGGTGGCTTCGTAGCAGGCGGCGACCGCGCGTTGCAGCACGGCGGCTTCGGTACCGGAGAGTCGCTCGCCGAGCAGGGTCTCGATGACGGTGCCGATGAACAGGCGGCGGCGAGCGAACTCGTCGGCCTCGCCGGTGTCGGGCATGGCGAGGGGGTCCAGGCGGGCCCCGGGGGCTCCGGGCCGGTGGACGGTGCCGCCGACGTGGTCGGCGAGGGCGAGGTATTCGGATTCGGGGTCGATGACGACCACGCGCACGCCCTGGTAGAGCTCGCGCAGGATCGTGGTCTTCGTGAGGTAGCTTTTGCCGGCCCCGGAGCGGGCGATCACCACGCTGTTGTGGTTGTCGAGCGAGGCCCACCGGTCCCACAGGACCGGTGCTCCGGAGTACAGATTCGAGCCGTACAGGACGGCGGTGTCGGGGACGGGCCCGGCGAGGTCGGGTGAGGCGAACGGGAACGACGCGGCAGCAGCAGCGGTGTCGACGGTGCGGCGGGCGGCGAGCGGGTCGATCCCGAACGGTGCGGTCGCGATCGCGCCGGGCAGTTGCCTCGCGGTGGCGGGCCGGACGTCGATCATCGCCGCGGCCGCACGCGAGCGCACCTTCGCGCACACCAGCTCCAGGGCGTCCGGTGAGGGGGCGTGGACGGTCAGGTAGACGGCTTGGCGGTGCAGCTGGGCGTGCCCGCGGGCGACTTGCGCGGCCAGGTCGGCGGCGTCGGCCGCCGCCGCTTCCACGGCGGGATCGTCGAGCCGCCCGCGCACCGATTGATAGCGGCGCTGGGACTCCAGGCGGGCCCGGCGGCGTTGCAACTGCAGTGCGGCCACAGCGGCCGGGAC
Organism: Glycomyces sp. NPDC046736; assembly: GCF_040645615.1. Classification (NCBI taxonomy): domain Bacteria; kingdom Bacillati; phylum Actinomycetota; class Actinomycetes; order Glycomycetales; family Glycomycetaceae; genus Glycomyces; species Glycomyces sp. NPDC046736. The sequence continues at coordinate 198,639 of NZ_JBEYYO010000004.1, read as the reverse complement.
GCCGTCGAGGTGCACGGTGACATCGACGCGGGCACCGGGAACGGCGAGGCTGCCCGCCCATCCCCACGGCAGGGTCGCGGGGTATCCGGTCACGAGCAGCACGGCGGTCCAGGAGTCGCCGGTGCGCAGCCGCCGCAGCTCCACGGTGGTGGTATCGGGCCACAGGTCGGCCTCCAGCGGTGCTGCCCGGCGGGTGAGGCGTGCGCCGATCGCCTTCGACAAGCGGTTCATCGCGACCAGCTCCCGAACGCCGCCGTCGCGGTGCCGAACGGGTCGAGGGCGAACCGGATCCGTTCGGAGAGCTGCGAGCGATCCAGGCGGGTCGCGTCGATGCCGATCTGCGCGCAGCACGCTTCCACCTGGGCCGACGCGTGCGTCGCCGCTTCGGCGTCAGCTCCGGTGACCACGACGGTGACCTCGCGGGCGAGCAGCCCCGGTCCGGCAGTGAAGTGGGCGAGCCAGGCGCGGTGCGCCTGCGCCGCGGCTCGCAGCGCACCGTCGCCGAGGGATGCGGCGCGAGCATCGAGGCCAGCGAGATAGGCAGTCAGGTCGACCGGGCGGTGGGTCAGGCACACCTGCAGGTGACCTTCGACGCCGTGGAGGAGCCGCCCGAACGCCGCGCAGAGCGCGGCCTGCTCGGCCGCCGAGCACAGATCGAAGTTGACCGTCCCGCACGCGAGCGCGATCGCTTTCCCGGCCGGGCCGAGATCGAGCACGCCGCCATCGCTGACGCCGCCGACCGGGGCAGGGACCGGGCGCACGCGCGAGCGGCGCTCATGCCCGGTCACCTTCGCCACCGAGCGGACGGCGTCGCGGTCGGCGCCACCGGCAGCGAGCGGGGTCCGTGGCGACCGTAGGACCGCCCACACGAGCCGGTCGAGACTCGTACCATCCTTGCGCGCCACGGTGAGCGCGAAAGTGGCGACGGCGATCGGCGCGGACACCAGCACCAGCCACATCGGGTGGACCTGACCGGCCAGGGACTGCCACAGCCACCACAACCCCAGTGCCGCAGGCGCGATCACGGCGACCTGGCGGGCCGTGAGGCTGAACAGCAGCTTGTCGGGCAGGTCGAGGTCAGCCGGGACGTAGACGCCGCGATCCATCACCGCTCACCGCCTTCGGGCCGCGGGTTCGGTCGCGGCGGCGGGAACGCGTGCTCTTCGCGGGCGGCAGGGACGTCGTGAACATCCGCCTCGCCACCTGCGTCAGCCATGCGTCGCATCGCCGCTTGTGCCCGCTGGCGCAGTTCGGCCTGCTCCTGCAGTGCTTGGGCCTGGGCACGGTCGGCGGCAGCCATCGCGTCGGCCTCGCGTTCGCGATTGGCACCGGTCGCCTCGGTGCGCCGCTCGGCCAAGGGCACGACCTCGTCGGTGCGCACGCGCACGGCCGGGACGGCTTCGGGGTCGCGCACGCGCAGCAGCATCCCGTTCGGGATCCCGGCGATCGGCACTGCCTCGCGTGTCGGATCGGGGCCGGCGTCACTGAGCGGCGAGTCCGGTGACGCGCCCGTCTGCGGGCCTTCAGGTGCGGCCCGGTGGCCCCCATCGGAGTAGCGGACGGGGTGGACGCGCACTGGCCCGCCCCCCGCAGCCCGAGTCGGGGCCGCATCGCCCAGCGGCGAATCCGGTCTGCTCGACGCGGGTGACTGTTCGCGCCGGGCATCGGTTTCGGTGCGAAAGTCGGCCCAAGGACCGAACCCTTCAGGGTCGGGCGGCAGATCGGGGAACCGGTCGGGCGGGTCCTGCTCCGCGTCCGCGCCACCTCGGCGCCTGCGCCACGGCGGCTCCATCCGGCGACCCCACGGACTGTCGCCGACCGCGATCGTGCGCGGCCTGGACTGGCCGCTGCCGTACAAGACTCTCGACATCACGAGCGCGCCGAGGAATCGCGACCCGGGAACCGAGAGCGGGCGGCCGCGGGCGATCAGGAACGCCTGCTGGTGGACTTTCCACATCATCCACACGATCACCAGCAGGTACAAATCGGTGACGTGCAAGTGGAAGAGACGCCCCCAAAAGCGGGTGTCGGTCATCTTGACCCATATCCACACCAGCGCGGCCTGGCCGATCGCCGAGGCCATGCACGCGCCCAACATCCGCCACCACAGGCGCGCGGCCCATTCGGTCACCGGGAGTCCGTGACAGGCCAAAGCGATCGGTGCGCACACGACCACGAAAAAGAACGCGATGTTCCGGACGATCGCGCAGAACAGCAGCACCAACAGGCAAATGATCGTGGCGATAATCCACAGGATTTCCACCAGCAGATTCGGCTCCTCGCAAACCTCACCGTCGTCGAGTTCGCCCGCCGCTGCACGCGCGGTGCAATCCTCGTATTCGAACATCTGGTCTGTCCACCAGTCGGTGGTCAATTCCTCCGGGAACTGCTCAAGCTCAGCGACCCCAGTCGAATTGGCCTCGATCGAGACGCTGCTGAAGCCGTCGACCACCCCATTCGTGGCGTCCATGGCTTCCTGTACGAGCACCGCCGACAGACCGGCCAGCAGCATGCCGACAACGAGACGCGGAGCGATCTCCCGGATGGTGTACCGGGTCTGGAGCGTCTCATGCGACATGACCAGGAAACCGCCGACGACGATCACCAGCGCATATCCGATGTAGGCGAGTACCAGAAACTCATCCGCCAACGGCACCCCGGCATCCCAGGACAGATCCGCCAAGTGGATCCACTCGATCCTGGTCAACGTCTCCCGCACACCGATCCGCACCGTAGCGAGAAGCTCCCGGAACCATTCCAAAAGCCCATCAAGCGCTTCATCCAACCAGTCAGGCATAGCCGATCACCACCCAGGCGACACCATTCACCGGAACACTGCGGCATCGCCGAACAAGACGTTCATACGGCGATAGAGTTCCGAGTGAAATAGCGATGTGGCCGCTGCTTGCAGCGGCATCAACCAGGCCGTTGCACGCCCCGTAGCGAACGACATTGCGCTTACTCATAGGTCAAGATCCCCTTCAGAATCTCGACCAACGGAATCGCGAGCAGCACGATCGCGAACCCGATCGCCGCGCCCCGCAACGCCGACTTCGCCTTCTCCGTCTCGCCCGGCTCGCTCGACAGCAGATACCGCAAACCCGCGATGGTGAGCATGACCGCGACCACCGTCGCGGCGATGCCCACCACCCACAGCCGCAAGTTGTCGAGGACCCGGATGATGTCCTCGGTGTCCGCCCAGGCCGCGTCAGGCACCGCGAACACCAAGACGACGACGCCCGCGGCCACCGCCGCGATCGGCGGCAGCCACCGGGCCAGCCGAGCCCGCTGCGATAGGTGAGCCGTTCCCACGTCCGCACCCCCATGGCGGATCGATGCGTGGGGTCGACCCGGGGGTCAAACCGGGCCGACCGGGCTCCGCAACGACGGGGGTCGGTGCTCAGTGAGACACCACCTCCCTCACGATCGGATGCGAACAGGACTGCCTGGAACACATCCCACGTCGACGGGAACCCGAGCCAGCACTCCGTACGACTGGCTCGGAGTGGGAAGACCTGGAATGGGGGCCGGTGAGCATGGGTGGGCGCCCACCCCAGACCCATCCCCGAGCTGCGAACCGGTCGGGCCCATGCAGGACTAGTGAGTGGGCCGGAACGAGCTGTTGCGCACCCTCCACGTGGAGGTCCTGGGGTGTCTCCCACCCTCTCGGCCGTGGGTGGGGAATCGGGGTAGGCGAGGCCCTCGCCTGGGGTGGGCGCAGCGTTGGACACACCCTCGGGTGGGCGTTCTAGCTGGAGGAACAGCGGACAACACCGTCCGCTCCAGCACCGAGGAGCACCGCCATGCAACCCACCGCCACACCGCTGCAGCGCATCGCCGCCGCCTTCGACCACCACGCGGGCGACCCGCACCTGACCGTCCCCGGCACCGACCTCGAAGGTCTCCCCGACCGCCCCGTCGGCCTGGACGAACTCAGAAGCCTTCTGACCGGCGACACCCGGCCTAGCGAAACGAGCAACCGCGCCAGCGATCCCGTCTGGATCTATCTCGTCGAACAGGCCCGCACCGAGCCGCTGTGGGTCACCATCTGCGCCGGGCTCGCTCTCCCCGGACTGCGCAACGCCACCCGGCGCGTCTCATGGATCGCACCACCCTGGACCGAACACGCTGATATCGAAGCCAGTTGCCTCGAAGGATTCACCAAAGGCCTCGCCGCAGCAGACACCGGCAAGCCCCACCTCGCCAGGCGACTGTGTCAGCAGGGCTACATTGCCGCGCGCCACTACGCCCGCGAGCTCAACCGGTACGCCAAGAGTCTGGTCTCGATCGCCTTCGAATCCCACCCACCCACGGCCCCTGCCGGCCACATGGACTTCGTCCTCGCCGACGCCGTTCGCCACGAGATCATCACCACCGAAGAAGCCGACCTCATTGGTGCCACCCGCATCGACGGCCAACGCCTCACCGCCTACGCCGCCGACCACGGCCTCACCCGACCGACCGCCGACCACCGCCGCCGCGCCGCCGAAAGTCGCCTCGCCCGCTGGTTGACCGGGACAACGGAAGGCGTGGATCCGACCGAATCCGCAACCACCTGAACCTAGAATAGGAATATCCGATGATAGGACCATACGATCTGAACTGATTCACGATGTCATTCAATGAAGGATTCTCAGGCGGAGGTCGTCCATTCACAATCGCTCACCGGCGTAGAGCGAGATGTCGGCAGTACGCAGTACTCTTAGCTGATCTTGATTGAACGGCCGGAGCGTTGACGCGCGGGCCTTGGGATCCCCGGGACAGAGCTTGAGTAGAAGCATCGAGATCGTCTGGAATGCGATCGGACAGGAAAAATTCGACCAAATCGTCAACGCGCTTCTCCGCCGACGGTATGTCGAGGACCCCGATAGGAAAGCGCAGCCCATTGACGGCCGCGGAGGGGACCAAGGTAAAGATTGTGTCGTTCTCTACCGCGGCACCATCGAAACCATCTATCAGTACAAATACTTCCCCGAGGGGTTTTCAGGCGACTGGCGGTCCCGCAGGACTCAGATCAAGCGGTCATTCAAGTCCGCGATGAAGCACAAACCGAAGCGATGGATCCTCGTCATCCCGCGAAACCCGACCACCTCCGAGATCGCGTTCGTGGACAAGCTCGCGGAAGGGCATGACGTCGAAGTCGACATCGAAGGAGAAGCCGCGCTCGACACGGCGCTCGCCGAGAACCTCGACCTTGCCCGCTATTTCACCGAAGACCCCGTCCGCGAACTCTTGAGCGACGTCGGCCGCCCCGAACTCATGCTCGACAATCCCGAACGCATCCACGACGCGATCGCAGGTGTCCAACGCCAGGTCAACGCCCGGAATCCGTACTGGGGAATCAACTTCTCCGTTGACGAACGGGGCATCACCCAGACGCCGTACGCGAAAGACCCGGACGCTCCGAGCATCGAGCCCATACTTCTCAACGTGCGGGTCGGTGTGGCGAGCGCAAACTACGCGGCCTTCGAGAAGCTCTGGCAATACGGCGATGTCGACGGCGTCCTCGTACTCGACGACAGCGAGCACGAGCACTTCGAGATCCAAGGCCCCGACCTGGTCGCGCAGAATGGCGACGGCCGCCGATTGGAGATCAGTAAGCCGCCGATACCGCTCGAGCACCAGAAACCCGTCGAGTTTCGCGTTGTCGACGAGGACGGGCACACCGTGGCCTCGGTGATAGGCAAAGGAATCTACGCCGCACGAGGCTCACACGGAGGCACACTTAAGGTGGAGTTCCCCGGCGGAATGCACATGAAGTTCACCATCCCGGACGACATGGCTGTACCCGGTGGTGCCACGATGAACTGGCACCCCGTTGGCCAGGACGCGATCGCGGTGCATCGCGAGCGCCGCGCTGTCGAGACGGCGATGCATCGCTCGAACTACACTGAGCTGTGGATCGGGTCGAAGCGGCGCACGCGCTGGCAGACCAACGACGCTATATTCTCCGGCTTCAACGATGGAGATCAGAAGATCGCTGAGGACCTCGCGATCATCTCCAAACTTCTCGAAGTCGCCCTCACCATCCCCGAGCAGCTCACCGTTGCGGAGCGTCGGGAAATCCGTGAACTCAGGCTCCTCCTGGACGGGTACTGCATCCTCATGCCAGAAATCAACGGCGCCACCGTCACGGTGGAGAATGCTGCGCGCGAGATGTTGGCAGACCTGGTTCATCGAAAGGGCGGCGTGCGATTTGCAGGGCCCCTGGAGTTTACGATCCAGTCGCACGCCCTCGTGGTTGAGGAAGTCTACCTATTCCACCCTGCCGCACAGCTTGTCAACAAGGAAGAGGTTCTCGCCGCCCTCGAAGATCCCGACACCGAACTCTTCACCCTCAAGCTGGAGTCGGCGGACGACACTCCTTTCCGGGCATTCAACCCGAGACTGGTTCCCAACCCCGACTCCTACATGCTCCCGACCCCGCTTGAAATAGAAGGGATTCAGGAGCACCCCGCGATTGCCTTGATCGCAGAGCGATGGGAAGCCGACCTCGAATCCCCAGAGAACGAGGAGGAAGGACCCTGACCCACCTTCCCGACGATCGCAGGTCGGCGGGAGCGGCAGACTGAGACCGGCGCCAACTCGTCCTCAGTCCATTCGGCGACGCGTCCGCGAAACGGGTTGAGGTCGTGAATCTCGGCCCGGCCGCCTTCTGCCGAAAGCCAATGGCAGGAGCGCAGCCTCGCGGCCCCGGGGACCGAGCCAGTGAACGCGTTCGAGGTTCACTCGCGACCGCATCGTGCTCCAGTGTGACCATATAACGCCGGGAGGTAATCGACTCGACACGCGGCCCGCACGTTTGGTAGAACTTCGAGGAATAGTGTCTGATATTGAATATTTAAATCGTAAATGAGAAGATTTCATGGCGAAGAGCAAGAAAGCGAAGAAGCTCGACCACTTCGAAGTGGACGTGCGGGCATATCTCGAAGCGTTCCTCGGCGCGCCGGTCGAACAGCACGATGACAACTCCGCTCCCGAGGGCCACATGCCCGACCTGCGCGTCATGTGGCCCGATCGGCCCGCGGCTGCTGTGGAGGTCGTCCGAGACGCGGATAAGGACGGCGTCAACCAGACCGTGCGGCTCCGCCGCCAGGGCATGTTCATCCCCGCGCCCGGCCTGAGCAACGACTGGGCGATCGAGCTCACCCCGGTGACCGACATCAGGGAAGCTCACGCGCAGCTTCCCGCGATCCTCCTCGACGCCGAGGCAACGGGCCAGACGACCGTCCAGGGGTTCATTGACAACCCCCACAACCCGGTCTCCGCCAAGATCGCCAGTCTTGGCATCGTCTACGCCCGGCAGGGAGGACCCGTTACCCCGGGCACGGACGCGACCATCACCCTGCTCCACACCTTCGGCAGCTCCTGGACCGGCGACATGAACATCCTCGCCTCCTGGTGCGAAAAGGCGCTCGCCCGCCACGCCGACGTGCCCGCAAAGCTGCTGGCCTCGACTTTCACCGAGCGACATGCTGTTATTGCGCCCACCTGGTACGGCGACTTCCAGGCGTACTACGCCCTCATGCGACACCACCAGGGCACACGCACACTTCCGACCGCAGCACCGATCCTCCCCGAAGGCGTGGACCAGATCTGGCTCTGGGGCGGCCGCATCCTTCATTGGAGTCCAGACACCGGCTGGACCGAGCACGAACGCTCCCAGCCCAAGACACACCACATGCACCTACACCCCGAACCGTTCGACCTCCTGGCCTCCGGAGACAAGAAGGTCGAGGTTCGCGTCGCCGACGAGAAGCGCCTGACAGTCATGCCCGGCGACAACATCACCTTCACCGCCGACGGCAAAGAGCTGACCATGACGGTGGAGCGTATCGACCGCTACACCGACTTCGACGAGATGTACCGCTACGAGAACGAGGCGGACATCAACCCGAACCTCGACGCGGCCACCCAGATCACCGGGCTTCGGGCGCTGTACCCGACCGAACGCGAAGCGCTTGGCGTACTCGCGATCCGAGTAAGCTAGGGCAACGCATGCGCGATCTAGAGCGCAGAGGAGACGCCGAGTTCAGTCATGCTCGCGGGAGGATGCCGCGAACTGGCTGGTGATCTCCAGTCTGCCGACGATCCTCGGGCGCGCTGGTTTGTTGGTATCCCGCCCGGGGGCACAGCAGAAGCGATGCGGGGCCAGGTGTAAACCTGGCCCCGTTTCTCTGTGGGGTGAAGTGGCGCAGTCGAATCGGGTGGGGGTCGGGAATCCGACATAAACCGCCAGGCGTGGTGCACACGGGTTGATCTTGTACCTCTGTGCTGAAGATGGCTACAATCCGTGAGCATGACGGACGTCGAAGAAGACCTTCCTCCGGGGCCGCCGCCGCTCATGGAACTGGCGCGGCAGCTTGTCGCCGAGCGGACCCGACCCCGCCAGTACGTGCCGAAGGGCTACCAGAAGACCGACATCCCCAGGGACATCTGTTCCGCGAAGACCTTGGGGCGCTTGGAGTCGGGTCGGTATCGAGGGGTGAACCTCGGGACGGTGCTCAAGCTCCTGCGGTTCTACCAGACGCCCTTCGACCGAGCCGATCACATTGCGCGTCTAGCGGAAGCGTCGAAGGCGCACGACTGGTGCAGCCACTACGCCGCTGTTCTCGAAGATCGAAACTGGTTCTACCAGCAGTGCGAGGACAGCGCCAGCTACATGATGTTCCACTCCTACTCAGTCCTGCCTTCCCTCATCCAAGGCCCTGCCTACTACCGAATGCTCCGCGACACCACAACCATCGCGATGGAAGGGGAGTTCGACTGGGATGAAGGCCTGGAGTTCCGAATGGATCGGCGGGAGCGATGGATCGGGTCAGAGCGACCCGCTCAGCTCCTCATCGGTGAGGTCGCGCTGACCATCGACCTTGGGCTCCGGAGAGAAGAGATCCTCACGGACCTGCGCGATATAGCTGCGCTGCCGTTCGCAGATGTCCGTGTCATCCCGTTCAGCGCAGGACGCTACGAACTCCAGACCTGGACGCTCAACCTGCTCGAATACGATGACGGCGAAGAAACCGTCGTCAACGTCGAGTCCCCCCGGGGATCAGGCTTCGTTCCGGTCGACTCGGCGCGAGGTAAGTTCTTCACCGGTGCCGCCAAACTGGCATCAGGCAAGTCGATCGCATTGGAGGACTTCCTACAGTGAGTAATACAGGACCCTGGCGCAAGTCGAGCCGCAGCGGCGGGGGCCAGGACAACAACTGCGTCGAGGTGCGCCTCAACGACGGCACCCCCCAAGTCTCGGACTCCAAGCTCGCCGACGACCGCCCCATCCTCACCGTCACGACCGAGAGCTACAACGGCTTCCTGTCGTGGGTGAAGCACCACGGGTAACGCCCGCGACCGGCAGCGGCCCGGCGTGGAGGCTTGAGGGCCGCCGACCGACTCAATTCGAATATCGAGCGCAGCGGCAGGCCCCGGCCCGCCGCTCGTTCACTTTCCGCGCCTTCCTGCCCGCCACCGGGACGGGACAAAAACGCGCCGAATTCTGTCCATTCAGAGTGTCCGATTCCCGTTGCGGCCGAACGATTCGGCAGACTCCCCGGCCAGAACTCGTGATTGCCTCAACGTTTCCCCTGCTCTTAGGCTCATCCCAACGCTCCGCCACCGAAGTGCGGAGTCCTGAAGCGACTGTCGACCGGTCGCAGGGGAGGGCACGGGATGGCACGACCGCAGCGACCACCGCTCAAACCGGGAGTGGTCTACGGCGAGTTCGCCAACGCGAGCGGCACGGTCTTCGTCCTGCGCGCCAGCCGCAGCGGCCTGCGCATGGCCGTGTGCCTGCACCACGACGAAGGCCCGCAGATCGCCGTCGTCTGCAATCCGACCGATGCGTCCCGGCGCTTCATCCGCTGGCAGAGCCAACTCTGGTCCTCCAACCCCAAGGACTGGAAGGACGAGCTCAAGGCCCTCGCGTTCGCCGCCATCGACACCGGCCTGTGCTCCGCGCCGAACTCGGTGGGCATGCCGTGAATGACTTCGCCGATCTGCTGTCGCGCAGCGTCTTCGCGACGCGTTTGCCCGGCCCCCTTCGCCCGGCCCCCGAGAACGGCCACTACCTCGCCGTCGTCTTCCACGAACCTGATTCCGACACCGCGAACGGCCAGGGCAGGGTGGAGCCCTCGCGCCCGGTCACGGTGTCCTGCTGCCTCTGCCCGGCCGCCATCGACCTCCGAGCCTCGGGATACGGAGAGATGGCGCGCCGGGCGGAGGCCGCCGGGTGGCACTACACGCCAGGGCTTCACCTCCACGAACGCGCCTGGTGTCCCAAGTGCCGCCCGAGCGCCGGGAGGGCCGTCAACTGACTGCTCCACGCGACCCGCTCCCGGCGGAGCCGACCGCCGCACGCCTGCACTCGTACGGCGGTCGGCTCTTCCCCGCCCCACCCGAACCGCGCGCGGTCCCGCTCGGCTCGATCACCTTCGACCGGCAGCGGATCGACCTGGTGTGGCTCACGCGAACCGACTCGATCCTGGTCGACTTCGCCGACATCGAACCCAAACGCATCGGCACGGTCGTCATGCGCGAGGACGGCCCCGGCTTCGTGGCCCAGCCCGGCCACCTCGACTGGCTCGGCTACGACGACCGCGAACGGCGGCTCCTGAACGCCGCCGTCCGTGTCCTGTCGCGGGGCACAGCAGAAGCGATGCGGGGTCGGGTGTGAACCCGGCCCCGCATCGCTTTCCGGCAGGCGAATGCCGCTTCGGTCAGAGCACGACCTTGTTCCTTCGGAGCCAATCCCGGAAGGATTCGCCGGACTGGCGTTCCCGCGGGTCCCTGCCTTGGTTCTCGATGGTGATATCCGCGTGCCCCGAGCTGTTGGGCTCCGGTTTGAAATCGGGATCGAGAGTCGATCGAATCGCGGAGTACGTGTCGCCGGCGACCGGGTTGACGCCGTAGCCTTGTTCGCTTCCAGGTTCGTTGGCGGGGCTGCCGAAGACCAGCATTGTCGCTAGGGCCACTTCGGCGAGTTTGCGGCCTGGGTGTTTGAGGTCGTCGAGGCGCTGGATGTCGGTCGAAGCGTATTTCTTCGCGTCCGGGCTGTCGGCGAACTCAAGGAAGCGTTGCACGGCCTCGGAGTCCTCGCGTTTCGATATCGCGATCGTGAGTTTCGCCGCGGCGAACATCTCGTTCACCGTCTTGGCTCCCGAATCCCTGGCGGCGGCGATCGCCTGTTTGTAGTCGACCGTTCCCCCGCTCAGTCGTTCCAGCGTTTCGATTCTCGCGAAGACGCGTTTCTCGATGGCGCTCTGGTTGGGTTTCTGCCCGAACAGTTTGCCGGCCTGCCTGCCGAGGTCGAAGCCTGTGTTGAAGCCGCTCATGTCAGGGCCTCCAATTCGCGATTTCTGTTGTTGCCGATGGTTGGGCCACTCCTGCTGCTGTTCCTACTGCCACTCCTGCTCCTGCGGTGGCTCGGAGGGCTCCTGATGCTGCTACGTCGGCTGCGTTGAGGATTACCAGTTGGGCCACTAGGAGGCCGTTGAAGGCGACTGCTCCGGCTTGGTAGGCCGCGTATACCGCGGGGGCTGCGTAGCCTGCCGAGGAGACCTGCTGCCATTGCGACTGGCCGAGCATGACCAGGGGCATGTCCATGACTTCGTAGCCGGCCGATTCGGCGGCTTGCTTGGTCTGCTTGAGGATCTCGACCGTGGCGTTCATGGCCGTGCCGGCCGCTTGGATCGTGGCCGAGCCTATGGACAGGCACGACTGGGTGGCCGTGTTGAGCGCCTTGACGCTCGGGAGCCAGCCGGTGGCCGCCTGGTAGTCCTGGCCTTCCCAGTCGGCGGCCAGGCCTTCCATGCAGTCGGCGTAGTCGGACACGAAACCGTCGATGTCGTCCTTGGCGCGGTCGGCCGCCGAGGCCACGTCGCCGAACTTGCTCGGGTCGGCCTCGATCGCCTGCTTGAACGTCGGCATCTCAGCGCCTCACCTCCTGCATCGCAGCGCTCCACACCATCAGCCCTTCACCTTTCCCAGTTCCCCTGACTGCTTGCCGATCTCGCTCGCGTTCTCCTCGTCCACGTCCTCCCACGCCTTCGCCGAGTCCGCGATCGGATCGGCCATCGCCCCGACGTGGCCGCCGAGGGTCGCCGAGGTGCCGTTCGTGCGCTCGGCGAAGTCCTCGCAGGCGTCGGCGGTGAGGAAGCCGTCGTTGGCGCTCTTGGCGTCAGAGGCCGCCCGCTCGATGTCCTTGGCGAAGTCGTCGGCCGACGGGGCCATTTGCTTCAGCCGCTGCGAGGCGGCGCGGATCTTCTCGACGTCGATCTGGATGGGCACGGGTCAACCGCCGTTCTTCAGCTGGGACAAGGGATCACGCCGCCGCGAGCAGTTCGGCGGTCATCGCCGCGACCGGGGCCGCCGCCGCGCGCTGCGCCGCCGCCACGGCCTCGCGGATCTGCTTGGCGAGCGCATCGCGGTCCGTCTCGCGGGCCACGTTGCCGGTCAGGAACATCAGGGCCGTGAGCTGCCCGCGCTGGTCGGCCTCGGCGCGGCACAGCCCCGACTCGGGGGTGTGGACGTAGCGAGCGTCGGCCCTCTCGGCCTGGAACGCCTCGATGCGCCGCAGGATCTCGGCGTCACCCGAACCCGGCTCGCCCAGTCCGCTCGCCTTCGAGAACAGGTCGACGCTCTCCTTGGCGCGCAACCGTTCTGCCGATCCGAACGCGGCCACGACCGCTTCGGCCAGCTCCCGGTTGCCGTACCTGACCGCGTCGGTGCCAAGCGCGAGGCCCCTGATGCGGCCGGTCGCGTCCAGCGCCACCGTCACCGCTCCGGCGCTGCCTTCGAAACGGGCGGACTCGACCCCGTCGAGCACGGTCTGGGCCTCGGCTGCTTTGCGCTGAAGTTCCTTGATCTCCTCTCGCGACGGGGCCTGCGACAGGATCGCCTCTGCCGCTTTGAGGTTGGGCCCGGCCGGGATGTGCTTGAGGAAGTCCTTCGCCTCGGCGATCTGGGCCTCATAGGAGTCGGGGAGCTTGAAGTCGGCGGGCGAGGGCGGCTTCGGCTCGGCCGGAGCCGGGGGCGCTTCGGGCACCGGAGGACGCTCGGGTGCCTTCGCGGCCGGGGTCTCCTGCTTCGCCTGGGCCGCGGGCGCTTCCGGGGCCTTGGCCGCCATCGACGCGGCCGCGGCGACGGCCTGGTCGGCCTCGACCTGCAATTCCGGGTGGCGCTTGGCGATCTCGCGGATGACCAGGTGCTGGGCGGTGAGCAGCTGCCGCGACGAGAGCTTCGCCAGAGCCTCCTCGCCGCCGTTCAGGGCCCGCAGCACGACCGCGATCGACCCGCCGTACTCAGGGTGGCGCTTGGCCGCGCCCGCGATGAGGCGCTCGATCCGCTCGGCGGGCCGGTCGCCGCCGAAGTGGCGGACCACTGTGATGTCGAAGACCGCCGACACGAGCCGCCGGTAGGCCTCGCGGTCGGTCCCCGAGAGCGAGCGGTAGGCCGTGCGGTCCTCGCGGCGTCCACTGCGGATGAACGACGCCAGTGCCGCCGCGCCGGGGAATTGCTCGCTCATGCTGCGCTCCTTGGGAATAGGGGTGCCTTCGGGGCGGGCCGGGAGGACCGCGCTCCTCCGTCGCCGCGACCCTACCCGGCCGTTCTTGTCATTCACTTGCCATCGGCGGGCCGCCTGCTCGCTGCCGTGGTACAGCGGCGCCGACGGGTACCCTTGGGCCGGGTTTGACGCAGGACCGCGCGAGTCGGGGACTCGCGCTTTTCGCGTTTTCTGAGGGGTTCGGTGGGGATGGACGAGGAGTTGCCGCCTTTGGGGCGGGCTCGATACGCGGTGCTGGAGGTCCTGAACAGGGGGTCGCAGACCGATTGGGTCGACGCTGCCGCCGCGTTGGAGGGGCTGTCGGACGCCTCCGATTGGCCGCAGGTGCTGGCCCGTGTGTTCACCGAGCTCGGGGACGACGCGATAGGGCACGCGTGGAAGCTGGGGTGGATGCCCCGCGAGGTGCTGAGCGCGGTTCGCAAGGCGCTGACTGCCGAGGCGGTCAGGGCCTGTGCGGCGATGATGCGCGGGCAGTTGGAGCGGTATTCGGACACCGAGCTGAGCGACCGGTGGATCGTCCATCGCGAGGAGCTGGCCGGTCAAACGAGCGCGAAGAACCTCGCCGAGGCCGCGCGGGGCCTGGGGCGGTGGGATCGGATCGCGTTGTGGGCCTTGGTCTTGGAAGTGCTCGACCTGATCGACGAGATGCCGCAGATCCCGCGCGTCGAGCCGCTGCCGGGGAGCCCCATGATCGCCCACCGGCTCGGGGTGGCCGAGTCCTCGCGGACCTACGAGCGCATCCGGGCGCTGCTGGCGAAGGCCGAGTCGACCGATTCCGACGCCGAAGCCGAGGCGTTCACCGCCAAGGCCCAGCAGCTCATCGCCCGCCACAGCATCAACGAGGCGCTCCTGTCGAGCACCGAGCAGCGCAAACGCGAGCCCGAGACGCTGCGGATCATCATCGAACGGCCCTACGAGAAGCCCAAGTCCGAACTGCTCGCGCAGATCGCCGACGCGAACCACTGCCGTCCCGTCTACTGGGCCGCCGGGGGCTTCACCACGCTCGTGGGGGACCGGTCCGACCTGCAATCCGTTGAGCTGCTGTACAACTCGCTCCTGGTGCAGGCCACGGCCGCGATGACGCGGGCCGGTTCGCTGGCCGACCGGGCCGGGAAGTCGGCGACCAGGGCGTTCCGGCAGTCGTTCCTGGCCTCGTTCGCGTGGCGCATCGGGGAGCGTCTGCGAGAATCGGCCGCCGAGACCGCCCGAGAATTCTCGGAGGCGACCGGGACCGACCTGGTGCCGGTGATGCGGGTGCGGGACGAGCGCGTGGACGCCAAGACCCACGAGCTGTTTCCCAAGCTCGTACGCGGTCGCTCGACCCGGATCACCAACTACGAGGGCCACGTGGCGGGCCTGGCCGCGGCCGACGCCGCGCGCCTGACGACCGGAGATCCGATCACCAAAGACTGATAGTTCCGGAATTTCAAGCCAGAAAGTTCCGATAGTTTTCCGGAAGTCATTGACATGTTTTCGGTGGGCGTCCACGATGGTCTCAGCGACAGAGATAGATGTCTGTCGATGCGGTTCGCGCTGTGCGAACCGGTCCTCACCCCCCTCAGAAGGAGGAAGGATGTCCAAGGACAACGCGTCCATCGGTCCGTTCAGCCGCCGCAGCATGCTGCTCGGCGGCGGCGCCGCTCTCGTGTTCAGCGGCGCCGGTCTGCTGCTGCCCGGCTCGGCCAGCGCGCAACAGACGATCACGACGAACCAAGAGGGCACCCACAACGGCTACTACTACTCGTTCTGGACCGACACCCAGGGCGCGGCCTCGATGACCCTCGGCGCCGGGGGCAACTACACCTCGCAGTGGAACAACGTCAACAATTGGGTCGGCGGCAAGGGCTGGGCCAACGGCGGGCGCCGGACGATCAACTACTCCGGCTCGGTCAACCACGGCAGCAACGGCTACCTCGCGCTCTACGGGTGGACGTCGAATCCGCTGGTGGAGTACTACATCGTCGAATCCCACGGCCCCTACAACCCCAGCAGCGGCGCACAGAGCCGCGGCACGCTCAACACCAGCGGCGGCACCTACTGGCTGGGCGAGTCGACGCGCTACAACGCCCCGTCGGTGGAGGGCACCAGGACCTTCCAGCAGTACTGGAGCGTCCGCCAGGGCAACCGCAGCTCGGGCACCATCAACACCGGCGAGCACTTCGACGCGTGGGCCCGCGCGGGCATGAACCTCGGGAACTTCTCCTATTACATGGTCATGGCGACTGAGGGTTACCAGTCCAGCGGCAACTCCAACATCACCCTCGGCAGCGGCGGGGGCGGCGAGAACCCCGGCGGCGGGTCGTGCAACGCGGTCCTGTCGGCCGGGCAGTCCTGGAGCGACCGCTACAACCTCAACGTCACCGTCTCGGGCAAGAGCGACTGGCGCACCACGCTGAACATCCCCTCCCCGGCGAGGGTGATCGCGACCTGGAACTGCAACGCGACCTACCCGACCGCGCAGCAGCTCGTGGCCACCCCCAACGGCGCGGGCAACACGTTCGGCCTGACCATCCAGCACAACGGCAACACCAACTGGCCCACCGTCAGCTGTAGCTGACCGGGCCCGGGCGGGAGGCACCGCGGCGTCTCCCGCCCGACGAGGGCTCGGCATAGGATCGGGTCATGCGATCGGTACCCCTCGCGCTCAGCGCCCTTGCCCTGGCCCTCACCGCCGCCTGCTCCGGCGAGGAGGCGCCCCCCGCCGAAGACGTGGTGCCCGACGCGCAGAAGGCCATGACCGCGGTCGAGTCGGTGTACTTCGAGCTGTCCGTGGACGGCGACGTGGAGGGCCTCGCGGTCAAGGCCGCCGACGGCACCGTGACCGCCGAAGGCCAGGCCGAGGGCACCGGGACGATCACCGCCTTGGGCATGGACCTCGAAGTGGACTACGTGATCGTGGGCCAGGACGCCTACGTCAAGGGCCTCACCGGCGACTACCAGCAGATCCCGGTGGGCGACGACATGCTCCCCTACGACCCCACGATCCTGCTCGACCCCGACTTCGGGATCGCGCCGCTGCTGGGCGCGGTCGAATCGGCCGAGCCGCTCGAATCGGAGTCGGTCGCCGGCTTCGACGCCTACAAGTACGAGATCGTGTTCGAACCGGCCGCGTTCGCCCAGTTCCTGCCCGCCGCCGGGGACTGGAACACCGGCACGGTGTGGTTCGACGAGGAGACCCTCCGCGTGGTCAAGGCCGAATTCGCGCAAGGGGACGCGACCGTGACGCTGCTGCTGTCGGACTACAACGAGACGGTCACCATTGAAGCCCCCTGAGGCCCGCCCCGAGCGCCGCAAGCTCGCGATCGGCGCGGCCGGAGCCGCGGTCCTGCTCGGTTCGATCGACGCCTACGTGCTCGTGACCGTGCTCGTGGACATGATCCGCGACCTCGGCATCCCCGCCAACCACCTCGAACGCGCCACGCCCCTGGTCACCGGCTACCTGCTCGGCTACACCGCCGGGATGCCGCTGCTCGGCCGCCTGTCCGACCGGCTCGGGCGGCGCACCCTCATCCACGCGTGCCTGGCCGCGTTCGCGATCGGCTCGATCGTGAGCGCCACCGCGACCGACCTCGTGCCGCTCGTGGCCGGACGCACCCTCCAAGGGCTCGCCGGAGGCGCGCTGCTGCCGGTCACGATGGCCCTGGCCGCCGACCTGTTCGCCGCCCGCCACCGCCCCGTCGTGCTCGGCTGGATCGGCGCGGCCCAGGAACTCGGGGCCGTGTTCGGCCCGCTCTTCGGCGCGGGCGTGGCCGCCCTGGTGGGCTGGCAGGGGATCTTCTGGGTCAACGTGCCGCTCGCGATCCTCGCCGCGCTCGCCGTCCAGTTCGCGCTCCCGGCCGCGCCCGGGCGGCGCACCGACGCCAAGGTCGACTACCTCGGCGGCGCGCTGCTCGCGCTCGCCTTGGGGCTGCTCACGATCGGGCTCTACAACCCCGATCCCGAGGAAGGCGTGCTGCCCTCGTGGGGCCTGCCCACGATCACCGCCGGGGTCGTGGTCCTGCTGGCGTTCGTGTTGTGGCAGTGGCGGTCCCCGGTGCGGCTCCTGGACCCCGAGGGGGTCCGCTGGGGTCCGTTCGCCGCGTGCTTCGCCGCCAGCGCCGCGGCCGGAGCGGTCCTCATGGTCACCCTCGTGGACGTGCAGCTCCTGGCCCAGACGCTGTTGGGCCTGGACTCGAACGGCGGCGCGCTGCTCCTGTTGTGGTTCCTCGGCGGCCTTCCGGTGGGCGCGGTCGCGGGCGGGATGATCGCCTCGCGTTCGGGCGAGCGCCTGCCCGCGTTCGCCGGGTTCGTGCTCGCGGCCGTGGCGTACTGGTGGATCGCGGTGTCGGTGCCCCAGATCGAACCGGGCCTGGCCCTGGCCGGGGCCGCGCTGGGCCTGACGATCGCGCCGCTGTCGTCGGGCGCGCTGCGCGTGACCCCCGACGACAGCCACGGGACGGCCGCCGCGGCCGTGGTCGTGGCCCGCATGATGGGGATGCTCGTGGGGGTCGCGGCCCTCACCTCGTGGAGCCTGCACCGCTTCCGGGCCTCGACGGCCGACCTGGACATGCCGCTGCCGTTCGGGATCACCGAAGCGCGGTTCCTGGAGCTCCAGGAGGTCTACATCGACGCGGTGAACGCCGCGCTGGCCGCGCAGTACGCCGACGTGTTCACCGCCGCGGCGTGGATCTGCGTCGCGGGCGCGCTGGTCTCGGCGGCCCTGCCGGGCCGGGCGTCCACTCAGGCCTGAATTCCGGACATTCCGGGCCCGCCCGCGCCCGGGGATAGGGTTGCCGCATGGCGGATCTTTCTGTGGTCGAGAACGCGGCCGAGCACCGGTACGAGCTTCAGGGCGACGCGGGCGAGGTGCTCGGCTACCTGGAGTACCTGACCCGCGAGGACTTCACGGTGCTGCCGCACACCGAGGTCGACCGGTCGCTGCGCGGCCAGGGCTGGGGCGACCGCCTGGTGCGCCACGCCTTGGACGACCTGCGGTCCAAGGGCCTCAAGGCCTATCCGACCTGCCCGTTCGTGGAGCGGTGGATCGACCGGCACGAGGAGTACGAGGACCTGCGCTACCGTCCTGAGTAGACGAACACTGCGGCGGCCTCGTCTGCTCTGGTGCGGACTGTTCACCTCGGCTTCAGATTCGGGTTCATCTCCCGTTCACTCGGGAATGAAGCATCTTCAATATGCTGTCCGCTCTCATCCTCCTGCGCCACCTCGCACCCGGTGAGGGCGAGCCGCTCACCGACCCGCAAGCGCGCCGCGCCTGGGCCCTGGCCGACTTCCTCCAGCTCTACAGCCCCAGCGAACTGCTCTCAGGGCCCGGCCGCTGCTGCACCGACACCCTCGCGCCGCTGGCGAGCCGCCTGGACCTGCGCGTCTCGGTCACCGAGGACCTGAACGCGACCACGCCGGACCTGCCGGGCGCGGCCCACACCGCCGTCTGGCTCGCCGCCCGCGCGGCCCGGGCCCTGCCCGATCCGCGCCGCACCACCGTGGTCTGCGCCGAGACCGCCGTCCTGGCCGCGCTCCTGGTCGCCGTGGCCGCCCGCGACGGCCACGACCTCTCCCGCCACGACCTCGACCTCCCGCTCGACGCCGACGCTTCAGTGAGCCCGGGCGCGGGCTGGGTCCTCCACCGCGACGACGGACGCCTGGTCGACGTCAAGCCGCTGAAAGTGCGCTGAACGCCACATAATCGGATTGCCCCCGCAGGTCGGTCCCGGGTAGGGTCGACGGTTCGTCTGCGTTCCCGCATCGGCAACGCCTGCGCTGACAACGACATGCCCTCGGCGGCATGGCGGCGCGCCTTCGACGACAGCCTGTGAATCTGCACCAATCCACCTGGAGCACCACCATGTCGTTTGCTGAGAGCACCCCTGAAGCCGAGCTTCAGGCCGAGATCGACCACCACGAGCGCGCCCGCGGCTACATGGCCGCGATGCGCGCGGGCACCGCGAACATCCATTCGCTCCACTCCGAGGACTTCGGCAGGAACGCCGAAGGCGGCTCGGGCGACGGCGACGTCGGACCAGACAAGCACCTCGGCTGGGCGATGGCCAACTACACCGTCGCCCGCATGGCCGACCTCAACGACCGCGACATCGCCCTGTTCTTCGGCCGCATCTGGATGGACGACGGCGAGGACTTCCACATCGGCCGCCGCCACATCAGGGACGAGCGCAACGACCCGCTCGTCCTCGACTGGCGCGCCCCGCTCTCCGAGCAGTACTACCGCGCCTCGGTCCACGCCCGGCACGAAGTCGCGCGCCGTCGCCGCTTCGGCTTCCAAGGCGCGCGCATCACCGGCTTCGAAGACGAGAACCTGCTGCTCGGGGAAGACATCTCCTCGGACATCCTCACCGCCGAGATCGAACGCCCCCGCACCGGCCCGATGCGGGACATCGTGGCCACCATCCAGCCCGAGCAGGACGAATTGATCCGCCGCGACGCGGCCACCGACCTGTGCGTCCAGGGCGCGCCCGGCACCGGCAAGACCGCCGTGGGCCTCCACCGCGCCGCGTGGCTGCTCTACAACTACACCGAGAAGCTCGACAAGTCCGGCGTGCTCGTCGTGGGCCCCAACGACGGTTTCCTCGCCTACATCGCGAACGTCCTGCCCACCCTCGGCGAGACCACCGTCTGGCAGGTCACCGTCCAGCAGCTCACCGGAGCGCACACCGCCACCGCCGTCGACACCCACGAGGCCGCGCTGGTCAAGCACGACGGCCGCCTCGCGCTGGTGTGCGAGCGGGCCGTGTGGGGCCACGTCGGCACCGCCGCCGACGCGGTCACCGCCGAAGAAGGCCTGCTCATCGCCGACGGCGGGTGGCGCTGGCGCCTGGGCCTGAAGTACCTCGACGACGCGGTCGCGAACGCCCGCAAGCTCACCCGCACCTACTCGGCCGGTCGCAAGGCCCTCGAAGACGCGATCGTGCAAGGCGTACGCCGCCAGGCCGAGATCCGCTCGGGCCACTCCCCGGACGGCAAGTGGGGCACCAAACTCAAGCGCACCGAAGCTGTCCAGGCCTTCCTCGAAACCGTGTGGCCCAAGCTCAACGCCAAGACCGTGCAGAAGAAGCTCTACGGCGACGCGGACTTCCGCGCCGAAGCGACCCGGGGCATCCTCACCGAGGACGAGGCCGCGCTCCTGGCCGCGCGCGGGGCGAAGCGCACCGCCGCCGACCTGCTCATCGCCGACGAGATCGAATCCCACCTCAAACTCAGGGACCCCTCGGACTCGTACGGCCACATCGTGATCGACGAGGCCCAGGACCTCTCCCCGATGCAGTGCCGCGTCATCTCCCGCCGCTCGGGCAAAGGCTCGGTGACCGTGCTCGGCGACCTCGCCCAGGGCACCACGCCCTGGGCCGCGACCTCCTGGGCCGACCAGATGCACCACCTCGGCAAGCCCCACACCGAGCACACCGAGCTGACCACCGGCTTCCGCGTCCCGGCCGTGATCATCGCGCTCGCCAACCGGGTCCTGCCCCACCTCGGCGTCGAGGTCGCGCCCGCGCGCTCGATCCGCTCCGACGGGTCCCTGGACTACCTGCGCACCGCCGACCTCGAAGCCGGAGTGCGCGAAGCGGTGGGGAAGGCCCTCGCCGAGGAGGGCCTGGTGGGCGTGATCGCCGCCGACGACCGCGCCGCGGCCCTCGCCCCGCTGGTCGAAGGCACCGAACGCGTCGAGCTCGTGGCCGCGAGCCTCGCCAAGGGCCTCGAATACGACCACGTGATCGTGGTCGAGCCCGCCGAGATCGTGGCCGCCCCGGCCACCGGCGGCGGCACCATCGCCGGGGTCGGCCTGCGGCACCTCTACGTGGCGCTCACCCGCGCCGTCTCGCGCCTCACCGTGGTCCACGCGAGCGAGCTCCCGCCCGAAATGACCGACTGACGGCCGCTTGACAGCACACGGACCCTGTGCTCCGCTGGCCGCTTTCATACCGATACGGTCACGATTTTTGAACACCGAGTTGAACACGAGGAATCTTGAGGAAACCGCCCTTTTGACGGGTCCCTTACCAAAACTCCGGTTTCCGGCCTCCACCTGCTCCTTTGTCGACCCGGAGTGTCCCTACCGTCCAGTTCGGACGCACAGGGGGGACACTTCGGGCGCGGTGGCATCCCATGCTCATATTCGCCTAGAACCGTGCGAACCCGTTCGCACCAGGCAGCCGGACATGAGGAGAACGATGCTGCGACAGAGACGACCGGCGGCCATCGGCGCGGGCGCGGCCCTGGTCCTGGCCCTGAGCACCGCCACCGCGTGCGGCACCGGCGACGAAGGGCGAGGGGCCGGGTTTCAGGACTGCGTCACCGACCCCGTGACCTGCAACTCCGGTGAAAGGGCCGAAGGCGGCGACATCGTGTGGGGCATGGACGGCTCCTGGACCGGCTGGAACCCCAACACCAGCGCCGAGTACACGATCTTCACGCTCCAGGTCGTGGCCCCCTACTGGCCCTGGGTCGGCCAGTTCGACCAGGAAGGCGAGTTCGTCCTCAACGACGGCGTGTTCGCCGAAGCGCCCCGCCTGGTCAACGAGAGCCCCATGGAAGTCGAGTACACCCTCAA
This sequence comes from Glycomyces sp. NPDC046736, assembly GCF_040645615.1. Lineage (NCBI taxonomy): Bacteria > Bacillati > Actinomycetota > Actinomycetes > Glycomycetales > Glycomycetaceae > Glycomyces > Glycomyces sp. NPDC046736. The sequence continues at coordinate 176,521 of NZ_JBEYYO010000004.1, read as the reverse complement.
CTCCGACGCCAGCTGGGGCGACGGCACCCCCATCGGCGTCGACGACTTCACCTACAACTGGTACGCCCGCTCCGGATCCGAGTCACTGTGCGGCGGTTGCGCTCCGGCAGCCGCCACCGCCGCCAGCGTCACCGCCGTCACCAAGGGCGCCACCGCCGACAAGATCGTCATCTCCTACGACGAGGACTACTCCTCCTCGGAGTGGAAGTTCGAACCCGTGCTCTCCAACCCCGCCCACATCGCCGACGAGCAAGGCTACGACTGGCGGACCGACCCGGGTGCCATGGGCGAGGCCGAGACCTACTTCTCCCAGACCGTCCCCACCTGGTCCACCGGCCCGTTCACCGTCAAAGACGCCGAGACCGGCGTCTACGCGATCTACGAGCCCAACCCCGAATGGGCCGGATCGGCGAAGGTCACCCTCGACAGCCTCACCGTCAAATCCTTCGACTCCACCGACTCGATCATCACCGAACTGCGCCAAGGCACCATCCACGGCGCCAGCCCCACCGGCATCAGCGCCGAGAACATCGCCCAACTCGTCGGCGAGGAGGACATCGCCTTCAACGTCGCCCCCGGCCCCGGCTGGAACCACATCGACCTCAACACCAAGAACGAATTCCTCGCCGACCCCGCCCTGCGCACCGCCGTCTTCCAAGCCATCGACGTCGAAGAACTCATCGCCCGCACCTACGCCAACGTCCAATCCGACGCCTCCCGCAAACTCAACCACCTCTTCCGCAACGACGGCGAGCACTTCCAAGACCACCTCACCGCCACCGGACAAGGCGCAGGCGACACCGAACAGGCCCGCGGCACCCTCGAGGACGCCGGATACACCTGGGACGACGGCGACCTCCACACCCCAGAAGGCAAGGCAGTCAGCATCAACTACCGCTACGCCGACGGCAGCGACGACCGCACCACCATGGCCGAACTCGTCCAGTACAACCTCGCCGACATCGGCATCGACGTCGAACTCAAGCCCTTCCCCGTAGGCGACCTCGGCACCACCCTCGCCGCCTCCGACTTCGACATCGTCAGCTACGGCTGGACCTCGGCCCCCACCATCGTCTCCAGCGCCGGCCAGTACTGGGCGTCGGACTCGGCCACCAACTTCGGCGGCAACGAAGACCCCGAACTCGACGCGCTCCTGGACGCCCTCGCCGCCGAACCCGACCCCGCCGCCGCGGCCGAGATCGCCAACGAGATCGTGCGCCGCGTCGTCGAAGACGCCTACGTCCTGCCCACCGTCGACACCCCCGTGTCCATCATGGCCAGCGAGGAACTCGTCAACGTCCGCGACAACTGGGCCTCCCAGCAGCGGGCCCTCTACAACGTGGCCGAATGGGGCGTCAGAGCGTGAGGCCGACCCGCCGTTTGGCCGGAACTGCCCGAAAAGGACCGAACCAAGTGTCACGATGATCCCGGTGCGGCCTGCACGCGGCCGCGAACACACACGGGGGAGTGGTCATATGCGACCTGCACAAGCGAGGGCCTGCGCCTTCGCCGGTTCGGCCGCGCTGGCCGCGGCGGCGCTCGCCGCCTGCGGCGGCGGCAGCGACTCGGGCAGCGGCGACGGGGACGTCACCTGGGCGATCAGCTCCGGCTGGGAGTCGTGGAACGAGAACACCGCCGACGGCAACAACGCCTACGTCCACCAGGTCCTCATGCCCGGCGCGACCGCCCTGGGCGACTTCGACCCCGACGGGCAGTGGGTCTACAACGACGCGCTCCTGGCCAAGGCCCCGGAGCTCACCAGCGAATCCCCGATGACCGTGGAGTACACGCTCAACGAGAACGCCCAGTGGTCCGACGGCGACCCCTTCGACGCCGACGACTTCACCTACATCTGGTACCAGATGTCAGGCGACGCCGAGAAGTGCGACCAGGACGCGTGCGCGCCCGCCTCCACCGACTGGGGCGCCAACGTCGCCTCCATCGAGTCGCCCTCCGAAGGCGTCGTCACCATGACCTATGTGGACGGCTATATCGACCCCGAATGGGAGTTCTTCGGCCTGTCGATGTACCCGGCCCACATCGCCGAGGCCAACGGCTTCGCCGACTGGAAGACCGACCCCGCCCAGATGGGCGGCAGCGCCACCTGGTTCGCCCAGAACGCGCCCACCTGGTCCACCGGCCCCTACACGCCCGTCGACGCCGCGGTCGGCGACTACGTCATCTACGAGCCCAACGAGAACTACCAGGGCTCCATTAAAGGCGGGCTCGACAAGCTCACCCTCAAGGTCGTCGAGGGCACCGAGGCCATCATCACCGAGATGCGCCAAGGCTCCATCGACGGCGCCTGGCCCTCGGAGTTCAACCAGGAGGAGCTCGACAAGGTCGAAGGCGACGACGCCATCACCACCGAGGTCTACGACGGCTCGATCTGGATGCACATCGACACCAACATGAAGAACGAGTTCCTCGCCGACGAGGTGCTGCGCCAAGCGGTCTTCACCGCGATCGACAACGAGGACTTCATCTCCAGGGCCTACCCCGACACCGAGGTCGAGGCCCGCAAGAACCACTTCTTCAGCGTCAACTCCGAGTTCTTCGTCGACATGCTCGGCCAGACCGAGCCCCTCCAGGGCTCGGGCGACGCCGACGCCGCCAACGCCGCACTCGAAGCGGCCGGCTACACCACCGGCGACACGCTCATGACGCCCGACGGCGAAGCGGTCACGCTCAACTTCCGCTACGGCGACGGCGACCCGACCCGCCAGCTCGCCGGGGAACTCACCCAGGCCAGCCTCGCCGAGATCGGCATCGACGTCACGCTCCAGGCGATCCCCGACGGCCAGCTCGGCCCGGTGCTCTCCGAAGGCGAGTTCGACCTGATCATCTACGGCTGGTCCGGCACGCCCGCGTTCACCGTCGCGCCGCAGCAGTACTTCGGCTCCGACTCCTCCTCGAACTTCGGCGGCTACACGCTCGACGGGCTCGACGAGGCGATCGCCAAGGTCCGCTCCACCACCGACATCGCCGAGGCGGCGCAGTTCGCCAACGACGTGGCCGCGCTGGCCACGCCCGCCGCGTTCACGCTGCCGCTGCTGGACGAGCCGCAGTCCATCGTCTACAACAACGGCACGCTCACCGGCGTCACCGGCAACGGCAACAGCCAGGCCGGCCCGCTGTGGAACCTGCGCGAGTGGGCTCCCGCGTAGCGGTTAGCGTTTTCTCCAGAGGGGCGATCCGGATCGGATCGCCCCTCTCGTTCCATATCGGTCGGGTAACAATGCCCCGCCGAAACGGCAGCGAGGGATGGTATGCACCACCCCTTCGTGGCACTGTGTGATGCAGCACTGCCGAGGCGGAAACCCGGCCCCTCTGCGAACCCCGGCTCGGCGACGACGCCTCCCCGGCTCGCGAACGGGCGTCCCCAACCCTCGGCCGGACCCTATGGAGGAGACACAGGAATGGCTCTGACTCGTAGAGCACTCGGCGGCCTGACCATCGGCGGGTCGTCCGCACTCATGCTGGCCGCGTGCGGCGGCAACGAAGACGGCGACGGAGGCGACGCGTCAGGCGAGCTCACCTGGGCGATCGCCTACCCGTGGGAAGCCTGGAACGAGAACACCACGACCGGCAACAACTCCGCCGGGCACCTGGCCATGACCCCGATGATCCCGCTCGGGCAGACCGGCTACGACTTCGACCCCGACGGCAACGTCTTCTACGACGACGCGATCTTCGAGGGCGAGCCCGAGCTGGTCAGCGAAGCCCCGATGCAGGTCAAGGTCACCCTCAAGGAGGGCGCGCAGTGGTCTGACGGCAAGCCCGTCCGCCTCGAGGACTTCATCTTCCACTGGTACAGCCTCTCGGGCAACCCCGAGCACGCCAACCAGGAGAAGGCCCTCCCGGCCGGCACCGGTTGGGGCTCCACGGTCGCCGGCATCGAGGCCGACGGCAACTCGATCATCTTCACCTACATCGAAGGCAACTCCAGCCCCGAGTGGGCCTTCATCGGCGGGGTGTACCTCCCCAGCCACGTGGCCGAGGAGAACGGCTTCGAGAACTGGGCCTCGGACCCCGAGGTCATGGGCGACGCGATCACCTGGTTCAACGAGAACCTGTGGACGGTCGTGACCGGCCCGTACAAGCCGGTCGACTCCAAGCTCGGCGAATACATCATCTACGAGCCGAACGAGACCTACCAGGGCTCGAAGAAGGCCAAGTTCTCCAAGCTCACCATGAAGCCGGTCACCGGGATCGAGGCCGAGGTCACCGAGCTGCGGCAGGGCACCATCGCCGGCTGCTGGCCCAACGACTTCAGCCTGGAGATCCTCCAGCAGCTCGACGAGAACGAGGCCTGGAAGTACGAGACCTACGCGGGCGCGACCTGGTCGCACCTGGACTTCAACGTCCGCAACGGGGTCCTCAAGGACGTCTCGCTGCGCCAGGCGGTCTTCACCACGATCAACATCGAGGAGATCAAGGAGCGGGCCTTCCCCGGGACCGAGGTCCCGTGGCTGGGCAACCACTACTTCACCGAGGACAGCTCCTACTACGTCGACCACGTCTCCGAGGCCGGCTACGGCCGCGGCGACCTCGACGCGGCGAAGGCGATCCTGTCCGGCGCCGGATACGAGTGGGACGGCGACGGCAAGCTGCTGACCCCCGCGGGCGACCAGGTCGTGTTCAACTTCCGGTACGCGACCTCGAACGAGATCCGCAAGATCACCGGCGAGATCATCCAGGCCCAGCTCGAGCCCCTCGGCATCGACCTGGAGCTCAAGGGCTTCGGCGACGAGGACTTCTCGGCCACGCTGGACACCCATGACTTCGACCTGATCGTGTTCTCGTGGGTCGGCAGCCCGGAGTTCACCACCAACCCCGAGCAGCAGTTCGGCGCCTCCTCGGGCTCGAACTACGGCGGCTTCTCCGACCCGCTGTTCGACACCGCGATCCCGGCGATCCAGACCACGTTCGACCTCGACGAGGCCGCCGAACTGGCCAACCAGGTCAGCGCCAAGGCCGTCGAGCAGGCGTTCACGCTGCCGCTGTACTCCAGCCCGCTCTCGGTGATCTGGAACTCCGACCTGGTGACCGGTCCGGGCGTCAACCCGGCCAGCCAGGCCGGTCCGGTCTGGAACGTGCGCGAGTGGGACAAGCCGTAGCCGGCACGTTCCAAGGCGGTCGGAAGGCGGCCTCTCAGGCGTAGCCGGTACGCCACCTTCCGTCCCGATAATTCACTGAATTCCCCCGTGGGGCCGATGCCACATCGGCCCCACGGTCCATTCTGATCACCCGCGTGAAGCCCGAAGTCACGAATGCATCACGAATAAACTCCAGTTGGGGGCGCGGCCGTGTCAATCCCCTCACGTCTGTGCCAGTGTTTGACACAACACCGCCGAGGGCAGTTACGCCTTCCCCCCGCTCGTCGGGTCGCGAGGCATCGGCGCCCATCGCGCCCGCGCGGAGGCACCTCGGCATCGACATCTGGAGGAGAACACTCATGGCTCTGACTCGTAGAGCTCTCGGCGGCTTGACCATCGGCGGGTCGTCCGCGTTCCTGCTCGCGGCCTGCGGCGGCAACGACAACGGCGGCGGTTCCGGCTCCAAGGAACTGAGCTGGGCGATCTCGTCCGCTTGGGTGTCCTGGAACGAGAACACCGAGGCCGGCAACAACTCCTACGGCCACCAGGCGATGTACCCGATGCGCCTCGGCGTCGACGGCAGCACCTCCGGCGACTGGGACGAGAACTCGGAGTTCACCCTCAACGACGCGGTCTTCGTGAGCGCTGAGGTCATCAACGAGGCCCCGCTCCAGGTGGAGTACACCCTCAACGAGAACGCCCAGTGGTCCGACGGCAACCCCGTCCGGGTCGAGGACTTCATCTTCCAGTGGTACAGCATGTCGGGCAACCCCGAGCACGCCAACCAGGAGAAGGCCCTCCCCTCGTCCACCACCTGGGGCTCGGCTGTCGCCAGCATCGAGCAGACCGACTCCGGCTCGGTCGTGATCACCTTCGTCGAGGGCTACCTCGACCCCGAGTGGATCTACAGCCCCACCCTGTACCTCCCCTCGCACGTGGCCGAGGCCGAGGGCTTCGCGAACTGGGCGTCCGACGCCGCCGTCATGGGCGACGCCATCGAGTGGTTCGAGCAGAACCTCAGCGACGTGTGCCTGGGCCCGTGGAAGCCGACCGACTGGAAGCTCGGCGAATACATCATCTACGAAATCAACGACAAGTACCAGGGCTCGATCAAGCCGACGATCGAGAAGCTCACCATGACCGTGGTCGAGGGCACCGAGTCCATCGTCACCGAGCTGCGCCAGGGCACCATCGCCGGCGCGTGGCCGAGCGCCTTCGTCCAGGAGGAGTTCGACAAGGCCGCCGACGACCCGAACCTCGCCCAGGAGGTCTACGAGGGCGGCGTCTGGATCCACCTCGACACCAACATGAACACCCCCGCGCTGAAGGACGTGGCCCTGCGCCAGGCGATCTTCACCGCGATCAACGTCGACGACGCGATCGCCCGCATCTTCCCGGGCACCGAGGTCTCCCGCCGCCTGAACCACTTCTTCGGCCAGAAGAGCCCGCACTTCGTGGACCTCATCTCCGAGACCGGTCAGGGCTCGGGCGACCTCGCCAAGGCCGCCGAGATCCTCACCGCCGCCGGCTACACCGGTGCGGCCGAGGGCGAGACCCTCACCGACTCCGAGGGCAACGCCGTCAAGCTCGTCATCCGCTACGGCGAAGGCGACGCGGCCCGCACCACCATCTCCGAGCTCGCCCAGGCCCAGCTGGCCCTGATCGGCATCGAGCTGGAGCTCAAGGCCATCCCCGACGGCAAGCTCGGCACCATCCTCTCCGAGAGCGACTTCGACCTGGTCGTCTTCGGCTGGTCGGGCAGCCCGAGCTTCGTCTCCGGCCCCGGCCAGTACTTCCAGACCGACGTCAACTACGGCTCGTACTCCTTCCCGGACATCGACGCCGCGATCGCGAAGGTCACCAGCACCACCGACGTCGACGAGGCCGCCGGCTTCGCCAACGAGGTCGAGGCCCTCGCGGTCCCGCAGGCGCTGACCCTCCCGTTCTACGACGAGCCCCAGGGCATCATCTGGAACACCAAGCTGGTGGAGGGCGTCGTCGCCAACGGCAACACCCAGGCCGGCCCGCTGTTCAACGTGGACGAGTGGAAGAGCCTGTAAGGGTTCTGTGAACTGAGCCGAGCGGCGGGGCCCCCGGCCCCGCCGCTCACTGCTTTCACCCGTGGCCCACAGCGCCGTCTCCCACGGGTTTCCCCTGGCAGGCACCGAGAGAAACCGCCAATCGGGAGCATTCAGGGAATGAATATCACGGGAGCATAACGAACGAAGCTCATCTCTGGTTCGGCTGTTCGCAACCGGAGATTCCCGTGGAAGGCTGTACCTCGCGTCACTAGACCCGACGTCACGACGGCACGCCGCTCCTCACCCGAGCGGCACCGGCGGACGCCCGGCCCGGAGAGCCCACGCCCCACCAGGAGCCCTCCCCGCCCCCGGTCCGGCGGCGCAAACCCACGAGAGGAACCATGAAGCGACACCACACGGCTGCCGTCGCCGCCCTCGCCTGCACCGGTCTGGTGCTGGCCGGCTGCGGCCAGTCCGGTACCTCGTCGTCCGGCCTGGACGGCTGCCTCACCGACCTCGCAGGATGCAACGCCGGCGAGCGCGCCGAAGGCGGCGAGATCACGTGGGCCCTCGACGGTTCTTGGGCCACCTGGAACAAGAACACGACCGACGGCAACAACGCCTACCTCAGCATGGCCCTCGTGGGCATGTGGCCCGAGACCGGCCAGTTCGACCCCGACGGGAACTTCATCCTCAACGAGGGCATCTTCGCCTCCGAGCCCTCGCTCGTGTCCGAGAGCCCGGTGACGGTCGAGTACACCCTCAAGCCCGACGCCAACTGGGGCGACGGCACCGACATCACCGTCGACGACTTCATCTACCACTGGTACGCCACCTCCGGGAACGAGGACCTGTGCGCGGGCTGCACGCCCGCCAGCACCTCCTACGGCTCCCAGGTCGACTCCATCACCGGGTCGGGCTCCAAGGTCACCGTCACCTACGTCGACGGCTACCACTCGGCCGAGTGGAAGTACGAAGAAGTCCTCTCCGAGCCCGCGCACATCGCGGCCAAGAGCGGGGACTGGCAGAACGACCCCGAGGCCATGAAGGCCGCCGAGGACTACTTCTCGGTCACCGTGCCCACCTGGTCGACCGGCCCGTTCAAGGTCAAGGACGGCATGCCCGGCGACTACGTCATCTACGAGCCGAACGAGGCCTGGGCCGGGGAGACCGAGGTGACCCTGGACAAGATCACGTTCAAGGTCGTCGACGGCCTGGACAACATCGTCACCGCCCTGCGCAACGGCGAGATTGACGGCGCCTCGCCCATGTCGATCACCTCCGAGGCGATCACGCAGCTCGAAAGCGCCGAGGACCTCTCCTACCTCGTCTCCGGCGGCCCCTCGTGGGAGCACGTGGACCTGAACACGAACAACGAGTTCCTCTCCGACCTGGCCCTGCGCCAGGCGGTGCTCAGCGCGATCGACGTCGAGAACATCATCGCCCGCACCTACGGCTACGTGCAGTCCGACATCGTGCGCAAGGGCAACCACCTGTTCCGCAACGGCTCGGACTACTTCACCGACTACATCACGGCCACCGGCCAGGGCTCGGGCGACATCGAACTGGCCCGCGACTTCCTGATCAACGCCGGCTACGAGTGGGACGAGGCCGGGCGCCTCCACACCCCCGAAGGCGAACAGGTCACCTTGAACTTTCGCTACTCCGAGACCAAGGAGTCGCGCAAGATCACCGGCGAGCTCGCCGCCGCGAACCTCGCCGACCTCGGGATCGACGTCTCGCTCAAGGCCATCCCCGACGACAAGCTCGGCCCGACCCTGGCCGACGGCGACTTCGACATCGTGGCCTTCGGCTGGAGCACCGACCCGCTGTTCGTCAACGCGGCCTCCCAGTACTGGCACTCCGAGTCCGGCTCGAACTTCGGCAAGCTCGACGACGAGGAGCTCGACGCGCTCATCGCCGAGATCAACGGCACCCTCGACTACGACGAGGCCGCCGAGAAGGCCAACAAGGCCGTCGAGCACGCTATTGCGGACGCGTATGTGCTGCCTATCGTGGACACACCGGTCGCGGTGATGGTCTCCGATAGGTTGGTGAACATCCGCGACAATTGGGCTTCACAGGAGCGGGCGGCGTACAACATCGCAGAATGGGGGGTCAGCGGTGAATGACGGCCGCGCCACCTCGCCGCGGCGCCCTAGCGGCGGTGCGGGACGGCAGGCGTCCCGCACCCGGCCCGTTCTCGGACGGGCAGCGGAACGGGGAGTGGAATGAACGCAGTACCGCCAGGCGCAGGCCGGCGGCCCCTCGAAGGGGGCCCCGGTGAGGCGTAGGAATCGCGCAGCCGCGCGGACGGACCGACGGGCAGGCACGTCGGTCCACAGGAGAGAAACCGTTAACGAGGCATTATGGTTGTATTCATAATCCGGCGCACCCTGATGATGATCCCGGTGCTGCTGGGGGCCACTATCTTGTGCTTTGGGCTGGTCGATTTCGCGAACGACCCGGTGCAGGACCGGATCTTCGAGATCCAGCAGTCCACCGGCGAGCCGGTCCCCCAGACGACCATCGACGCACTGGAATCGGCGTGGTACTACGACCGGTCCGTGCCCGAGCGCTACTGGCTCTGGCTCACCGGCGTGGGCGAGAACAACGGCGACATCGGCCTGCTCCAGGGCGAGTGGGGCCCGTCGATCGACGGCTCGGCCATGAAGATCGGAGACGAGGTCTCCGCTCGGTTCTGGATCACGCTCAGACTGGTCCTGTTCGCCACACTCGCATCGGTGGGCATCGCCATTCTCTCCGGTGTGGTCAGTGCGGTCAAGCAGTATTCGCGCACCGACTACACGCTGACCTTCCTGGGCTTCCTGTTCCTGGCCATGCCGATCTTCTGGCTCGGCTCGCTGTTCAAGGAAGGCGCGGTGCAGCTGAACAAGCTGCTGGGTACGAACCTGTTCCAGACGTACGGCTCGGGGACCACCGGTTTCCGAGGCAACGGCTGGGAGGTCTTCGCCGACTCCATCCCCTATCTCATCGTGCCCACCCTGGTGCTCATGCTCGGCGGCTACGCCGCGATCTCGCGCTACCAGCGGGCCTCGATGCTCGAAGTCATGAACTCCGACTACGTGCGCCTGGCCCGCGCCAAGGGCGTGCGCAACCGCACGGTCATGCGCCGCCACGCCCTGCGCACCGCGCTCATCCCGGTCGCCACGTTCGCTCCGCTGTCGCTGTCGGCGGCCATGGGCGGCGCGATGGTCACCGAGAGCATCTTCGGCTGGCGCGGTCTGGGCGTGTACTCGCTCGCGGCCATCAACGCCGGCGACACGTTCGCCGTGATGGCGTACGTGCTGATCTCAGGCCTCGTCGTGCTCGTCGGCGTCCTGATCTCCGACATCCTGTACGGCGTGCTCGACCCGAGGATCCGATTTGAGTAACCAAGCTGCCTCCGCCGGCCTCGAGTCCGAGGCCATCACCACCAAGGAACGCGGACAGTGGGAGATGGTGTTCCGCCGTTTCTTCCGCCACCGCGCCGCCGTGATCAGCCTCGTGGTGTTCATCCTCATCGTGCTGTTCGCCTACGTCGGCCCGTTCCTGTGGAAGTGGGACTACAAGATCCACTCGGAGATCCCCTCGTGGGCCTCCCCGAGCCTGGAGCACCCCTTCGGCACCGACAAGGCCGGGCGCGACATGCTCGGCGCGATGATGCAGGCCACCAAGCAGTCGCTGAACGTGGCGCTCGTGGTGGCCCTGGGCTCGACGATCCTGGGCGCGCTGTACGGCGCGGTCGCCGGGTTCTACCGCGGCTGGGTCGACGCGGTGCTCATGCGCTTCCTCGACATCATGTTCGTGATCCCGTTCCTGGTCATCACCGGCGCCCTCGCCGGCGCGATCGACACCAGCGTCCGCTGGTACCACATGGCGATCATCCTCGCGGTGTTCGGCTGGACCTCGATCGCCCGCGCCGTGCGCGCCGAGGTGCTCTCGCTGCGGGAGAAGGAGTTCGTGGAGGCCGCGCGAGCGGTCGGCGGCTCCGACTGGCACATCATCATCAAGCACCTCATCCCCAACACGATGAGCGTCATCATCGTCTCGGTGACCCTCCAGATCGCGTTCGCGATCCTCTCGGAGACGACGCTGTCCTTCCTCGGTCTGGGCATCCAGAGCCCCGACACGTCACTGGGCCTGCTCATCGACGCGGCGGGCGCTTCGGCGTTCAACGCGCACTGGTACCTGTTCTACATCCCGGGTGTCATGATCATTCTCATCGCGCTGACCATCAACTTCATCGGTGACGGCCTGCGCGACGCCATGGACCCGCGACAGACGATGGTGAGGCGTTAGGCGATGGCCAACATTTCAGTCTCCACCGGCGGCAGCCGGGCCGTGGGCACCAAGGGCGACTCGGTCCTGGCGGTCAAGGACCTCAACGTGTCCTTCCCGACCGAGGACGGTCTCGTGCACGCGGTGCGCGGCGTGTCCTACGACCTGCGCCGGGGCCAGAGCCTCGGGATCGTGGGCGAGTCGGGCTCGGGCAAGTCGGTGACCTCGATGGCGGTCATGGGCCTCTTGCCCAAGTCCGCCAAGATCACCGGCTCGGCCAAGCTGGAGGGCGAAGAGCTCCTCGGCCTGGGCGACGCCGAGCTCTCCCGCGTCCGCGGCAAGAAGATCTCGATGATCTTCCAGGACCCGCTGACCAGCCTCAACCCGGTCTACACGGTCGGCTTCCAACTGGCCGAGGCGATCCGGGTCCACTACACGGACATCTCCAAGGCCGAAGCCCGCACCCGCTGCATCGACCTGCTCGACTCGGTCGGCATCCCCAACCCGCAGCAGCGGGTGGACGCCTACCCGCACGAGCTGTCGGGCGGCATGCGGCAGCGCGTGGTCATCGCGATCGCGATGGCCAACAACCCGGACGTGATCATCGCCGACGAGCCGACCACGGCCCTCGACGTGACCGTCCAGGCGCAGGTCCTCGAAGCGCTGGAGAAGGCCCGCGAAGAGGTCAACGCCGCGCTCATCCTGATCACGCACGACCTGGGCGTCATCGCCGGTCACACCGACGAGGTCCTGGTCATGTACGCCGGGCGCCCGGTCGAGCAGGGCAGCGTGGACGAGATCTTCTACACCCCGCGCATGCCCTACACGCTGGGCCTGATCGGGTCGCTGCCGCGCATGGACGAGAGCCGGGGCCACCGCCTCACCCCCGTCCACGGCACGCCGCCCTCGATGCTCAACCTGCCGCCGGGCTGCCCGTTCCGCCCGCGGTGCCCGATGAGCCAGGACGTGTGCGCCGAGACCGAGCCCGCGCTGCTGCCGATCAACGGCTCGGGCCACGTGGCGGCCTGCCACTTCTCGGATCAGCTGGAGGGCAAGGCCCCGGACGACGTGTTCGCGCCGGTCGCCACCGACCTGTCGGTCGAGGCCGAGGTCGAAGCGGTCGAGGCCGAGGCCGCCGCGCACGCCGAGGAGGACGACAAGTGAACGCGATGCTCGACACGCCCCAGAACGCCGGAACCCCGGTGATCGAGGGCCGGAACCTCGTCAAGGAGTTCCCGGTCCGCTCGAAGGGCATCATGCGCCGCAAGGTGGGCGCGGTCCACGCCGTCTCGGGCGTGAGCCTGGAGATCGGCGAGACCGAGACCCTGGCGTTGGTCGGCGAGTCCGGCTGCGGCAAGTCCACCACGGCCCGCCTGATGATGAACCTGATCCCGGTGACGTCGGGCGAGGTGCTCTACGAGGGCCGGGACCTGACGAAGCTCTCGCGCAACCAAATGCGTCCGGTGCGCCGCGACCTTCAGCTGGTGTTCCAGGACCCGATGGCGTCGCTGGACCCGCGCATGACGGTCTTCGAGATCATCGCCGAGCCGCTGCGCGTGCACGGGATGTTCAAGAGCGGCGGGCGCGACCGGGTCAACAGCCTGATCGAGATCGTGGGCCTGAACCCCGAGCACCGCAACCGCTACCCGCACGAGTTCTCCGGCGGCCAGAGGCAGCGCATCGGCATCGCCCGCGCGCTCGCCTTGCAGCCCAAGGTGCTCATGCTGGACGAGCCGGTGTCGGCGCTCGACGTGTCGATCCAGGCGGGCGTGATCAACCTGCTGGAGGACCTCCAGGACGAGCTGGGCCTGTCCTACCTGTTCGTGTCGCACGACCTCTCGGTGGTGCGCCACATCGCGGACAAGGTCGCGGTCATGTACCTGGGCAAGATCGTGGAGGAGGGCACCACGGACCAGCTGTTCGCCGGTCCGGCCCACCCGTACACGCAGGCGCTCATGTCGGCGATCCCGCTGCCGGACCCGCGCAAGGAGCGGACCCGCGAGCGGATCGTGCTCCAAGGCGACGTGCCGAGCCCGTCGAACCCGCCTTCGGGTTGCCGGTTCCGCACCCGCTGCCCGCTGTTCAAGGAGCTCTCGGAGGCCGAGCAGTCGAAGTGCATCGACATCGAGCCGCTGCTGCGCTCCGACCACGCGGGCCTGACCCGCGCGGCCTGCCACTACGCGGAGCCGAAGCAGCTCGTGTGATCCTGTGACCGAAAACGGCCGGGCGGTTGTAGCCGCTCGTGTGATCCTGTGACCGACAGCGGCCGGGCGGTGTGACCGCCCGGCCGCTGTCGTATGTGGGACAAGGGCATCCAAGCTTGCCCTGTGTCTGAGGGCCGGCTCACGAGTGCCGGCCCGGTCGGCTAATGCAGGTAGTAGTCGTCCATGCAGCCGGTGTGCGCGAATCCCCAGGTCCCGTCCCACCGGACCGCGACCCACACCTCGGAGGAGAAGCCGCAGGTCTTGTGGTTCCCTCCTGGAGTGAAGGGCACGCACCACGCGCCGTCGGCCCATTCGCCCGCGGGCACTTCGGCGATCACCGGCGAGGTCGCGTACGGCAGTTCGCGGATGGCCGTGTCGACTCGGAACTTGGCGGGGCACAGCACGCTCTCGGTGCGCTGCGCGTCCGCGGCCTGGTCGGGGGCCGCCTGGGCCGGGACGGCCCACAGTGCCCCCATTGCCAGCGCCGCGGCCGCCGTGGACAGGATTCTTCGCATCAGACCACCTCACTGTTGAACGACGATGCCGCTTCATGCTGGCAGCGCCGGGGCCCCGGCGAGGTCGAATGCGGCGGTTGTCGGAAAGTCGATAGTGGTCAGGCGCAGTCGTTGTCGTCGCCTTCGGCGCTCGTATAGCCGAGGGTGATCGGCTCGTCCAGGGGGACGACGTTCCCGCCCGCGGGGTCTTGGAAGTTGATGTCGCATTCTTCGAGGCCCAGCCAGGTGCCGAACATCCGGGAGATCGAGACGTCGGTGAAGCCGAGGTCGTCGAGCTGATCCATCGCCGAGTGGGAGTTCTGGCTGATGAGGTCGGGCATCTCGGCGCTGGTGGAGGCCGGTTTGTCCGGTGTGGACTGTTCGGTGGCGGTGCCGGGTTCGCTCTCGCCCGCGTCCTCGGTGGGTTCGCCGTCGTCGAGGAGGATCTCGTCCTCGGTGGCCGTAGACGTTTCGTCCTCGCTGGGGCTGGGGGACTCGTCCGGTTCGTGCGAGGGCGACAGGGGCTCGCCGAGGAGATCGGTGGTCTGGTCGACGGTGAGGTCGGGTTCGCTGGGGCGCCGCTCCCAGGGCCGCAGTATGGCGGTGGTGCCCGCGGCGAGGAGGACGACGACGAGGGCCGCCACGAGCGCGAGGCGCTTGGTGTTGCCGTTCTGCTCCTTCTCGGGCGGGGGCGGGTCGTCCGGGGGAGGGGCGGGCTGGATCGCGTCGGCCCGCACCTGGTGCTCGGCGGCGAGGCACGCGGCGGCCAGCTCCTCGGCGCCTGCGAAGCGCTCCTCGGGTTCCTTACGGAGGCAGCGCATCACGATGTCGCTGATCGGGCCGGGCACGAAGTCGGGGAGCGGCGGCGGCTCCTCGTAGAGCTGCCCGTGGACTTGGGTGGCGGGGTCGGCGGCGGCGAACGGCGTGGTGCCGGTGAGGCACTCGTAGGCCACCACGCCGAGCGAGTAGAGGTCGGAGCGGCCGGTGACCTCGGCGTGGCGCAGCTGTTCTGGTGCGGCGTAGGCGAGGGTGCCGTAGGAGGTGTCGGCCGGGGTCAGGCGCGTGCGGTCGGTCAGCAGCGAGATCCCGAAGTCCACCACCCGGATGCGGCCTTCGGGGTCGACGAGGAGGTTACCGGGCTTGACGTCCCGGTGGACCACCCCGATGCGGTGCGCTTTGCCAAGGGCCGCTGCGGCTTCGGCCATGAACCGCATCGTGTCCTCGGGCCGGATCGCGCCCCGCTCGTCGATGAGATCGCCGAGCGAGCCGGTCTCGACCAGCTCCATCGCGATGTACCACAAGGGTTCGGCGCCGCTCTCGTCCTGCCCGAAGTCGTAGATCTCCACGAACCCCTCGCCCTTGAGGCTGGCGAGGGTCTGGGCTTCGCGGCTGAAGCGGTCGACCGGGCTGAACTCGCCGTCGAGGGTGTGGCGCAGGATCTTCACGGCCACGTCGCGGCCGAGCCGGAGGTCAAACGCTTTCCAGACCGATCCCATTCCGCCTGCGTCGATTCGCTCGTCAAGACGGAACCGGTCCGCGATGCGGGTGCCGGGCTCCACGTCGGTGGTCTCCCTCGGGGCTAGGGGATGCAAGGGCACGCATACCGCGCTCGGGGCGCAATGCGGTATTGCCGACTATAGGTGAAACGAACCACGTACGGCGCACCCCTCGCGGGCCCCCGGAGGGCCCGGGAGCGCCCCAGAAGGGCCTTTTGGAGCGTCCTTTGAGGAATTCCGGGTTGTGTCGGGATGCTGACACTTCAATGTCCGCGCAGCTAGAGTGCCCTGCACCGGAATTCGCGGGCGACCGCGAGGCCAGGTTTAACGCTAGCGTGGCAACATACGGGCCCGAGTGGTGGAATCTGGTAGACACAGTCGGCTTAAAACCGGCCGTCGGGAGACTTGCGGGTTCAAGTCCCGTCTCGGGCACGGACACGAGGGCGGCCTGAAGGTCAACGGGATCGGACGGAGTGGGGCCGTCCGGTCTCGGGTTCGCGGAGTTCCTCCCGTTCGGGTGATGAATTTTCCCGTTTGCGGTGCGTGTCCGTTCCCGGTTTCCCACACCACTTGACCTGCGAAAACCCGGCTCTCCAAGGGCCCGTTCGGACTCGGGGGCGCCCGTCGTCGCGGTTGACTGCCCGCGCGGGCCGTGCTATCCAGGAGTCGGACGCTGCCACCGAGTCGTCGAACCCACGATGCGAACCGGTGTTCCGTTCCACTGCAACGACTCTCAGGCTCCCGCATGCGCGGTGGTCCACTGGCCCGTGTCACGAGGATGGCGATGCCCGAACCACATCGGTCTCAAGTCCACAGCTATCAGCAGCCCGCCTCGGCGGGCGTGTTCGCCGGTGACGAGGCGCCGAGCCCCTCGCTGCGCACTCGGCTGCTGCAACTGGCCACCGTCCCGCTCGCCGGAGCCGTGCTCACGGGCGCGGCGGTGATGCTCATCCTCGGGTACGGCGCGTCCGGACTCCCCGACTGGGCTCTTCCCGCGGTACTCGGCACCGCGGCGATCCTGTTGGGGCTCATCGCCTTCCTCGCGGCCAAGACCGCCACCCGCACCGAAGCCGACCTGAGGCGCCGCGTCACCGCCGTCCGCAGGTCCACTGTGGAGACCCACTACAAGGTCTGGCAGGTCCTCGACGACCTCCAGCGGGCCACCCCGCCCGACCAGCGCTGGTCGGTGCCGCTGCCCAACCCCGCCGCCAGCGCCCGCACCGTGGACGAGACCATCGCGCTCCTCGCCGCCGAGGCCCGGCACCTCAGGGCCGCAGCCGAAGCCGTCGCGGCCAGGGGCGTCCAGGCGCCCCCGCCCGCCCTGGCCCCGCCGCCGGTCCTCGCTCCGGTCCCGTTGGCCCCCAAGCCCAAGCCCAAGGACGACGAGCCCGGCGTGGGCGTCTTCGTCAACCGCGCCCGCCGTCTCCAGGTCCTGGCGCACAAGGAGATCGTCGAACTCGACTTCCTCGAACGCCAAGTCGAGGAACCCGAACTCCTCAAAGGACTGTTCTCGGTCGACCACCTCGCGACCCGGGTGCGCCGCCACGCCGAGAACCTCGCCGTCCTCGGCGGCGGCCCCTCCCACCGCCAGTGGTCGCGCCCGGTCAACGTCTACGAAGCGGTCCGCTCGGCCGTGGCCGAGGTCGAGCACTACGCCCGCGTCAAACTCGTGCGCCCCATGGACGGCACCCTCAAGGGCCACGCCGTCGCCGACGTGATCCACCTCCTGGCCGAGCTCATCGAGAACGCCACCATTTTCTCCGCCCCCGACACCCAGGTCCTCATCCGCGTCACCACCGTGCGCACCGGCCTGGCCATCGAGGTCGAGGACCGGGGCCTGGGCATGGCCCAAGCCGACCGCGAGTTCTACAACGCCATCCTCGCCGATCCCGGCGAAGTCGACCTCGAAGCGCTCCTGGCCGACGGCCGCATCGGCCTCTACGTGGTCTCGCAGCTGGCCAAACGCCACCGCGTGGCAGTCCAGTTGCAGTCCAACATCTTCGGCGGGACCCAGGCCGTCATGGTCGTCCCCGAGGAGATCCTCGGCGGCGGCCGCAGCGCGAGCGAGACCAAGGAGCCCGAGCAGCCGCAGCTGCCCTCCGTGCGCCTCGGCGAGCACACCGGCCAGCACGCCCGCCCCCAGGCCGGGCCGCGCCAAGGCCCCGACACCGGCGCGATCCGCACCGACACCGGAGCGATCCGCAAAGCCGCCCACCGCGCCACCGAACCCGCGGCCACCGGTTCGATCCCGGTGGCGCCCACGCCTCCGGCGCAGCACGTCCCCACGCCGCCCGCGCTGCCCAGCGCGCCCGCGCCCGCCGACACCCGACCCCCGCTCCCCAAGCGCAGCAGGCAGAGCCACCTCGCCCCGCAGCTGCGCGCCCCGCAGCCCGATCCCCAGCAGACCGGCACGGCCTCCGACGCTGGTCACGATCCGGGCCTGATGGCGGCCTTCCAGCTCGGGCGTCGCCGCGCCGACGAACCCGACTCCGAAGCCGCCGATGCCACCACGCACCGAGACGAGGAGTCGTAAATGTCAGGCGAAGCAGCCACCGAATCGGGATCGGACCTCAGTTGGCTCCTCGAAGCCCTCGTGGGCAAGGTCCCCAACGCTCGCAGCGCGCTCCTGCTCTCGGCCGACGGCATCAAGAAGGCCCACACCGGCATGAACGCGGACCAGGCCGACCAGCTCGCCGCCATCGCCTCAGGGCTCTTCTCCCTCGCCCGCAGCGCCGGAGCCCAGTTCGGGTCCGATGCCGGTGTGCGCCAAGTCATCGCCGAACTCGACGACACGATGCTGTTCGTCTCCACCGCCGGGACCGGCGCGGTCCTGGCCGTCTCGACCACCCGCGACGCCGACCCCGGACTCGTCGGCTACGAGATGTCCGTCCTGGTCAAGAGCGTGCGCCCGGCCCTGGAGACGCCCGTGCGCGCCCCCGCACTGGCCTCGGGTGACAAGGCGGGCTGATGGCCGACGCCGAACGACCCCTGATCGACGAGGACGCCGGGCCGCTGGTGCGCCCCTACATGGCCAGCGGCGGCCGCACCGCCCCGACCGCCTCGTTCGACCTGCTCACCCTGGTGTGGTCCACCGGGCGGGTCGGCCGCCTCGCGATCGAACCCGAGCTGGGCGAAGTGCTGCTGCTGTGCCGCGAACCGGTGTCGGTGGCCGAGGTCGCGGCCCAGCTCAGGCTCCCGGCGATCGTGGTCAAGGTGCTCCTGTCCGACCTCCTCGAACTCGGCGCGGTGGCCGTCCTCTCGCCCGACCCCGACGTAGACACCACCGACCGATCCGTATTGGAGGCACTCCTCGATGGCCTACAGCGCAGACTCTGACCGGCTCGCCCCGCTGCCGATCAAACTGCTCGTGGCCGGCGGGTTCGGCGCGGGCAAGACCACGTTCGTGGGGGCGGTCTCGGAGATCGAGCCGCTGACGACCGAGGAGACCATCACGACCGCCTCGATCGGCACCGACGACCTGACCGGGGTGGGGGACAAGCAGACCACCACCGTGGCGCTCGACTTCGGCCGCATCACGCTCGACGAGCGCCACGTCCTCTACCTGTTCGGCACCCCCGGGCAGGACCGGTTCTGGTTCATGTGGAACGAGCTCGCGCAGGGCGCGTACGGCGCGGTGGTCCTGGCCGACACCCGCCGCCTGGGCGACTGCTTCCCCTCGCTGGACTTCTTCGAGCGGCGCGGGACCCCGTTCATCGTGGCGGTCAACGAGTTCGACGGCTCCTATGACTACGGGCCCGACGAGGTCCGCGAGGCCCTCGACCTGAAGGCCGAGGTCCCGATCGTGGTGTGCGACGCCCGCGACACCCGCTCGGCCACCGAAACGCTTCTCACCCTCACACAACACCTCATATCGGCCGCTCCCACCGCGGTCAAGTTAGGAGTCACCATGACCGACCTCGAAACCGAGTTCCGCCTCACCGTCACCCCCGACGACCCGGACGGTTCGCGGCGGGCCGCGCGGCTGGCCGCGCTGGGGGCGCTCCCCGAGGCCGACCCCGAGTACGACGACATCGCCGAGCAGATCCTCCAGGTCACCGGGGCGACCTGGGCGGGCGTCAACTTCGTGGGCGAGAACCAGGACCAGTTCTTCCCCGGGATCGCCGGTCCCGGCACCAGGTCGGTCGACGGGGCCGACCCCGAGATCGGGCGCGAGATGCCCGGCGACCACGGCTACTGCGTCTACGTGGTGGCGCGCGAGAAGGCCATGGCGCTCAACAACGTCATGGACTACGCCCGCTTCGCCGGGAACCCCGTGGTCGACGCGCTCGGCATCCGCGCCTACATCGGCGCGCCGCTGGTCGACACCGAGGGCGCGACCGTGGGCACGGTGTGGGCCATCGACAACAAGACCCACCACTGGGGTCAGCCCGATGTGGACGCGATGAAGGAGATCGCCGCGACGGTCATGCTCCGCATCCGCCAGAAGGCCGGCCAGGCTTAGCCTTTCGGGACGTCCCCTCATGTCCCGCAGTGCTTCAGGGACGGCGGCCGAGCCGCCGTCCCTGCCCCGTTATCAGGCATTTGTGAAGGCGTTATGCTGCGTTGACTCGCGGGCAATCGTCCCATGATTGGATCAGGCCGGGCCCCGCGCCGGGCCTGCCCATCGACCCCCACACGGGAGAACCATGTTCAGCATCAGAGGAAAGCGCCGCGTCACGGCCGCCCTCGGAGCGGCCGCGCTCGTCGTCACCACGATGGCCGTCGGCGCCTGGTCCGGCGGCCACCACCCCGGCAAGGGACACGACGGCGGACGCCAGGTCGACCTCCAGCTCCTGGCGATCAACGACTTCCACGGCAACATCGAGGCCGCCTCCAGCCTCACCTACCCCGGCTTCGAGGACCCCGTCGGCGGCGCGGAGTACCTCGCGACCCACCTCGCCCAGGCCCGCGAAGGCGAGCGCTACTCGACCACGGTCGCCGCGGGCGACCTCATCGGCGCCAGCCCGTTCCTGTCGGCCGTGTTCGACGACGAGCCGACCATCGAGTCGCTCAACGCGATGGGCGTCGAGGTGTCCTCCGTGGGCAACCACGAGTTCGACGCCGGGTTCGAAGAGCTCGAACGCATCATGCACGGCGACGACGACTTCGAAGGCGCCGACTTCCCCTACCTCGGCGCGAACGTGGTCGACGAGGAGACCGGCGAGCCCGTCCTGGACCCGTACTGGATCAAGGACTTCCGCGGCGGCGTCAAGGTCGGCTTCATCGGCATGACCCTCGAAGGCACCGGCGACATCGTCTCCAAGTCCGGCATCGAGGGCCTCGAATTCCGCGACGAGGTCGAGACCGCCGACAAGTACGCCAAGGAACTCAAGCGCAAGGGCGTCAACGCGGTCGTGGTACTCCTCCACGAAGGCGGCATCCCCGTCGCCGAGGACACCGGCCACGACTGCGAATCCGCCGACGGCACCAGCACCGGCATGTCCGGGCCGATCGTCGACATCGCCGAGAACATGACCCCGAGGGTCGACCTCATCGTCTCCGGGCACACCCACCAGGAGTACGTCTGCTCCGTGGACGACCCGGCCGGCAACCCCCGCCTGGTGACCTCGGCGTCCAACTACGGCCGCGTCTTCACCGAGATCGACGCGACCTACGACCGCCGCACCAAGGACATCGTGCGCTCCACCGTGGTCGGCTCCAACACCGTCGTCACCCGCGACGTGGACGCCGACGCCGACCAGACCGAGATCCTCGACCACTACGGCCCGCTCGCGGCCGAGGCCGGGAACCGCGTGGTCGGCTACATCGCCGAGGACATCAAGCGCGGCGCGACCCGCGCCGAGGAGTTCCCGCTCGGCAGCCTCATCGCCGACGCGCAGCTGTGGAACACCCAGGACGACGGTGCCGAGCTCGCCCTCATGAACCCCGGCGGGGTCAGGGCCGACCTGCTCTACGACGAGGGCACGCCCGGCGAGGCCACGTACGGCGAGGTCTTCACCGTGCAGCCCTTCGCGAACTACGTGGTCACCGTGGACCTGACCGGCGCGCAGATCCTCACCGCGCTCCAGCAGCAGCTGCCAAGCGAAGGCCGCGACACGACGTTGGTCCTCCAGGTCTCCGAGGGCTTCACGTACACGTGGGACACGACCCTCTCGGGCACCGACCAGATCGTGGCCGATTCGCTGCGCCTCAACGGCGAGCCGATCGTGGCCGACCAGACCTACCGGGTCACGATCAACTCGTTCCTGGCCGACGGCGGCGACTCGTTCCACGCGTTCGCCGAGGGCGAGAACCGGCTGTTCGGCGACCTCGACGTGGACGCGTTCGAGCAGTACATCGCCGAATTCGGCACCAGCGAGAACCCGCTGGCGGCCCCAGAACTGGGCCGGATCACCGTCCTCTCCTAGTTCCTTAGGAAATTCACAGCGGCGGGACCGCGCCTGGTCCCGCCGCTGTGTCGTTCATCCGGCATCGACCGGATAGTCTTGACGCACCCTGAACACTTCACGGAGGACCGCAGGTCATGGCAATGCAGAGCAGGAACTCATCCCTTCGAAATATGGTGAAGACCCAGTACAACGAGCAGCACATGGGTGCGGCGTACGGGCCTTACGGACAGATGACCCAGGCCCCGCAGGTCGAGACCATGCGGATCGACGACGTCATCATCCGCACCGTCGCGCTCGTGGCCGCCACGTTCGTCGCCGCGATCCTCACGTATTCGATGGTCAACAACGCGATCGGCACCGACGCCCTGGGCGACCCGGTCGTCATCGACTCCGAGGCGTTCTCGACCGCGATGCTCCTCGGCGGGGTCGGCATGTTCGTCGGCCTCGGCGTCATCATCTTCTCGATGTTCAAGCCGATCACGAACCCGTTCGTGGCCTTCGTGTACGCCATCGGCCAGGGCCTCCTCCTCGGCGGCGTCTCGGCGTTCTTCGAGGCGCGGTGGCCTGGCATCGTGGTCAACGCGCTGCTGGCGACCATCCTGGTGTTCGGCGGCATGCTCGCCCTCTACAAGTTCCGCATCCTCAAGAACTCGCCGATCTTCGCGAAGGTCATGGTCGGCGCGGGCTTCGGCATCTTCGGCCTCATGATGGTCAACCTCATCGGCAGCTTCGCCGGGTTCGACCTGGGCCTGTTCGCCGGTCCCGGCGAGTCGGTCTCGGCGCTCCAGTGGATCATCGCCATCGGCATCACGCTGTGGGCCGCGTTCTCGTTCATCCTCGACTTCGACATGATCGAGTACTCCGCCAACAACGGCGCCCCCAAGAAGTACGCCTGGGCCGGGGCCTTCGGCCTCACCGCCGGGCTGATCTTCCTGTACTGGAACCTGCTGCGGCTGCTGTCCTACTTCCAGGGCGACTAGCACTGGACATGGGCTCAGCCAGGGCGACCAGCACTGGAACGTGAGCTCAGCCGAGGCGACTAGCCTTGGCGCATGAGCACTGACCTGGAGCGGGCGATCGGGCGTGTCGTCGAAGGCACACGCCACTGGTCGCCCGCTCGTTGGCTTTCCAAGGCCGACGCGATGCACGCCCTCGTCCAAACCCTCGCCGACCTCACAGCCGACGCCGAATCCCGCCCCCACCGCGAGGTCCCGCGCCTGCCCGCCGACATGCACCTCCCCGACCAACTCCAGGTCATAGGCCTGGACCTCCTCGAAGTCGAAACCGATCTCACCGAGGAGCAGCGCGAGGCCGCCGACGAGGCGATCGCCTCGGCCCGGCAGGCGCTGTTCTAACTCGTCCCAGGTGGTCATGAGTAGGGCCGCGTCGTCGAGGGCTTCTACGAGGTTGTCGGATTCCCAGCGCAGGACGTTGCGCCTGGTGCGGGTCTGGCGGTCTTCGATGGCGGCCAGGCGCAGGTCGAGGCGGTTGGCGGCTTGGCTGAGGTCGACGCCGTGTTGCGGGGCGGTGCCTCGGGCGAGGGCCGCCAGGCGCAGGTACGCGCCGTCCACCGCGTCGGCGAATGTGTCCACTCCCGACAGTCCTGGGACCTTCTCGTCCCTGGTGAGCGTGGCGTTGACCGCCACCAGCGCCCTTCCGGCCCTTGACAGCGCGGCCTCGGCGCCGAGCGCGTCGGCCGAGAGTGGGCCGGGTCCGGCCACCGGTTCGGCCTTGGCCTGGTCGGCGGCGGCGTTCAGGGCCGCGCGGCGGGCCCGGATCTGGTCGATCGCGGCGTGCATGACCTTGCGGTCGTAGTCGCTCGGGTGGGCCTGGCGGTCCAAGGTGAGGCGCGCGTAGTCGCGGTAGGCGTCCACGAGGTCCCCGAGGAGGTCGCCGAGCCTGCGGGTCTGCCAGGTGGGGACCAGCACGTAGAAGCCGATCGCGAGGGCCGCGCCCGCGAAGGTGCAGGCCCCGCGGTCGAGGGCGGCCATGACCGGGTTGTCGCCGGAGAGGTCGATCTGGAACACCGTGAAGCCCGAGACGGCAGCGGTGAACACGAGCATCGAGACCGGCCGGGCCAGGTAGGCGATGAGCGCGTACGCGAGCACGGCGAGGCTGAGCGAGAGCTCGGTGTGCGGCAACAGCAGGCCCAGGAGCGAGGCGAGGATGACGCCGCCGGTGGTGCCCAGGGCGCGGGTGGTGCCGCGGGTGAGCGTCCCGGCGAAGTCGGCTTGGAGCACCAGCCACGCGGTGAGCGGGACCCAGTAGCCGTGCTCGGTGGGCCACAGGAGCCCGATCGTCATGGCCAGCGCGATGACCCCGGCGCGGCGCAGGGAGTGGTGGATGACCGGGTCGCGGCGGTGGAGGCGGCCTCTGAGCTGGCTCGCGGCCTGGCGGGCGGTGCTGGTGGCGTGGGCGAGCGCGGGGTCGGCCACGACCGGGTCGCCTCCGGCGGTGATCCGCTCGGCGAAGCCGCCGGTCTCGTGGAGGGTGCGCAGGAGGCCGCCGATCTCGGTGGGCATGGTCCCGGTGGCGGTGGCGAGGGGGTTCTGGGAGAGGCCGTCGAGGAGCGCGTCCCAGTCGAGTTCGGCGGGTTTGCGGGCGGTGATCTGCTCGGCGAAGTGGGTGAGGAGCCGGGAGGCGAGTTCGAGGGCCTCGGAGTAGAACGCGACGGTGTCGCGGTCCTGGGCGTCGGCGCGGGCCCGTGCGGAGGCGGTGCGGCCGATCGCGATCGACACGGCGTAGATCTGGCGGCGGGCCTCGTGGATGGCGGCGGGCAGGACGCGGCGGCGGTCGAGTTCGGCGGCGGCCTCGTGGAGGTCCTCGGTGCGGAAGGGGGCATTGGCGTCGGCGGCGAGGGCTTCGGCCTCCTCGGCGAGCGCGAGCCAGGTCGCGGCCAGGGTGCGCCGGTCGTCGGCCCACCGGTAGTAGGGCGGCAGCAGCGCCATGACGGCCTGGAGCGCGCCCCCGGCGAACACTGCGAGGGCCGCGAGCCACACGGTGGTGCCTTCGGTGATGTGGTCGGCGAGGAAGAACATGATGCCGGAGATGGTGTACGTCACCCCGGCCACGTGCGAGACCGAGCCGAGGAACGTCAACATGAACGCGTACACCGCCGCGGCCGCCACCAGCAGGATCGGGTTCCCGATCCCCCCGAGCACGACCCCGACGGCCCCCGCGGCTCCGACGAGCAGCGGCAGCGCGGGCCCGGTCCGCGTCCCCGGCGTGAGCAGCGAGACCCCGCCCAGCCACGCCCCCATGACCGCCGCCTGAGCCCACGACGGCTGCCCGAGCAACGCCGCGACGGCCATGGCGGCGGCGATCCCGAACGCGGCCCGCACCGCCAGCACCGGCGCGGCCTCCCCAGGGGTCCACGCGATCAAGTCCCGCGAAATCCGCGAACGAGACTCAGCCACCCCGGGGTTGTTGAACACGCCAAAAGGGTAGCCGCGCCAAGAAGCGTGAGGACCGCCACTAGGCCTGATGGGAATTCGGCCGCTTCCGTTGTGGTGTTCGATCGTTGTACAAGTGTGCAGCTTCGCTATCGATTCCGGGTTTACCCGACCGCCCCGCAGCGTCAGAGTCTGGCGCGGGCGTTCGGGTGTGCCCGAGTGATCTACAACGACTGCATAGCGGCAAGGCAGCATGCGAGAAAGGAGGGCTTGCCCTATCCGACGGCAGCGGTTTTGTCGAAGAGGCTGATCACCGACGCGAAGCGCACCTCCGCCAGGGACTGGTTGGCCGAGGTGTCGGCGGTGGTATTGCAGCAGGCATTGGCAGACGCCGACCGGGCCTACCGGAACTTCTTTGCGTCGGTCCAAGGCAGGAGGCGAGGGCCGCGCATCGGGCCGCCTCGTTTCAAGCGTCGAGCAGCGGCGCAGTCGATCCGGTTTACACGCAATGCCCACTTCAGGGTGCGCGACAATGGGCGGCTCCGCCTGCCGAAGATCGGCGATGTCAAGGTGGCGTGGTCGAGGGAACTGCCGTCAGAGCCTTCAAGCGTGACCCTCATCAAGTCCTCGACGGGCAAGTACTACGCGAGTTTCGTCGTCACGGTTGACGATGATGTGGATCGATTGGAGCCTCCCGCCGACCCGCAGGCCGAATCCGGGATCGACCTTGGTCTCAAGGACTTCGCGGTGCTACGCGGCGGAAGAGTGATCGAGAATCCGCGGTTCTTCGCTCGGCTTGAACGCAAGCTCAAGAAGGCGCATCGGGAGCTGTCGCGGAAAGCGGAGGGCTCGGCGAACCGAGCCAAGGCCAGGCTGCGAGTCGCCAAGGTGCATGAGAAGATCAGGGACTCCCGCTCCGACTGGATGGACAAGCAGATCAAAGCAATAGTGGGCGAGAACCAAGCCCTCTATGTCGAAGGTCTCAACGTCAAAGGATTGGCCCGAGGCCGGGCCGCGAAGACGGTGCATGATGTCGCGTTCGGGATGTTCTTGACTCGGCTCGAATCGAAGGCGCACCGAGCCGGACGGGTATTTGTGAGGATCGATCGGTTTTTTCCATCGACCCGATTGTGTTCGGCGTGTGGAGCCTTGACCGGTCCGACTGGCTTGCCGGGACTCAATGTGCGCACTTGGGTGTGCGAGTGCGGCGCACATCATGACCGGGATGCGAACGCTGAGGTCAACATCCGGCTTGAAGGAAGACGCCTCGCTGTAGAGCAGGGCTTGTTCGCCGCGGGGCTCGCGGAGAACTGAAACGCCTGTCGAGGGCCTGTAAGACCTGGGGAAACCCGGGCGCGACCCGCCGAAGCAGGAACCCGCCCGTAGCCGGTCCGCATTTGCGGACCGCAAGCCGGGGGTCGGCTCCCTACCTGGGAGTCGAGGAAGTCAACGGTTAGGCTGGGAGCATGCGAGAAACGGTGCTGGTGGTCGACTTCGGGGCCCAATACGCGCAGCTCATTGCGCGGCGGGTGCGGGAGGCTCATGTCTATTCGGAGATCGTGCCCTCCTCGATGTCGGCGAGCGAGATGCTCGCCAAGGAGCCGGCCGCGATCATCCTGTCCGGCGGGCCTTCGAGCGTGTACGCCGAGGGCGCGCCGCAGGTCGACGCCGCGCTGTTCGAGGCCGGGGTGCCGGTGTTGGGGATCTGCTACGGGTTCCAGGCGATGGCCCGCGCGCTCGGCGGGACCGTGGCCAAGACCGGCCTGTCCGAGTACGGCGGCACCGAGCTCGACGTGGTCTGCGCGTCCAAGCTGCTCCACGGCCTGCCCGACCACCAGTCGGTGTGGATGAGCCACGGCGACTCGGTCACCGAGGCCCCGCCCGGATTCGAGGTCGTGGCCACCACCTCCGGCACGCCCGTCGCGGCCTTCGAGAACCTCCAGTCGCGCCTGGCGGGCGTCCAGTACCACCCCGAGGTGGCCCACACCCCGCACGGCCAGGCCGTGATCCGCCACTTCCTGCACGACATCGCCGGGATCAAGCCCGAGTGGACCAACTCGGCGATCATCGACGAGCAGGTCGCGGCCATCCGCGAGCAGGTCGGCGACAAGCGGGTCCTGTGCGCCCTCTCCGGCGGCGTCGACTCCTCGGTCGCCGCGGCCCTGGTCCACCGCGCCGTCGGTGACCAGCTCACCTGCGTGTTCGTCGACCACGGCCTCCTGCGCGCGGGCGAGGCCGAGCAGGTCGAGAAGGACTACGCCCAGCTCACCGGTATCGACGTGCGCTGCGTGGACGTCTCGGAGCAGTTCATCACCGCCCTCAAGGGCGTGACGGACCCCGAGGAGAAGCGCAAGATCATCGGCCGCGAGTTCATCCGCACGTTCGAGGCCGCCGCGCGCGAGATCGCCGCCGAGAAGGACATCGAGTTCCTGGTCCAGGGCACGCTCTATCCCGACGTGGTCGAGTCCGGCGGCGGCACCGGCACCGCCAACATCAAGAGCCACCACAACGTGGGGGGCCTGCCCGACGACCTGCAGTTCGACCTCATCGAGCCGCTGCGCACCCTGTTCAAGGACGAGGTCCGCGCGATCGGCCTCGAACTGGGCCTGCCCGAGTCGATGGTCTGGCGCCACCCGTTCCCCGGCCCCGGCCTGGGCATCCGCATCGTCGGCGAGATCACCCGCGACCGCCTCGAACTCCTGCGTGCGGCCGACGCGATCGCCCGCGCCGAGCTCACCGCCGCCGGGCTCGACCGCTCGGTGTGGCAGTTCCCGGTGGTCCTGCTCGCCGACGTCCGCTCGGTGGGCGTCCAGGGCGACGGCCGCACCTACGGGCACCCGATCGTGCTGCGCCCGGTCTCTTCGGAGGACGCCATGACCGCCGACTGGTCGCGCCTGCCGTACGAGGTCCTCGCCAAGATCTCCACCCGCATCACCAACGAGGTCGCCGACGTCAACCGCGTGGTCCTCGACGTCACCAGCAAGCCCCCGGGCACCATCGAGTGGGAGTAGCCCCGCAAGGGGCCGTTCGCCGGCTTCGCCGCGGTGCGCCGATCACGCCGTACAGTTGAGGGATGCAATTCCGGATAGCTGCGTACGGGGAGGTACGTGACGAGAGCGGCCGGGTCCTGTTGACCCGCAGGAATCGCGCCGGGCGCGAAGTCGGCCCCTGGCACCTGCCCGGCGGGGTCATCGACCACGGCGAGCCCCCGAAGCGGGCCGCCGGACGCCTGGTCGAGGAGCACACCGGCTACGAGGTCGCCGTCGGATCGCCTCGCGAGGCGGTGGCCGTGGCCAGGCGGGGCGTCCACACCAACGCGATCATCTACGCCGCCCGCGTCGAGGGCGAGCCCGGCGAGGACTACGAGGGCGAGGCCGCCGAGTGGGTCGACCCGGCCCGCGCCGCGGCCGAGTCCCATTCGCCGTTCGTCTCCGCATGCCTGGGCCTGGCCGACGACCGCCTGGCCGGGCGCGTCGACAAGGCCCCGCAGGAGACCCGGCCGGTGCCGCCCGCGAAGGCCAAGAAGGGCCGACGCAGGCGGGGCCAGCGCTTCGGCGCGTACGGGGTCGTGGCCGACGGCGACGGCCGCGTCCTGCTCGCCCGCATCGCCGAGGGCTACCCCGGCGGCGGCACCTGGCACCTGCCCGGCGGCGGCGTCGACTTCGGCGAGTCCCCGCGCGCGGCCGTGTCCCGCGAGATCTACGAGGAGACCGGCCAGGAGGCCCTGGTCGGCGACCTGCTCAACGTGACCTCGTTCCGCCACCGCCGCGCGATCGGCCCCGAGGGCTAC
This sequence comes from Glycomyces sp. NPDC046736, assembly GCF_040645615.1. Taxonomy (NCBI): domain Bacteria; kingdom Bacillati; phylum Actinomycetota; class Actinomycetes; order Glycomycetales; family Glycomycetaceae; genus Glycomyces; species Glycomyces sp. NPDC046736. Next base: position 147,394 of record NZ_JBEYYO010000004.1, on the reverse strand, counting down.
CCGCTCGATTGGCACGGCGTACGCGCGATCTATTCGGCCACGGTCCCCGACCCGTCGGCAGCGGTCGTGGTCGAGGCCGCGGGGGGCTCGACGAGCGAGTCGCGCTGGTGGCCCGCGGAGGCCCTGGACGGGTTGCCGCTCTCGGCAGCGGTCGAGGACGCGCTCCAGGTAGTCGACCTGAAGAACCTCGCCGCGCAGGCCTAGAACGGTGAAGGACGGCCTCGAAGCGGCCGCACTTGCTCGCGACCGCTTCCCGCCGTGTGGCCGGGGCATGCTCGGCGCGGCGCGTTTGCGCGCCCGCTATCGCCTTTCGCCTACGTCCACCGTGCGATCACGGTCTCGCCCGCTCGCACCGGGTCTCCCGGGGCGACTGCGGCCTCTGCCGCTCCCGCGGGCAGGTACACGTCCGTGCGCGAGCCGAAGCGGATGAGGCCGTAGCGTTCGCCCTTCGCCAGGGCCGCGCCCGGCTTCGTTCGGTTGACGATCCTTCGCAGGACCGCGCCCGTCCTCTGCGCCACCACGACTCTGCCTCGCGGCGTCGCGACCACGGTGTAGCAGGCGGCGTTGTGCTCGGCGTCGGCCGTGCCGACCTTCGCGTAGCCGCCCTTCTCGGTGAACACGTCGACCACTTCACCGGCGACCGGGGCGCGGTTGATGTGGACGTCGGTGATCGACAGGTACGCCGCGATGCGCAGCCATTCGGCCCCGGCCGTGCCGGTCGCGGCGCCGAAGCGCTCGTCGACCACGGTCTCGATGGCCATGATCCGGCCGTCCGACGCGGCCAGCACCGCCTCGGGCTCGTCGTCCTCGCCGCGCAGGTCCGATTCGCGCTGCGGGTCGCGGAAGAACGCCGCGACCGGGACGGCCGCCAGTGCCGGGACGACCCACGCCTTCGAGGAGGGCCTGATTCGCTTTGCGGCCCAAGCGGTCCCCAGGAGCAGCCCGGCGGCGATCACGCCGTTGGAGTCCAGGTGCAGGTTCGGGGTCACGGCCACCGAGGAGGCCCGCCACGCGGGCGCGAGCTCCTCGGGCGAGGCCACCGAGCGCGGCTCGCCTTCGTGCTTGGAGGCCGATCCGATGCGCAGCTTGTGGATGCGCACGGGCGGGAAGGAACGGACGATGAGGTCGGTGCCGATCCCGTACTCGGCGACCAGTTCGGCGATCTCCTCGCGCGCGGGCGCGGTCAGGGTCGCGGCGAACGAGAGTACCCCTCCGGAGACCACTTTCTCCTGGAGCAGCGCGATGTCGTCGATGAAGGCCTCGGCCTCGACGGTGACCGGGGCGGCGAGCATGACGTCCTCGGCCGGTTCGGCCTCGGCGAGGGCGGCGACGGCGGTGACGATCCCCGCCGTCCAGGAGCCCTCGGCCGACAGTGAGGCCTGGAGGTCCTCAATGGAGTGCTGGTCGGCCACCACGGTGAGCCGGTCGGCGGGCATGAGCGCCTCCAGCGCCGCCGTCAACACGGGGTTCCCCCAGGCCGCGCCCACCACCAGGCCGCTCTTGGGGCCCCTCCGGCGAGCGAATTCGTCGGTGATGCCGCGAGCCGCGGCTTTCGAGATCGGCATAACCCCGACTATAGAGCGCCGCCCGCCCGGGCCCGGCCGCCGCTGGCGTGTTGCGGCGGTCGCCGTGAGCCGGACTTGTCCTGTTTCGTCCTCGTACTTTCGGTGGATTCTCCACATCGTTCGGACGAGTGGCCGAGCCACTACGCACGGTCCCCTCGTTTCCCCTCTTGTCAGGCGCCTCACCGGCCGACCCGGCAGGCCCCACACGCCTCACGTCCACTCCCAGGAGGACCGAACCACGATGAGACTCAAGACGTTCCGAGCCCCGCTCGCCGCGGCCGCGGCGCTCGCCGCCGTACTCGCGGGCGCGCCCGCCCACGCTCAGGACGAGGACCGCCCGGTCTCCGGCGACATCGTCACCACGCCCGGCCCCGAGCTTCGCGGCCGCATGGACGGCGAGCGATACGACGTGTGGGCCAACGTCATCGGGCTCAAGCCCCACGGCGGCGACGAGACGCTCGTCGTCTACTGCATCGACATCAAGACCCCGCTCGACACCGAGAGCCCTTACGCCGAAGGCGATTGGGAGGAGTCGGGCGTCCCCAACCTCGAACAGGTCCGCTGGGTCCTCTACAACGGTTTCCCGAATGTGGGCGCCAAGGACCTCATCGAGGACTCCGGCGCCGAGGTCAATCCCGAGTGGAGCGACGCGAAGGTCGACGAGGTCGCCTACGCGGGCACGCAGGCCGCCGTCTGGTTCTTCACCGACGACTGGACCCTGCTGACCGACAACCCGGTCAAGGGCGGCAACAACGGCGAGGACGAAGCGGTGCTGGCCGTCTACGAGCACCTCACCGAGGACACCGGGCGCGTGCCCGACCCCTCGGAGTACGTCCTCGACCTCGACGGCGAGGAGTCGGCGGCCTACCACAACGGCCGCTTCGGCCCGTACATCCTGCGCTCCAACGCGGGAGCCGTGACGCTCACCGCCGAAGGCGGCAAGCTGGAGACCCCCGACGGCCAGAAGGTCGAGTCGCTCTTCGACGGCGAGCCGTTCTGGATCGTGCTCGACGAGGGCAGCGACGAGATCACCGTCAAGGGCTCGGCCGCCTACGACCTCCCGATCGGCCGGGTCTTCCTGGCCACCAACGACGAAGCGCTCTCGGGCGACGCGGTCAACCCGCTCACCGCGGGCGAGTCGCAGAAGCTCATCCTCGCCCAGCCCCGCGAAGGCGAGGTCCCGGCCGAATGGAAGTTCGCGCTGGAGGCCCCCACCGAGAAGCCCGAGGAGTCGGCCAAGCCGCAGCTCCCGGTCACCGGCTCGGGCCTCAGCCTCGCGTTCGCCGGAGGCCTGGCCCTCCTGGTGGGCGGCATGACCGTGATCGTGTTCGCCAAGCGCCGCAGGGCGACTCACTAGACCCGACGGATGCGGGCCCGCGCACCGACAGCGCGGCCCCGCTCCGCGGGAGCGTTCCGGACCACGTCCAACGGTCCGGACCCGGGCGCGCTCCCGCGGTTCACCGCAGAAGACCCGGTGCAAGATGCGGCCGGGACCGAGGTAGGCGATCCCTTGGTCCCGGCCACTCGCGTCCCACTGGTGTCCAACCGTCACCGTCCGGGATGCACAGCGCATCCGTTGCCGAATCGTTATAGTGGCGCGGCTCATCCGAGCCGCGTCTTTCGCATTGTGTCCCAGTCGGATCGCAGTTCACCGATTTGTGGCCCCCGAATGCAACCGGCGGCCGGACGCTAACGTGTCTGAGGAAGATTCAAGCGTCAATCCCTCAGATACTGCAAAGGGACTTCACACAACATGATGACCAAAGCCCTGAAAGGGACGCTGGCCGCTGCCGCGGGCATCGCGCTCGCCCTCGGCGGCGTCGCCACGGCCGCTCAAGCCCAGGAAGACGGCCCCGGCATTCTGGCCGCCGGCGACGTCTCCACCTCCACCGGCATCCGCCTCCACGGCGACGTCAACGGGTCTCCCAAGAGCCCGCAGGCCTCGCTGATCGACCTCGAGGTCGCCGAAGGCGAGCACCGGACCGTCTACTGCATCCAGATCAACGTGCCCCTCCTCCCGGGCAACACGCACGAAGAGCGCGCATGGGACGACGTCCCGGTCGAGCAGCTCCCGCTCGTGCTCGGCGTCCTGGTGAACGGCTACAACGGCTCCAACGCCGATGAGCTCCTCGCCGCGGCCGAGGTCGTCGACGGCGACTTCGGCAGCTTCAGCGCCGACCAGATCGCCTACGCGGGCACCCAGTCCGCCGTCTGGTCGCTGACCGACGGCTGGACCCTCAAGGCCGACGCGACCGAAGGCAGCGACGCGCTCGACGCCGCGGTCACCGCCGTCCAGAACTACCTGCTCGACAACTCCGAGCCGATCGACGAGCCCGACTTCGAGCCGGCCTTCGAGGTCGACGACTCCGCGGCCGTGGCCGACGGCACCAAGGTCGGCCCCTTCACCGTGGCCACCAACCTGGACGCGATCACCTTCGCGCAGCCCGACGGCGCCACCATCGTGGACGAGAACGGCGAGGCCGTGACCTCCTTCGTCGACGGCCAGACGTTCTACGTCGAGTTCGCCGACGAGCTGGGCACCAGCGTCTCCCTGGTCGCCGACACCATCACCTGGACCACTCCGGTCGGGCGCACCTTCGTGCCCGTCGACGGCTCCGGTGAAGGCGTCGAAGGCCAGCGCCTCATCCTGGCCGGCGCCCACACCACCGAGTACACCCCCGAGCTGACGATCGAGATCGCCGTCGAGGAAGTGCCCACCGAGTCGCCCGCGGCCCCCAAGGAGACCCTGGACAAGACCGGTACCGACCTGACCATGATCGCTTCGGTCGGCGGCGCCGTGCTGCTCGCCGGTGTCGTGGCGATGGTGCTCCTGCGCCGCCGCAGCGCCCGCGCCGACTGGGGCTCGGAAGCCTAAGAAGAAATGGACGCTTGACTCCAGGCGAACATTGCGATGTATGCCACACGCCCGCTGGTCAGACCGGCGGGCGTGTGGCATACTTGCCCCGTGACTCAGAGCGCGCGATTTTACTTTTACTACGGCCGGAACCGTCCGAGCCGTAGGTCGCGCTGAACACAGACCTACAGGCCCCGGGCGAACAGCCCGGGGCTTTTTTGCTGGTCCCAGGGCTGACCCGCCCGGAGTTCGATCCGCCATCGCTCTAAGGAGAAGCCCTGATGACCACCTCGACCGAAGTCGCTCCCGCAGAACTCCAAGACCTGCGCACCGAGATCGACCAGCTCGACGCCGAACTCATCCGCATCTGGCAGCGCCGAGCCGAAGTCTCCAAGCAGATCGGCGCGATCCGCATGGCCAACGGCGGCACCCGCCTGGTCCTCGACCGCGAACGCGCCATCCTCGAGAAGTACAGGGAAGCCCTCGGCGACGACGGCGTCCAGATCGCGATGCTCATCCTCCGCGCGGGCCGCGGCCCGCTCTAGGCCGCGTCGGACCGCTCCTGGGCGACTCGCCGCGCCGGATGAAAAAGTGTCGTACCCGGCGCGGCATAATTGACGACCTATGGACGCTTCATCCGACCTCCTCAAGGGCCTCAACGAACCGCAGCGCCAAGCCGTCGAGCACGCCGGATCGCCGCTGCTCATCGTCGCGGGGGCGGGCTCGGGCAAGACCCGCGTCCTGACCCACCGCATCGCCCACCTCCTGGCCGAGCGCGGCGCGCACCCCGGCGAGATCCTCGCCATCACCTTCACCAACAAGGCCGCCGCCGAGATGCGCGAACGCGTCGACTCGCTCATCGGCCCCCGCTCGCGGGCCATGTGGGTCCTCACCTTCCACTCCGCGTGCCTGCGCATCCTGCGCCGCGAGGCCCACCGCCTCGGCTGGAAACCCAGCTTCACCATCTACGACACCGACGACGCCCGCAGGCTCCTCACCCAGATCGTCAAGGACCTGGGCCTGGACTCCAAGAAGCACTCCCCGCGCTGGCTCGCCTCCGAGATCTCCCGGTTCAAGAACGAGTTGGTGGGCCCGGCCCAGGCCGCCGCGAACGCCGACGACGCCCGCACCCGGCTGGTGGCCGACGTCTACGGCCAGTACGACGAGCGCCTGCGCCTGGCCCAGGCCGTGGACTTCGACGACATCATCGGCGCCACCGTGCGGCTCTTCCGCGAGTTCCCCGAGGTCGCCCGGTCCTACCGGCTCAGGTTCCGCCACGTCATGGTCGACGAGTACCAGGACACCAACCACGCCCAGTACACGCTGGTGCGCGAACTCGTGGGCACCGGCGACGACCGCGCCGAACTGTGCGTCGTCGGTGACGCCGACCAGTCGATCTACGCCTTCCGCGGCGCCACGATCCGCAACATCATCGAGTTCGAGCGCGACTACCCCGACGCCAAGACGATCCTGCTGGAGCAGAACTACCGCTCCACCCAGACGATCCTCGACGCGGCCAACGGGGTCATCCGCAACAACACCGAACGCGGCCGCGAGAAGCGCCTGTGGAGCGACGAGGGCCCCGGCGGGCGCATCCTCGGGCACACCGGCGACAACGAGCACGACGAGGCCGCGTGGGTCGCCGGGCGCATCGACGAACTGGTCGACGCCGGGGACTCCAGCTTCGGCGACACCGCGATCTTCTACCGCACCAACGCCCAGTCGCGCGCCTTCGAAGAGGTCTTCGTGCGCCGCGGCATCCCCTACAAGGTCGTCGGCGGGGTGCGCTTCTACGAGCGCAAAGAGGTCCGCGACATGCTCGCCTACCTCAAGCTCACCGCCAACCCCGACGACACGGTCTCGGCGATGCGCGTCGTCAACGTCCCCAAGCGCGGCGTCGGTGACCGGGCCGTGGCCGAGGTCGAGGCACTCGCCGCGCGGCTGCGGATCTCCTTCCCGGCCGCGCTGCACCGCGTCGACGAGGCCCCCGGGGTCTCCGGGCGCGCCCGCACCGGCATCAAGCGGTTCTGCGAGATCGTCGACACCGCAACGGAACTCGCCCGCACCGCTCCGCCCGAGGAGGTCCTCGACAAGCTCATCGCCGACACCGGGTACCTCGAAGGCCTCGAGCAGTCCACCGATCCCCGCGACGAAGGCCGCGTGGAGAACCTCCAGGAGCTCGTGGCCGTCGCGCACGAGTTCACCGAGCAGGTCGTGCGCGGCACCACCGACGACGACGAGGCCGACCTGGAAGCCGACGTGCCCTCGTTCCTGGAGCACGTCGCGCTCGTCTCCGACGCCGACTCGATCCCCGACCCCGAGACCGAGGAGGGCGGGGTCGTGACCCTCATGACCCTCCACACCGCCAAGGGCCTCGAATTCGACACGGTGTTCCTCACCGGCCTCGACGACGGCCTGTTCCCGCACGAGCGGTCCATGAACAAGCCCGGCGACCTCGAAGAGGAGCGCCGCCTCGCGTACGTGGGCCTGACCCGCGCCCGCAAGCACCTGCACCTGACCCGGGCGGGCACGCGGAACATCTTCGGCCAGCCGGAGTACTACGCGGCCAGCCGGTTCCTGTCAGAGATCGCGCCCGAGCTCATCGAATGGTCCGAGTCGGCCCCGCTGCGCAAGCCCAAGGTCAAGACCAGCGCCTCGTTCGGGCAGCCGATCGTGATGCGCAGCGCCGCCGACATCCCCGCGCTCGACGTGGGCGACCGCGTCACCCACGACAAGTGGGGCCTGGGCCGCGTGGTCGAACTCAAAGGCGAGGGCCCGAGGGCCCAGGCGCGCATCGACTTCGGCGACGGCGAACCGAAATGGGTGATCCTGCGCCTGGCGCCGGTCTCCAAGCTTTAACGCAGTTCGAGCCCCACCCCGGCGAGGTAGTCCAGGGGCTCGACCGGCCTTCCGTCCACGTGGACCTCGAAGTGCACGTGGGAGCCGAACGAGAAACCGGTGTTCCCCGCGAGGGCGATCCGGTCGCCGGCGTCGACGCGGTCGCCTTCGCGCACTTTGATCTCGGAGTTGTGCGCGTAGTAGGTTTCGACGCCGTCGCCGTGGTCGATGATCACGAGGTTCCCGAACCCGGACTCCCACCCGGCGTGCTTGATCGTGCCCGGGTAGGCCGCGTAGACCGGGTCGCCGGTCGCGGCCCCGAGGTCGATCCCGTTGTGGCTGCGGCCCCACCGCTGCCCGAACAGGGACGTGACGGTCACCTCGTCGAGCATCGGGGTCCACTTGATCTGCGGCGCTTGGGGAGCCACGGGCGAGGACCGCTCGGCCTCGACCGGGGCGTCCGCCTCGTCGGCGTTCGCTGGCAGTGCCGCGTCCTGGGCCGCTCCTTCGGATTCGGCCTGCGAGGCACCGGCTTCGGCCGCCAAGGCGGCGATGTCGGCCACCGCCTGCGACTGCGGGGCGCGCTCCTCATCGGAGGGCAGGCCCGTGGACGCGGCGAGCGCGACGATCGAGGCTCCGGCGACGGCGGACCCCACGACCGCGTTGTAGCGGCGCTGGGTCCCCTCCAGGAGCGGGGAGAGTTCGGCGGCCCACGAGCGGCGGTGCTGGCCCCTCGTGCGGTGCGGCCGGGCGGCGTGTCGCCTGATCGTGTAGGCGGCCACCGGTCCGGTGTCGGACAATCGTTCCTCCGGGTCCGGGCGGAGCTCTACGGCCGGGGCTCTGGTCCCTCGCCGCGAGGCGGCGGGGCTCCGGGGGGCCGACCGTGAGCATGACCGGGACACCGTAACGCCGCTCGCGCCGGGCGGGCGAGATTCGTCACCGCCCGGCGTGTCGCGGCGTTTCGGACATTCGGTACCGGTAGGGCTCAGGCGTTCTCGAGGGCGGCCTTCGACTCGGTGAAGATCCGCACGATCTCCGGGCGCACCTCGGCGCGCTCGGACAGCGGTGCGGCCCAGGTGATCCGGACCGGGACCGCTTCGCCGCCGACGCTGGCGAGGAAGTCCGCGCCGGTCCCGTCGAAGCCGGTCATGCGGGCCGACTCGGCCTCGGCCTGCCCGCCCTCGCCCTGGCAGATCACGAGCGTGTCGGCGGCGTGGTCGGTGTTCATGTGGTGGCAGATCGCGGCCACGACCTTGGGGGAGAAGGGGTTCGTGCCGATCTGGGCCCCGAGCGCGGCGAGCATCGCGCCGTTGTGGTCGTAGGCCAAGAGCACCTCGTCGATGACGCGGAGGCGGTCGGCCTCGGTGAGCTCGACCGCGTCCAGGCGCGAGCGGTACTCGTCCTTGAACTTCTTCGGGCTGGCGATGCCCTCGAAGGTGTAGAACGAGGCGCCCTCGCCGTTGAAGCCGTAGTTCCGCTTGGCGGCCTTGCCGAACGCCTGCCCGCCGGAGAGGTCGCCGAGGTAGCGGGTGTACGCGTGGGCGATGTAGCCGCCGGGCCAGTCCGAGGTCACCTCGGTGATGCGGTCGACATAGGCCTGCGTCGCAGGGAGCGGGACGATCCCCGAGCGCCACTTGGGGCCCATGAGGAACTTGAGGTCCGCTTCGATCGCGGCCAGGCGAGCGAGCTCGTCGTAGACCAGCGGTCCGGCCACCGGGTCGTCCCCGAACCGGGCCGCTGCGGCCTCGATCGCCTCGTAGACGAAGTACTGCTGGGCGTGCCAGCGGGTGTAGTCGTCCACACTCAACGAACCGTCGAAGAGCCTGTCGAACACGCCGGGCGCGCGCTCGGCCTCGTCGCCCGCCGAGGGGTCGAGCCCCTGGTGGCGAGACCAGGAGGCCTCGCGGATGCGGGCCGAGAAGGGGGTGGGTTCGGCGGTGTCAGCAGGCATTGGCCTCGTCCTATCGGGGTCTGGTTCGTCGGGCTCTGGTCGCAAGGAAGGGTAAGGCAAGCCTAACCTATTCGAGGGTCCGGTGGCAGGGGCCGCGAACGGCCGACCCGTGTGCGACCGCACGTGAGGCATCGGCGAGAATGGTGCGATGTCGCACTCACTCGTGCGGCTGAACCAGAAAGAGCGCGAGAATCACGGTCGCAAGCCTTCCCTATGGCGAGCCGACTGTGGCACCATGGGCTCACTGGTCCCCTTGACAGCACATACCCACACCTCACGGGAGGCCTCGTGAATCCGGCCAGACTCTTCAAGCGAATCGGCGCCGCCGCCGCTACCGGACTGCTTGCGCTCGGCTTGATCGCCGGCACGGCTTCCGCCGCGAACGCGGGCGGCTCCGGTGAGATCGCGCGCGCCACCGGTTCGGGCGAGATCGCCCTCACCAACGGTTCCGGCGAGATCGCCAACGGCGGTTCGGGCGAGATCGCGCGCGCCACCGGTTCGGGCGAGATCGCCAATGGCGGTTCGGGCGAAATCGCCTGACCCTCCTCGCCAGGGCCCGAACGAGATGCCGGTGAACCGGGAGCGACACGCGAGACTCTTCCGTGTCATGCCCCCGGTCATCACCGGCCTCGTCGTGTCCATCGGCCTCGGGGGCCTCGTCCTCTTCGGCCCGCCCGACTCGTTCCCGGTCGTCCAACTGGCGATCTTCGTCGTGGCGTTCACGATCGCGCAGGGACTCCTGGTCCAGCACCACGCCCGCGGGATGCGGATCTCGTTCAACCTCACCGACATCCCGCTGATCATCGCGCTGTTCTACCTGCCGCCCTTCTGGGTCGTCGCCACCAAGTGCCTCGCCTCGGTCCTGTACTACGCGAGCCGGTACGTGCGCGAGGACATCGGGCTGCTCAAGCCCACCTTCAACGCCGGACTCACCACCGGCGGCACCGTCATGGCCGCGCTCTACGTGCAGTACATGACACTCGGGGCCGCGGCCGATCCGCGCACTTGGCTCGTCCTGGTCTCGGCCATCGTGATCACCAGCCTGTTCACCACCGTCTTCATCTCCCTGATGCTGTACTTCATGTCCGGCTGGGACTCGGTGGTCAAGGCCTGGATCGGCTTCACCCTCACCCTGATCGGCCCGATCCTGGCCGCGTGCGTCGGCGTCGTGTTCCTGGTGCTCCTCGACGCCACCGTGTGGTCGGCGGTGCTCATCGCCGCCATCGTCGTCGCGTTCGTCTACCTCACCCGCTCCTACATGGCCCTGCGCCGCCAGCGGCAGGTGCTGCGCGAGCTCAACGACTTCACGCAGCTCGTGGTCGACTCCGTCGCCTCCAAGCGGCTCATCGACGCCATGCTCGGGCGCCTCCGGGACATCCTCTCCGCCGAGTCGGCCACGGTGTGGGTGCCACGCGCCGGCCGGTACGGCGAGATCCGCCTCACCTCCTCGCTCGACGACGCCGGCCTCACCGACCTCGACCCGATCCCCGACGAACTCCAGCAGGGCGTCATGGCATCGGGCAGCGGACTGCTCCTCAGCCCCAAGAACGGCACCAGGGCCCAGCGCGAACTGCTCGAATCCTCAGGGCTGCGCGGCGCGATGCTCGTCCCGCTGCGCTCGGGCGACGAGGTCTACGGCTGCCTCTCGGTGGCCGACCGCATCGGCGGCGAACTCTCCCACTTCGTCGCCGTCGACCTCCAACTCCTGGAGACCATCGCCGCCAACGTGGGCATCGCCGTCCAGAACGAGCGGCTGCTCGACCAGCTGCGCTACGACGCCTACCACGACCCGCTCACCGGGCTCCCCAGCCGCCGCCGCTCGCTCGGCGCGCTCCAGGAGGCGCTCTCGATCACCGTCCCCGGTGAAGTCGTGGCCGTGCTCATGTTCGACATCGACGGACTCCACGAGATCAACGACGCGCTCGGCCACGAGGCCGGCGACACCGCGCTCAAGGAGTTCGCCGAACGGCTCAAGGCCAACGCCCCGGCCGCGTCCTTCATCGGCCGCATCGACTCCGACGAGTTCATCCTCCAGACCCGGCTGGCCTCCACCGAAGCCGCCGTCGAGACCGCCCGGCGCCTCCGCGCCGACCTCCAGGGCTCCTTCGAGTTCGGCGGCGTCGCCGTCTCCCTCTCCGCCGCCGTCGGCGTCGTCACCCACCCCGACTTCGCCGCCGACGCCGACGAACTGCTCAAACGCGCCGACGGCGCGACCCGCCAGGCCAAGAACACCGCCGACGGGGTGCAGCTCTACCACTCGGGCCTCGAATCGGAGAGCCTGCGCCGCATCGGCCTCGCCGCCGACCTGCGCCGCGCCCTCGACCGCGGCGAGCTCGAAGTGCACTTCCAGCCCAAGGTCCGCCTCGACGTGCCCGCCGACGCCCCCGGCTCCGTGGCCGGCGCCGAAGCGCTGGTGCGCTGGCCGCACCCGACCTACGGGCTGGTCTCGCCCGAGGAGTTCATCCCGGTGGCGAACTCCACCGGCCAGCTCGGGCAGCTCACCGAGCTCGTGCTCGCCGAGGCCCTGCGCCGCTCGGCCGAATGGGCCGGTCCCGACGGGCCGCTCCCGATGGCCGTGAACCTCTCGCCGCGGACCCTGGCCGACGCCGAGTTCCCCGGCAAGGTCGCCGAACTGTTGGACCTGCACGGCGTCGCGCCCGAGCGGCTCACGTTCGAGATCACCGAGGACGACGTGGTCGCCGGGGAGCCCCGGCTCACGCCCGCGCTCGACCGCCTCCACGAGATGGGCGTGCGCCTCTCGGTCGACGACTTCGGCACCGGCTACTCGTCGCTGGCCTACCTGCGGCGGCTTCCGGTGCAGGAGATCAAGATCGACCTGCGCTTCGTCCAGGGCATGGCCACCGACGCCGACGACCGCGCGATCGTGGAGGCCGTGCTGGGCCTGGCCAAGCACTTCGCGATCAGCGTGGTGGCCGAGGGCATCGAGGCCCACGAGACGGTCGCCGAGCTGCGCGAGCTCGACTGCGCCGTGGGCCAGGGCTACTACTTCTCCCGGCCGCTCCCGCCCGACCGCTTCGCGGCCTGGCTGGAGAACCGGGGCCGCGGTCAGACCCGCCTGCGCGCGGTCTGAAACCCCTCCGGCGGCAGGCCTGTGGCCCGCGCCGCAGACCGGGCCCCGCCTCGGCCGCGCCGCCGGGATCATGTACTCTTGTCAAGGCCGCGAGGGAAGCTTCGCGAACGCCCCCTTAGCTCAGTCGGCAGAGCGTCTCCATGGTAAGGAGAAGGTCTACGGTTCGATTCCGTAAGGGGGCTCGGAAACACTGTCAGGTGTTCACCGAAACAGTGTTGTACTGCTCACCCAGAGCCAATCTGGCGGCAGTGAGCGCACGGCGGTGTAGCTCAGTGGTAGAGCAAACGACTCATAATCGTTGTGTCGGCAGTTCGATCCTGCCCATCGCTACTTTTGTTCAGCGCGACTACCGAGCTAGGCTGGTCGCGCTTTGTTTTGTTCACAGAACCGGTCGCGAGACCAGTTCGGCTAGAGGAAGGCACTCATCGTGGCCAAGGCTACTGACGTCCGCCCCAAGATCACCATGGCGTGCGTGGAGTGCAAGGAGCGCAACTACATCACGAAGAAGAACCGGCGGAACCACCCCGACCGGCTCGAGCTCAAGAAGTACTGCCCGCGCTGCAAGGCCTCGCAGGTCCACAAAGAGACCCGCTAGACCCGCAGTCCGGCACATGCTCAACACTTCGTATGTGGGCCGGTCCTTGCCGACAACCGCACCTGCGGCGATCGCCGCCGACTCGGTGACCCGTTTCGCTCAGGCCCTGGGTCTGGCGGACAGCGTTGTCGTACCCCCGACCTACCTCATATCGCTCACGCTGCCCGCGGCGGAGCGGCTCATCGACGATCCCGACTTCGGGCTCGACTGGAGCCGCGTCCTGCACCGCGAGCAGCGTTTCGCGTACCACCGCACCCTTCGCGCCGGGGCCGAAGTCTCCTGCACCGTGACCATCGAGTCGATCAAGACCGTGGCCGGGAACGACCTCCTCTCGCTGCACACCGACGTGACCGACGCCGAAGGCGTGGCCGCCGAGGTGTGGACCACTCTGTTCGTCGCCGCCGAGGCGACTGGGGAATCCGCATGACCCTCGCCGACCTCTCCGCGGGCGAGCCCGTGTTCAGCGTCTCCTATCCCGTCTCGCGCGCCGACCTGGTCGCGTACGCCGAGGCCTCGGGGGACCACAACCCGATCCATCAGGACGAGGCCGCCGCGAAGGCCGCCGGGCTCCCCGACGTGATCGCCCACGGCATGTACACCATGGGCCTGGTCTCACGGGCCGTGCTCGAATGGGCCACCACGGCTGACCCCGACGCGAGCCTGACCGACTTCTCCGCCCGCTTCGCCAAGCCCGTGGTGGTGCCCCCCACCGGCACCGAGGTCGCTATCGAGGCGAAGGTCCGGGGGGTCGAGGCCGGTTCGGTCGAGCTGGCGATCACCGTCACCAGCGGCGGCGAGAGGGTCCTGGCCCCCGCGCGGGCCACGCTCACGTATTAGCACGTCAACGCAGAACGGCGCGGGCTCAGGCCCGCGCCGTTCCGCGTTATCCACAGCCTGTGGATAACTTCTCGTAGTCGAAGAATCCCTTGCCGCTCTTGCGGCCGATCTCGCCCGCGGCGACCAGGCGGCGCAGCAGGGCGGGCGGGAAGAACTTCGGGTCGGCCGTGTCCTCGTAGATGTTCTCGGTGGCGTGCGTGATCACGTCGATGCCGGTGAGGTCGGCGGTGGCGAGCGGGCCCATCGGGTGCCCGAAGCCCAGGCGGCAGGCCGTGTCGAGGTCCTCGGCGGAGATCACGCCGTCCTCCACGAGCCGGGCCGCCTCGTTCACGAACGCGCAGATCAGGCGGGTGGTGGCGAACCCGGCCACGTCCCGGTTGACGACCACGCAGGTCTTCCCGGCGGCCTCGGCGAACGCCCTGGCCTTGGCGAGGGCCTCGTCGCTGGTGTGGATGCCGCGCACGAGCTCGCACAGGGCCATCATCGGCACCGGGGAGAAGAAGTGGGTGCCCACCACGCGCTCGGGGTGGGTCGCGGCGGCGGCGATCTCGGTGATCGGGATCGCGGAGGTGTTGGTGGCGAGCACCGCGTCCGGGGCGCACACCTCGGAGAGCTGCCGGAACACCTCCTGCTTGACCGCGAGGCGCTCGAAGACCGCCTCGACGGCGATGTCGGCCCCGGCCGCCTGCTTCAGGTCGGTGGCGACCGAGATGCGGGCCTGCGCGGCCTCGGCGTCCTCGGCGCTGACCTTTCCCTTGGCGACGAAGCGCTCCAGTGAATTCTCGATCGCCGCCCGCGCGCGCTCCAGAGCGCCCGCGTCCGTGTCGACCAAAGTGACGTCCGAACCGCCCAAGCTTGTGACCTGGGCGATTCCGGAACCCATGAGTCCCGAACCGATTACCGCGACTGTTGTCATGGGGGGAGGTTATATGGTCGGGAGCATGACGGTCAATCTCACCAGGATCTACACGAAGACCGGCGACGACGGCACGACCGGGCTCGCCGACTTCACCCGCGTCCCCAAGACCCACGTGCGCTTGGCGGCGTACGGCGATGTGGACGAGGCCAACGCGGTCATCGGCTCGGCCCTGGCCCTCCACAAGGGGGAGATCGGCGAACGCGAGGCCGAGATCCTGCTCGCGGTCCAGAACGACATGTTCGACGTGGGCGCCGACCTCTCGACCCCGATCTCGGCGAACCCGAAGTACCCGCCGCTGCGCATCGACGAGTCCTATGTGACCCGCCTCGAAGGCTGGATCGACGAGTGCAACGCCGACCTGAAGAACCTCCGCTCGTTCATCCTGCGCGGCGGCACCCCCGGCGCGGCCCTGCTCCACCAGGCCTGCACGGTGGCCCGCCGCGCCGAGCGCTCGGTGTGGGCCCTGCTGGACGCAGAGCCCGAGACCACCAGCGCGATCCCGGTGACCTACCTGAACCGGCTCTCCGACCTCCTGTTCGTGCTGGCCCGCAAGGCCAACCCGGGCGGCGACGTGCTCTGGCGCCCCGGAGGCGAGGCCGCCTAAGGCATGCGGCCGGGGCCTTTCTGCGGGTTTCCTTCCTGCGCGTTGTGAAATCGTTACGCCTTGGCATTGGGATTACGACTTGACGTGAGCGGTAACACGAGCAAGGATATGAACGATAACATGCATGCGCGCAAATATAGACAACCCTCACATCCCCGCTATTGCGAAAGGCGCACCCCACGTGCTCAAGAAAGCCCTAGCCGGCATCGGAGCCGGCGTACTCCTCTTCGGACTTACTGCCTGCGGCGGGGGTGACGACGGCGGCTCGGACGACGGCCTCGTGGTCGGCTTCGCGCAGGTCGGTGCCGAATCCGCTTGGCGCACCGCCAACACCGACTCCGTCAAGGCCGCCGCCGAGGCCGACGACCGCATCGCCGAGCTGAAGTTCGTCGACGGCCAGCAGGAGCAGGAGAAGCAGATCGAGGCGATCCGCAACTTCATCACCCAGAAGGTCGACGTCATCGTCTTGGCCCCCGTGGTCGAGACCGGCTGGACCGAGGTCCTCGCCGAGGCCGAACAGGCCGGCATTCCCGTGGTCCTGGCCGACCGAGGCATCGAGTCGGCCGACGAGGACCTCTACTCGACCCGGCTCGGCTCCGACTTCGTCGCCGAAGGCCGCAGCGCGGGCGAGTGGACCGCGGCGACCTTCGCCGACGACGCCGACGGCACCCGCATCCTCGAACTCCAAGGCACCACCGGCTCCGCCCCGGCGAACGACCGCAAGGCCGGGTTCTTCGAGGTGCTCGACGCCGAGGGGCTCGATTACGAGCTGGTGGACTCCCAGTCGGGGAACTTCACCGCCGAAGAGGGCAAGGCCGTCATGGAGACCTTCATCGCCACCCACGGCCTCGACGGCGTGGACCTGCTCTACGCCCACAACGACGAGATGGGTCTGGGCGCGATCCAGGCGATCGAAGAAGCCGGTTTCGTCCCGGGCACCGACGTCCAGATCATCATCGTGGACGGCTCGGCGGCCGGGTTCCAGGCCGGCGTCGACGGCAAGCTCAACTACATCGTCGAATGCAACCCCGCCTTCGGCGAGCAGCTGATGGACGTCGTGGTGCAGGTCGCGAACGGCGAGTCGGTCGAGAAGTTCACCCCGGTCGAGGAGGGCGTCTTCGACGCCACCCAGTTCGAGGCCGAACTTCCCAACCGCCAGTTCTGACCCATTGGACCCCGAGAGGTCCGGCGGGCCGACAGGCAGCTCGGACCGCTCGGGGTCCACCCCTCGACCGAAGGACCAGCCATGTCCGACCAGCCGATCGTCGAGATGACCGGCATCGTCAAGGACTTCACCGGCGTCCGCGCCCTCGACGGCGTCGACTTCACCCTCAGACCCGGAGAGATCCACGCGGTCATGGGGGAGAACGGCGCCGGAAAGTCCACATTGATCAAAGTCCTGACCGGCGTGCACGGCCCCGACGCCGGGCGTATCCTCCTCGACGGCGCTCCCGTGCGCTTCGCGGGCCCCGGCGCCGCCCAGGCCGCCGGGATCAGCACCGTCTACCAGGAGGTCAACCTCGCCGAGAACCTCTCGGTGGCCGAGAACCTCCTGGCCGGGAGGGAACCGCGGCTCGGTCCGTTCATCAACTTCCGGGCCGTGCGCCGCCGCGCCAGGGCCCTTCTGGACGATCTGGGCATCGACCTCAACGTGGCCGCGCCGCTCTCGTCCTATTCGATCGCGATGCAGCAACTCGTCGCCATCGCCCGCGCGGTGAACATCGACGCGAAGGTGCTCATCCTCGACGAACCGACTTCCTCCCTCGATCGCGACGAGGTGGCCGTGCTCCTGGGCGTCATGCGTCGCCTCGCCGCCGAAGGCGTCGCGCTCGTGTTCATCTCGCACTTCCTGGAGCAGGTGTACGAGATCTGCGACCGCATGACCGTGCTGCGCAACGGGAAGCTCATCGGATCCTGGGACACCGCGGACCTGCCCGAGAACGCGCTCATCGGGCACATGCTCGGCCGCGAGGCCGCCACCTTGGAGCAGATCGAACGAGTCGCCGCGGCGCATCAGGTCGCCGACGAGGCACCGCTGCTGGAAGCGGAAGGCCTGGGCCGCAAGGGCGCAGTGGCACCCTACGACCTGACCGTCAGGCGTGGCGAGGTCGTGGGCCTGGCCGGACTGCTCGGCTCGGGCCGCACCGAGACCGTGCGGCTCATCGCCGGAGCCGACCGGCCCGACTCGGGGGAGCTGCGCTTCGACGGATCGAAGGTCGGCGGGCACAACCCGCGCACCGCGACCGCGCGCGGCATCGCGTTCTGCCCCGAGAACCGCAAGACCGAAGGACTCGTCGCCGACCTCACCGTCGCCGAGAACATGATCCTCGCGATGCAGGCCTCGCGCGGTTGGGCACGCCAGGTCTCTCCAGGGCAGCGCGCCGAACTCGTGTCCGCGTTCATCGACAAGCTCGGCATCCGCCCCGCCGACCCCGACCTGCCGGTGCGCAACCTCTCCGGAGGCAACCAGCAGAAAGTGCTCCTGGCCCGCTGGATGCTCATCGAGCCGAAGCTGCTCATCCTCGACGAGCCCACCCGCGGCATCGACGTGGGCGCGAAGGCCGACATCCAGCGCCTCGTCGCCGAACTCTCCGCCGACGGCATGGCCGTCCTGTTCGTCTCGGCCGAGCTCGACGAGGTCACTCGCCTGTCCGACCGGATCGCGGTCCTGCGCGACCGGGAGATGATCGCCATGCTCGAAACCGAGGCCGAGATGACCGCAGAGCACATCGTGGACGCCATCGTGGCCGGAGGCCGACGTGACTGAGGCACCGGCCAAGGCGCGCAGCGCGAACCCGTATCTCAAGCGGCTCATGTGGCCGCTGGCCGTGCTCGCGGTGCTCGTCGCCGCCAACGTCGCCGTCACCGGGATCGACTTCCTGGTCCCGGGCGTCCAGGACGGGCGGCTGAACGGCGCGTTCGTGAACATCCTGCGCCGCAGCGCCCCGCTGCTCATCATCGCGCTGGGGATGACCCTCGTCATCGCCATCAAGGGCATCGACCTCTCGGTGGGCGCGGTCTACGCCATCGGCGCGGCAGTGGCCTGCCAGTGGATCGAGGGCCGCGACGAGTCCGCGCTCGGCACGGTCCTCGCCGCGGTGGGGCTCGCGCTGGCCGTCGCCGCGCTCATCGGCGCGTGGAACGGGACCATGGTGGCGCGCTTCGGCATCCAGCCGATCGTGGCCACGCTCATCCTCATGATCGCCGGGCGCGGCATCGCGCAGCTCATCACCGGCGGGCAGATCCCCAACGTCGGGGACGCGAGCCCATTCGTCGAACTCGGGCGCGGCGCGATCCTGACCGTGCCGGTGCCGATCTGGATCGCCGCCGCGGTGCTCGTCGCGCTCGCGGTGCTCACCCGCCGCACCGCACTCGGTCTGCTCTTGGAATCGGTCGGGGGCAACCCCGAGGCGAGCCGCCTCGCGGGCATCCGAGCCCGGGGCATCACGGTCCTGGTCTACCTGGTGTGCGGCCTGTGCGCAGGGCTCGCCGGGGTCATCGGCGCGGCGAACCTCGGCAGTGCCGACGCCAACAACGGCGGCTTGTGGATCGAGCTGGACGCGATCCTCGCGGTCGTCATCGGCGGCACCGCGCTGCTCGGCGGCCGGTTCTTCCTGCTGGGCACCACCATCGGCGTCGCCATCATCGGGACGCTGGAGGTGACCATCATCAACGTGGGCCTGTCCAGCCAGTGGCAGTTCACGGCCAAGGCCATCGTGGTCCTGGTCGTGGCGCTGCTCCAGAGTCCGCAGTTCCGGGCCTGGATCGCCCGGCCGTTCAAGCGGCGCACCGCCGCACCTGAGGAGGCGGTGGCCGAATGAGCGCGCACCAGCTCACCGAGCGGCCCGCCCGCACGGCCCTGCTCGACGGCCTCGGCCGCTACATCCCGATCGGGGCGACCATCGCGCTCCTGGCCGCCATGTACCTCGGCGGCCTGGCCTCCTACGACAACTTCGACAACCCGCAGCTGGTCCCGGACCTCTTCATCGGCAACGCCGGGCTGCTCATCATCGCCGTGGGCATGACCTTCGTGATCCTCTCGGGAGGCATCGACCTGTCCGTGGGCTCGGTGGCGGCCTTCTCGACCATGGCCTGCGCGTGGCTCACCGTCGAGGCCGGGGTGTCCGGGCCGCTCGCGATGGTCCTCGTGCTCGTCCTCGGGACGCTCTCGGGGACGGCGACGGGCGCGGTGATCCACTACTTCGACGTGCAGCCGTTCATCGCCACCCTGGTGGGCCTGTTCCTCTACCGGGGCCTGACGCTCCAGATCTCCAGCTCCGACGTGTCGATGCGGGACGTGGAGTTCTTCGGCTGGGGCATGGAGCGCACCGAGTTCGGGAATGTGCGCGAGGGCGGGTTCAGTCTCCCGAACCTCTCGTTCCTGGCCTTCGCCATCGTGATCGCCGCGTTCATCGTGCTGCACTACACGCGCTTCGGGCGCGGGGTCTACGCCGTGGGCGGCAACGAGCAGTCCGCGCTGCTCATGGGCCTCCCGGTCGCGCGCACCAAGATCGGCGTGTACGCGATCAGCGGGTTCTGCGCGGCCCTGGCCGGGGTGGTCTCGGCGTTCTACACCAAGAGCGCCGATCCGCTGCGCGGTGTGGGCCTCGAACTGGACGCGATCGCCGCCGTGGTCATCGGGGGGACGCTCTTGACCGGCGGCGCGGGGTTCGTGCTCGGCACGGTCGCCGGGGTCATGGTCATGGGGATGCTCTCGACGATCATCGCGTTCCAGGGGAACCTGAACTCCTGGTGGGCGCGGATCGTGGTCGGCGTGCTCCTGCTCGCGTTCATCCTCCTCCAGCGGGTCCTCGCCCGCACCGGGGAGAAGCGAAGCACCTAGCGCTCGACACCGATGGGGCCGCTCACCGCCTGGTGAGCGGCCTTCGTCGTATACAGGTTGCCGGAGGTCTCCGACAAGATGTAGCATGAGTGCTATCAAATAGAGAATTGCTACGACGGAGATGATCATGGGACACCCCCCGGCTTACGACGGGCCCGCCATCGCCGTGTCCGACCTGCGGATGCGGTACGGCGACAAGACCGTGCTCGACGGCCTCGACCTCACCATCGAACCCGGAGGCGTCACCGCCCTCCTCGGGCCCAACGGCGCGGGCAAGACCACCACCATCGAGATCCTCGAAGGCTTCCGCGCCCGCAGCGGCGGCGACGTCAAGGTGCTCGGCACCGATCCCGAGCACGGCGACGAGCATTGGCGGGCCGGACTCGGCGTGGTCCTCCAGGAATGGCGCGACAACGGCAAGTGGAAGGTGCGCGAGCTCCTCGCCCACTTCGGCGAGTACTACAAGCCGTACGCCGATCCCTGGGACGCCGACGAACTCCTCGAACTGGTGGGCCTGTCAGCCCAGACCGGGCAGCGCGTGCGCACCCTCTCGGGAGGCCAGCGCCGCCGCCTCGACGTGGCCCTCGGGATCATCGGCCGCCCCGCGCTGCTGTTCCTCGACGAGCCGACCACCGGGTTCGACCCGCACGCCCGCCGCGAGTTCCACGAGCTCATCCACCGGCTCACCGACCTCGACGGCACCACCATCCTGCTGACCACGCACGACCTCGACGAGGCCGAGAAGCTCGCCGAGCGCATCCTCATCCTCGCCGGGGGCCGCATCATCGCCGACGGCTCGCCCGATGCCCTCGCCCGCGCCGCCGCCACGACCGCCGAGGTCAAGTGGATCCAGGACGGCGCGCTCCAGGTCCACGCCACCGAGGACGCCACCGACTTCGCGCGCAAGCTCCTGGCCACCGACGACGGCGCGGTGACCGACCTCGAAATCCGCCGGGCCAGCCTGGAGGACGCGTACCTGTCCCTCGTCGCCGAGTTCGAGGCGGGCCAGACCCAGGCCGCCGTCGACACGTTCAAGGAGGCCACGGCATGAGCAACGCGCTGACCACCAACATCAACACCACCGTCCACGCCTACAAGACCGGCTGGAAGCGCGGCCTCATCGAGACCCGCATCTCGCTGACCACCTTCGGCGACCTCATGGGCTTCATCATGCCCACGGCCATCGCGATCGGGGTCCTGTTCTTCATGAGGGGCGCCGAGTTCGAAGGCGCCCCGGTCTCGCTCGGCTCGATGAACATGCCCAGCCTCATCGGCATGAACATCGTGTTCGGCGGCATCATGGGCATCATGGGGACCCTCTCGATGGACCGCACCAACGGCACGCTCCTGCGGGCCAAGTCCATGCCCGGCGGCATGACCGGCTACCTCATGGGCCACGTGGTCTCGACGGCGCTGTTCGTCCTCGGCTCCGTCGTGGTCATGCTCGCGGCCGGTCTGATCCTGTTCGAGGGCCTCGAATTCTCCTCGCCCGACCGGTGGCTGCTGTTCCTGGCGGTGGTCCTCATGGGCATCGTGACGACCCTCCCGCTGGGGGCCGTGCTCGGCGCGGCCATCAACAACCCCAAGAACATGGGGCTGGTGATGTTCCCGCTCATGGGCTCGGTCGCGATCTCGGGGATTTTCTACCCGCTGACGGCGCTGCCCGCCTGGCTCCAGGGGATCGGGCAGGCGCTGCCGATGTACTGGATGGGCCTGGGCATGCGGCACGCGCTGCTCCCCGACTCGATGGTCGCCGTGGAGGTCGGCGAGTCCTGGCGCACGATGCTGATGTTCGGCGTCCTCGCCGCCTGGGCGATCCTCGCGCTCGCGCTGGCGCCGCGCCTGCTGCGGCGCATGGCCCGCCGCGAGTCCGGTTCGGCGGTGGCCGCGCGCCACGCCGAGATCCAGAAGCAGTGGGGGTAGGGCCGTGGCCGGAGACGAGGTGTTCAACCGCATCGCGATGCTTCGCGCCGAGCGGGGCGTCTCGCGCCGGCAGTTGGCGGACGCCCTCGGCGTCCACTACCAGACCGTCGGCTACCTCGAACGCGGCGAGTACAGCCCGAGCCTGCACCTGGCGCTGAAGCTCGCCGAGTACTTCGAAGTGCCCGTCGAGGTCGTGTTCTCGACTAAGCCATTCCCGCGCCTCGGCGCGGGAACATGAGCTCAGCCGCGCCTCGGCGCGGGAACATGAACCCAGCCGCGCCTCGGCGCGGAAACCCGAGCCCCGTCTCCTGACGGGACTCGCCCCGCGCTCCGGCGACACCCCGGCCTCGGCCGGTCGGAGCGCGGGGCCTCTCGACGAAACGACGCCCGCCCCGGGAACGGGGCGGGCGTCGTCTCGCTTGTCGCGCTCAGAGCAGAAGGCCGCTCCTCCCGGAGCGGCCTCAGACCACGAGTCGCGCTATTCGCTTTCGGCTTCGCGCTCAGAATAAAAGGCCGCTCCGGGGGGAGCGGCCTCGAGCCACGAGAGGAAGCCGGTGACGGCCGAAGTCGTCATGGCGAGTTCGACCTCGCCGGTGGCGCTCTTACAACGCAGAATCGCCACCTCCGGGGGGAAGATCTGCGCCTCCGGGCCTACGGGCGCGCGGCGCTCGGAGACTTGGAGGTCTTCGCGGGAGAGCGCGTATCGGGGGCCGAAGGCCAGCGAGAACATGCGGTACCAGCGCAGGGTGCCGCGTTCGTAGATCGCGAAGCCGGGGGCCCAGCCGCGCCCCTGCATGTGCCGCGAGAGCCGGGCGGCCATGGCCACCGAGCCCGCGCGGGACAAGAAGGAGCGGCGGACGTAGGTCAGCACCAAGAACACCGCGATGGCCGCCGCGACCGCGGCGACGACGAGCAGTGCCTTCAGCATGGGGTTACGCCGAGGTGGGGGCGACCGCCTCGGCGGTCTCGGCGAGGATGGTGACACCGTCGGTGGTCACCGAGAGGAAGCCGCCTTCGATCTTCCAGGCGAGTTCGGCGCCGTCGACCGGCTGGACCCGCACGTTGCTGTCGATCCGCAGCTCGCCGAGCAGCGGCTGGTGGCCGGGGAGCACGCCCAGTTCACCTTCGGTGGTGCGCGCGTAGACGGCCTTGGCCACACCGGACCAGACCTTCGAGTCGACGGCCACGACTTCGACGTTCAATTGCCCTGCCACAACGCTCCTTCAGCGGTCTGCCGGATGGTTACCGGAAGTCTAGACGGCTGCGGGCCTCGGCGTCGAATCGGCCAAGGTCACGATGCGAGCAGATCACCCGTTCGCGTCCCGGCCCGCCTCGGCGATCCCGATAGGATATATCCTATATCATATAGGATCTTGCGGAAGCGACGAAGCGAAGAGGCCCCCGGCGGTGCCGGAGGCCTCTCACATGCTGAGCGGTTCGTTACACGCGGGCGCGACGCGCGAGGCGTTCGGGATCCATGATGATGACGCTCTTGCCGTCCAGGCGCAGCCAGCCGCGCCCGGCGAAGTCGGCGAGGGCCTTGTTCACCGTCTCGCGGGAGGCGCCGACCAGCTGGGCCAGCTCCTCCTGCGTGAGGTCGTGGGTGACGCGCAGCACGCCGCCGTCACGGGTGCCGAAGCGGCTCGCCATGTGCAGCAGGGCCTTGGCCACGCGGCCGGGCACGTCGGTGAAGATCAGGTCCGCCATCGAGTCGTTGGTGCGACGCAGCCGGCGAGCTATCACCCGAAGCAGCTGCTCGGCGATCTCGGGCCGGTTGGCCAGCCACGGCCGCAGCGCGGTCTTGGACAGGCGGGCCATGCGGGTGTCGGTCAGAGCGGTGGCGGTGGCGGTGCGGGGACCGGGGTCGAACAGCGCGAGCTCGCCGACCATGTCCGAGGGGCCCATCACCGCGATCAGGTTCTGGCGGCCGTCGGCGGAGCGGCGGCCGAGCTTCACCTTCCCGGACATGACGATGTAGAGACTGTCGCCCGGCTCGTTCTCGGTGAAGACGGTCTGGCCCTTGTTGACGTCGACGTACTCCATCTCTTTGATGAGCGACTCGACAGCTTCGGGGTCGACACCCTTGAACAGGGCGGCCCTGGCCAATACATCTTCCATGTCCGTTCGCACCTTTCTTCAACGCACCGCTAGTGCAAGTCCTGAGTCTATGCCTCTTGTCCGCATTGCGGGAGCGAGACCCCCGTAAATGCACAAGCGCACCGCGGACGACGGAATCGGCGTTCACGTCCGAGTGAATGCGTTTCCGTCCGTTCCGTGAGTCACCGGGCGCGACTCGCCACGCCGTCTCAGCTGGGATGTCGTTCCGGTGAACGGAATGCGTCGGCGGCGACCGGTACAGCCTACCCGCAATGTGACGTCACGCCCACCGACCGGCAATGGAGAAACTCCCGAGGAAGGCGCTCCTCACGTGCACGAACCGGTGCTCACGGCCCCCGAGGCCCGCAGTCCCGCGTCCAGGACGGGCGCGGACTCGTTCAACGTGAGCGCGTAACCGGTCTCGGGGTCGTCCACCGCGGCCGCGAAGATGACTCCGATCACCTCGCCCTCGGGGTTGAGCAGCGGGCCGCCCGAATTGCCGCCGATGATGTGCGCGTACAGCTGGTAGACCTCGCGGGTGACGGTGCCGCTGTCGTAGATGTCCGGTCCGGTCACGATCCGGGCCTCGCGGATGCGGGCGGCGGTGGCCGTGTACGCGCCGCCGCCGGGGTAGCCGAGCACGATCGCGTCGTCGCCGGTGTTCGACAGGGCGCTCTCCAGCGGCAGTGCGGGCGCGTCCAGGCCCGGCACGTGGAGGATCGCGAGGTCCTTGTCCGGCTCGAACACGATGACCTCGGCGTCGAGGTAGTCGCCGCCGGACTCGACCTGGACGCGGCTGGTGCCGGCGACCACGTGGGCGTTGGTGGCGACCAGGTCGTCGGCGTAGACGAAGCTCGAACCCTCGATCTGGCGGTCGCACGCGGGCGCCGAGCCGTGGACCTTGAGCACCGACTCCTCGGCCTGGCGCACCAGGCCGGAGGCGGCGAGCTCGGCGTCGGGCGGCTCGACCGAGCGGGCGTCGGTGGGGTCGAGCCCGAAGAACACGTTCGGCATCCCCGAGGTGTTCAGGGACTCCTGCATGGACTCGTAGACGCCCTTGACGGCGTCGGGCATGTGCTCGTCGATGCCGCCCACGAGGCTGGAGTGGCGGATCGCGCTGGAGACGGCGGGCATCGAGGAGTTCGCCAGCGGCGCGGCGGCCACCCAGGTCACCAGCAGCACGGCCGCGATCGAGACCACGGGCCCGGCCAGCTGGTCGAGCCTGCGGGAGCCGTTGGTGCGCAGGCGTTTGCGCAGCCGGAACCCGAGCGCGGTGAACAGGGCCATGCCGCCGATGGCGATGCCGAACACGACCACGAGGGAGACCACGAGCTTGGAGAGCGGCTCGCTGTAGAAGTCGGCGGCGAACGGGGCGACCTGGATGCCGATGAGCGCGCCGCCGAGGAAGCCCAGGAACGTGGCGGCCGAGGCGATGAACCCTTCGCGGTAGCCGTTGACGGCGAACAGGAGCGCCAGCAGCACGATCACCACGTCGACCAGGAGTCCAGCCGCCTGAGGGCTCATGCCGCGCCTCGCCTTCGTCTCGGAGGCGTTACCGCCCTTCGAGTTCCATGGTCCTCTCGGCGTCCCAGGGACGGGACCAGCCGCCGAGGTCCAGTAGCCACGACAGTACCCCGGCGGTGAAGCCCCAGATCAGCGGAACGCCCGCGACCTGGAATCCGGGGCCGCTGCGGCCCGACGGGTACCGGACGGTGCCGCGCGAGGCCGGTTCGGCCAACAGCGGCAGCGGGACCTGGTGCGCGGCGGCCACTTCGGACGCGGCCTGCGGCGCGACCGGGTGCGGGCTGGTCCACAGTGCCAGGATCGGGGTGACCGCGAACCCCGACACCGGAATCCACAGTGGGGGCAGCGCGGCGCCCACGTCGACCGAGCCGGGTTCGACGGCGAGTTCCTCGGCCGCCTCGCGCAGGGCCGTGGCCGCCGCGTCGGCGTCCCCGTCCTCGGCCGCACCGCCGGGAAAGGCGACCTCGCCGGGGTGGTGTCGCAAGGTGGCGGCCCGCTGCTGGAGCAGGACGGTGGGCCCGAGGTCGCCGGAGTCCTTGAGCAGCACCAGGACCGAGGCGGTGCGGGCGCTCGCGCGGTTGCGGGGGAGCAGGTGGTCGGCGATGACGCGCTCAGGAGTGGGCCCTTCGGCCTCGTCGGCGGCCTTGACCAGCGGCGGCCACCATTCGGGGGCGCTCACACGAGCTCCAGATCGAAGGCCGTCGAGGCCGCGGCGGCGAGGCTGTCGGCGGTGACGCCGGGTTTGACGATGAGGTCCAGGACCGTCCCGTCGGCGGCCACGAGCGCGATCCCCGGCAAGGCCGGGACGCCGAGGCCGATGCGCACGGCCTCTTCGGGATCGAACACCGACGGGTAGGTCAGGCCGAAGTCCTCGGCGAACCAGCGGGCCGAGTCGCGCAGGTCGGCGGTGTCGACGCCGAGCACGTCGACCTGATCCGAGTTGGCTTCGTAGAACGCCTGGATCTCGGGGGCCTCCTCGCGGCACGGGCCGCACCAGGTGGCCCACAGGACCACCACGAGCGGTTTCCCGTTCGCGCCGACCGTGGTCGCGGCCTCGTCGCCGAGGCAGTCGAGTTCGACCTCGCCCACGCCTTCGATCGCATTGGTGCCCGAAGCGCATGCGACGGACCAGGTCGACTCCTCGCCGCTGGGGTGCGAGTCGGCGGGCTCGTCGGTGCAGGAGGCGAGCAGCGCCAGCGACAGTGCGGCCGCCGCGGCCGTCAGTGCCCGTCTCATGCGCCCACCGCGTGCTCGCTCTGCTTGCCTTTGCCGCCTCCGGCGGCCTCTGCAAGTTTGATGAGGTCGTTCACGTTGTCCCCCTTGAGGAGTTTCGCCGCCTCGGCCGGGTCGGTGGGGCCCTCGCCGTAGGAGGGGCACAGCGAGGCGAGCGTGCAGGCCCCGCACGCGGGTTTGCGGGCGATGCAGACGCGGCGGCCGTGGAAGATGATGCGGTGGGAGAACATGGTCCACTCGCGGGGCTCGATGAGCTTCTGGAGCTGGAATTCGAGCTTCACCGGGTCCTTGCCCTCGACCAGGCCGAGCCGGTTGGTGATGCGGATCATGTGGGTGTCGACGGTGATGCCCGGGATCCCGAAGGCGTTGCCGCGGATGACGTTCGCGGTCTTGCGGCCGATGCCCGGGAGCTTCACCAGAGCGGCCATGTCCTCGGGGAGCTCACCGTCGTGGTCGGCCACGAGGGCCTTGCCGAGTCCGATGATCGACTTGGCCTTGTTGCGGTAGAACCCGGTCGGGCGGATGATCGCCTCGACGTCCTCGGGGTCGGCCTCGGCGTAGTCGGCCGCGTCGCGGTACTTCGCGAACAGCGCGGGCGTGGTCAGGTTGACCCGCACGTCGGTGCACTGGGCCGAGAGGATCGTGGCGACGGCCAGTTCGAGCGGGCCCGAGTAGTCGAGCTCGCAGTGCGCGTCCGGGTGGGCCGCGGCCAGGAGCCGGTTGATCTTGCGGGCCCGGCGCTTCTTGGCCAGCTCGCTCTCGGGCGCCTCGTTGCGAGGCCGGCGAGTCATGAATCGGTCCAGCGGGCGGCGGTCACCCGGCAATGGTACGCGGGCCCGACCGGGCCCGAACCCGTCCCCGCGACCGCCTGCCACCCCGCAGGAGCAGCGCGGACATGCCGATCAGGCCGCCCCCGGCGGCCGTCGCGGCCAGGCTCCAGGCGCCCGTGACTTCGGTCGCGGCCTCGACCGGGGCCTCAGCCGGATCGGCGGCGATCGCGGCGGCCGCGTCGACCAGGCCCGCGCCGAGCCCCGAGCCCGCGTGAGCGGCCGTGGACGTGAGCGCGGCCCGCACCTGCGCGGCGGACCAGTCCGGGTGCGCCGAGCGCACCAGCGCCGCGGCTCCGGCCACGATCGCCGACGCGAAGGACGTGCCGGTCACAGTCTTGTGCCCGCCGCCGGGCGCGGGGGCCAGGAGCTCCGCGCCGGGGGCGGCCAAGTCGGTGCCTTCGCCGGTGACGGCGGTCGGCCAGCGGCGGCCCGCGTCGTCGGTGCCGGTCACCGCGAGCACGTCGGGCAGGCGGGCGGGGAACCACACCTCTTCTCCACCGCCGTCCTCGTGGTGGTTTCCGGTGCAGGCCACCACGATCACGTCGTGGCGCTCGGCGTAGGCGAGGGCCTCGGCGAACGGCGCGGAGTCGGTCTGGCCGCCGAGCGAGAGGTTGATGACGTCGGCGCCGTTGTCCACGGCCCACTCCACGGCCGCGCCGACCATCGCCGAGTCGTGGTACCGGTTCTCGTCGTCGAGCACGCGCACCGGCAGGATCTCGGCGTCGGGCGCGATCCCCGGATGCCCTGAAGCGGTGCGCCCGGCGATGAGTCCGGCGACGGCGGTCCCGTGCCCGACCGGATCGGACTGCCCGAACGCGCGCTCGTAGACCGGGCTCGGCTCGGCCTCGACGGCGAGCAGGCGGGGCGTGTCCCCCGGATCGACGTCGACATAGCTGCGCCCGGGCAGGACGGCGCCCGCGAGATCGGGATGGTCGGCGTCCACCCCGGAGTCGATGACGGCGACGACGACCCCGGCTCCGGTCGACCGGTTCCAGGCCGCAGGAGCGTCGACGGCCGCGAGATGCCACGGAACGGGCGACGCGGGCCGAGCGGGAAGTGCCCCAGGGGAGTCGGCCCCAGGATCGGTGAGCGGCGCGCTGGCCCACGAGGCGGGCGGATCGAGTGGGGTGAGGTTCGCGGCAGCGGGCGTCGCGAGGTCCGGGACGACCGTTTCGGCCCAGGAGGCGGGCGCGTTAAGCGCCGCGAGGCTCGCGGCCGTCGCCGTCTCGGGGTCGGCGGCGGCCCGGTCGCGGGCGGTCGCCGCGAATCGCGCGAGGTCCGGAGCGACCGTCTCGCCCCACGCCGCAAGCGC
The DNA here is from genome assembly GCF_040645615.1 of Glycomyces sp. NPDC046736. NCBI lineage: Bacteria > Bacillati > Actinomycetota > Actinomycetes > Glycomycetales > Glycomycetaceae > Glycomyces > Glycomyces sp. NPDC046736. Next base: position 118,378 of record NZ_JBEYYO010000004.1, on the reverse strand, counting down.
TTCGAGCGCCGCGACGTTCGCGGGCCCGGCCGTCGTCGCGCTCGCCGCCGACGTCTCGGCCGCTTCCGGCGCATCCGCCCACGCCGCGGCGTCGCCCGCTTCGGCCGTCGCCGTGCGGGTTTGGGCCGCGTCGAGGACTCCGGCGGCCTGCGGCGTCGCCGTTTCGGCGGTTGCCGGGGCCGCGGTGAGCAAGAGCGCCAGCAGGGTCGCCGAGATGCCGGCGAGGGCGCAGCGTGTGGAACGTTCCCCCATGAGAACGGGATCGTCACACAGGGGCAGGCCCACAGCGTGGGAATGACACGCGTTCGCCTTTATGATTTCGTTATTCTTCGCCTACTGACGGAAACTTGACAACGCGGTCGCGTTACGGTGACGATCGCGAGGGGACGCCGCGTTCGCTCGACACCGCCCCATCCAAGACCGGTAGGGGGAAAGGGCTGAGTGGGATTGATGTGGGAACCGAGTAACGAGATCGAGCACCGTCTCCGAGAGGCGCTCCGAGCCGAGGACCAGGACGGATACTTCCGGATCCTGGCGCAGATCGAACTCGTCCTCCCGCTCTCCTATGAGGACTCGAGCGGTACGGGCGCCGACACGTGGGCCACCTGGACCACCGACGACCGCACCCACATCCTGGCGTTCACCTCCGAGAGCGCGCTCCAGGTGTGCCTGAGGGACAACGCCGGCGCGTCCCGCCGCGTCAACTTCTCGGCGCTGGCCGAGGCCTGGCCCGACGAGGAGTGGTGGCTCGCGGTCAACCCGGGCCTGCCGATCGAGGGCTACCTCCCGGCCTGGTTCGTCTCGCAGGTCGCCCAGGGCATGACCACGGTCCCCGCCGACCCCGCCCCCGCGCCCCCCGAGCAGTACCAGGACCGCACGTTCTCCACTGCGGCCCAGTCGGACCCGTTCGCCAACCCGATGGCCCCGGCCCCCGCCCCGCGCGAGAGCTTCATGCCCCCGGCCCCGCCGGTGCCCGAGGTCCCGCCCGCGCCGCGCCGCTCGGCCGACCTGGGCGGCCCGACCGGCCAGCAGTCCACCGTAGGCGGCACCACCGGCGCCGGTCTCCCGCTGCGCCAGCCGCCCCGCGAAGAGGCCGAGCCCGAGGCCTTCAACGGCCACTCGTTCGCCTCCCAGCCCCCGCCGCCCCCGCCCAGCCACCCCGCGCAGCAGGGCCTCGGCTCGCAGCCGCGCGGGTTCGCGTCCCAGCCCCCGCCCGCTCCCTCGCAGCCCCAGCAGCAGGGCTTCCCGGCCGAGGCGAACTGGCCCTCCGAGCAGGACCAGTGGCCCGACGCGCCGGACTGGCTGCGCGACCAGCAGCCCGACCCCTCGACGCTCCCGACTCGCGCTCCGGCCCAGCCCGAGGCCTATCCCGAGCCGTTCCCCGCGAACGACTCCTTCGGCCCGGCGAACGGCTCGTTCACGCCTGTCGGCGGCGCGCCCGCGCCGCAGGACCAGGGGCGCTCGGCCGAGGCCTTCGCCTCGATGTCGAGCGCGTTCGGCCGCCGCGAGCCCGAAGTCGAGCCCGCCCCCGCGGCCACCGGCCCGGCCCCCGTGGAGCTCTCCGGTGAGGACGCCGAGCCGCTGCTGGCCCAGGCCGCCGCGTCCGGCGACACGGCCACGTTCCTCCAGACCCTGTTGTGCGCCAGCGTGATCCTGCCTGTCGGCGACCCGGCCGCCGCGCACATCCGCGTCGGCGACCCGGCGTTCCGGTGGGCCAGCGACATCGTCGACGGGATCATCGGCATCACCGTGTACACCTCCGAGGCCCGGCTCGCCGAGCGCGCGGGCGCGGACACGCCGCACACCACGGTGCCCTTCGGCTGGCTGATCCAGCACTGGCCCGGCCAGGACTACGCGCTGTACGTCAACCCCGGCACCGAGGTCGGGGCCAACATGTCCGGCCCCGAGGTCGAGCCGCTGCTGAAGTGGGCCGAGGCCAAGGACCTGCTCGCCTTCGCTTCCGCGATGGAGCGCCGCCAGGCGGCCGCGGCCCGGGCGGCCTCGCCCTCGCACCGCGTGCAGCCGGTGCAGTGGCAGAAGACCATCCCGCACCACCAGGTGGCGTTCTACCTCGAACGCGGCTACGACCGCGTGGGCGGCTTCGTGCACCCCGTCGAGGCCGTGGACCACCTGCGCACCCCCGCGCAGCTCTACCTCGCGCTCGGGCTGCTGCGGGTCTCCGAGGACTTCAGTCCCACCGACGACTCGGTCCACGTGCTGCGCTGGACCGGCTACCGCACCGACCTGTACCCGCAGGCCATCGGCGGCAACGACATCCTGACCGCGCAGGAGCGCGGCGGGTTCGTGGTCGAGACCGGCCCCTTCCGCGGCGACGGCTACGCGCCCTCCGAGTCGCCCGACGAGCGCATTCCCGAGCACAAGGTCGACTCGGTCCGCCTGCCGCACAACGCGAAGATCCTGCGGATCGACTCGCGCGGCGAGGTCGCCGAGATCGCGTTCTACGACTCCGACACCCGCGAGTGGGCTCCGATCGACGGCAGTTTCGGCGGCCCGGCGGCCATCGAGGCCCCGCCCGCGCAGGCGCTGCCTGCGGCCCCGGCGGCCGATGCCTACGGTTACGACAGCGCTCTGGGCGAGGCCTGGGGCGACGGTTCGGGCCACTACGACCTGGTGCGCCCCGCGCCCGAGGACCGGGCGGCCAACGTCCTGGACCACCGCGACCGATAGGAGGTTGTCATGAGGGACGGCTACATCGCCCGCTGGAAGGGCGCCGAGTACGACTCCAGCCCCGACGGGGCCCACGTGCGCCTCTACTCGCCCACCGGCGGCGACGGGTTCGTGGAGGTCGCCGACGGGCGCTTCCGCCGCGGCGTGCCGATCGGCGAGCTCGAAGACTTCTTCTACGTCCGCACGGTCGGGACCTGGAGGGGCGAGCCGTTCCTGGTGCTCGGCGCCTCGGGGGACTGGCTGCGCCTGGAGTACTGCGGCGGCCGCGCCGACGTGGCCCGCTCGCTGGGCCTGGAGCCCTACGACAACGGCGTGTACCAGATCTGGGCCCCGGCCGAAGAGGTCAAGGACATCGCCGAGCAGTACCTCTAGCACTTCCCGAACGCCCCGGTCCGCGTGGACCGGGGCGTTCGCGTTCCCCCAGGTCGGCAGTGGGCATCGATCTGTGTGAATCTGTGTAGAGACCGCTTTCCAAGCAACCCGGATCTGCGGTATGCTTCGAACGAAAATGTAAGCGTTTGCCTGAGCATCGTCTGGAGACACCCCTATGGCAGAGAGAATCACCGTCGGCATCGCCCTCAACGGGGTGACCGGCCGCATGGGCTACCGCCAGCACCTCGTGCGCTCGCTCCTGGCGATCCGCGAGCAGGGCGGCGTCGAGCGCGCCGACGGCTCGGTGATCTGGCCCGAGCTCACCCTCGTCGGCCGCAGCGCCGACAAGCTCGCCGAGATCGCGGGCCGCCACGGCCTGGACAAGTACACCACCAGCCTCGACGAGGCCCTGGGCGACGAGAAGATCGACGTCTACTTCGACGCGCTCACCACCCGGCACCGCCTCGCCTCGGTAGGCGCCGCCATCAAGGCCGGCAAGCACGTCTACACCGAGAAGCCCATCGCCACCAGCCTCGACGACGCCCTCGGCCTGGCCCGCGCCGCCCGCGACGCCGGGGTCAAGAACGGCGCGGTCGCCGACAAGCTCTACCTCCCGGGCCTGCGCAAGCTCAAGCGCCTGGTCGACGCCGGGTTCTTCGGCAAGGTCCTGTCGGTGCGCGGTGAGTTCGGGTACTGGGTCTTCGAAGGCGACTGGCAGGAGGCCCAGCGGCCCTCGTGGAACTACCGCGCCGAGGACGGCGGCGGCATGGTCCTCGACATGTTCCCCCACTGGTCCTACGTCTTCGAGGGCACGCTCTCGCCGGTCAAATCCGTGACCGCCCACGTCACGACCCACATCGCCGAGCGCTTCGACGAGTCCGGGCAGGCCTACCCCGCGACCGCCGACGACGCCGCGTACGCGATCTTCGAGCTCCACGACGGCACCGTGGTCCAGATGAACTCCTCCTGGGCCACCCGCGTCGACCGTGAGGAGCTCGTGGAGTTCCACGTCGACGGCACCGAGGCCTCGGCCATCGCAGGCTTGCGCAAGGTCCGCGCCCAGCACCGCGCCCACACCCCCAAGCCGGTGTGGAACCCCGACATCGACCAGCCGATCGCGTTCCGGCAGCAATGGCACGAAGTTCCCGACAACGAGGTCTTCGACAACGGATTCAAGCTCCAATGGGAGGAGTTCCTGCGGCACGTCGTGGACGACGCGCCCTGGCACCACGACTTCCTCGCCGCCGCCCGCGGCGTGCAGCTCGCCGAGGCCGGCTACCGCTCGGCGCGCGAAGGACGCCGCATCGACCTGGAGGAGCTGGTCCTGTGACCCGCGAGTTCACTTCCCGCGTGATCTACTCGGCGGCCCACGTCGTCGCCGATCCGCTCGCCGACAACGGCCCCGGCCGCCCCGCGGCGGTCGACTGGGACGCGACGATCGCGTTCCGCCGCCACCTGTGGGACCTCGGGCTCGGCGTGGCCGACGCGATGGACACCGCCCAGCGGGGCATGGGCCTGGACTGGGACGCCACCAAGGAGCTCATCCGCCGCTCGGCCGAAGCCGCCGGGCCCGACGACCTGCTCTCGTGCGGGGTCGGCACCGACCAGCTCGGCGCGGGCCCGGCCACGATCGAACAGATCCGCGCGGCCTACCTCGAACAGCTCGGCGTCGTTGAGGACGCGGGAGCGGGAACGATCCTCATGTGCTCGCGCGCCCTGGCCGCGAGCGCGAAGAACGCCGACGACTACAAGGCTCTCTACGCCGAGCTGCTCGGCGAGGTCAGCGGCAAGGCGATCCTGCACTGGCTCGGCCCCATGTTCGACCCCGCGCTCGAAGGCTATTGGGGCGCGACGGATCTTGACGAGGCCGCCGATACGTTCGTGGAGATCATCGCGGCCAACGCGGGCAAGGTCGACGGCATCAAGATGAGCCTGCTCGACGCCGAGGCCGAGATCGCCCTGCGCCGCCGCCTGCCCGCAGGGGTCCGCTGCTATACCGGCGACGACTTCAACTACCCGCGCTTGATCGCCGGGGATGAGTTCGGCTACTCCGACGCTCTGCTGGGGATCTTCGATCCGCTCGCGGCGCTGGCCTCGAAGGCGGTGCGGCACCTCGACGGCGGCGACGTGGCCGCGTTCCATGCGGTCCTGGACCCCACGGTGCCCTTGGCGCGCAAGGTCTTCGAGGCGCCCACGTTCAACTACAAGACCGGTGTGGTGTTCCTGGCCTGGCTCTCGGGCTTCCAGGACCACTTCAAGATGGTCGGCGGCCTCGAATCGGCCCGCTCCGTGACGCACTTGAGCGAGATCGTGGACCTCGCGCTGGAAGCGAAGCTCTTCCCCAATGAGGACCTCGCGTTGGACCGGTTCAATGCGCTGCTGAAAGTGGCCGGTCAGCCCCCGAGGAGCCTCGCGTGAGTGTTCTCGACCGCTTCTCGTTCAACCACGCCACCGCCAAGTTCTGGGACCAGCGCGAAGCCGTGGAGGCCTGCGCGCGTACCGGCGCGGGGATCGGCCTGTGGCGCGAACCGGTGCAGGAGTTCGGCCTCGACGCGACCGCGAAGCTGGTCAAGGACGCGGGCGTGGAGGTCACCAGCTTGTGCCGGGGAGGGTTCTTCACCGACCCGACTCCGGCCGCGATCGAGGACAACCGAAGGGCGATCGACGAGGCCGCCACTTTGGGCGCTCCGGCGCTGGTCCTGGTCTCGGGTCCGATCCCCGAAGGCGGCACGATCGACTCGGCCCGCGAGGGAGTGGGGGAGGCGCTGGCCCGGCTCGCGCCGTATGCGGCCGAGCGCGGCGTGACCTTGGCGATCGAACCGTTGCATCCGATGTTCGCCAGTGACCGCTGCGTGGTCACCACGATCAACGAGGCCCTGGACCTGGCCGCGCCGTTCGCGCCCGAGGAGGTCGGGGTCGTGGTCGACACGTATCACATCTGGTGGGATCCCCAGGTGTGGCAAGGCATCGCGAGGGCGGGAGTCGAGGGCCGCATCGCCTCGTTCCAGTTGGCGGACTGGGTCACGCCGCTCCCGGCTGGGGTTTTGACCGGCCGGGGTCAGTTGGGTGAGGGTTGCATCGACATGAAGCGCTACCAGGAGACGGTGGACGCCACCGGGTTCACCGGCCCGATCGAGGTCGAACTCTTCAACGACGCCCTATGGGCCCGCCCGGGCGCGGAAGTCTTCGAAGAAACGAGGGCCGCCTTCGCGCGCGTCCTGGTATGAGAGTCCGATGATCAACGATGAGCACACCGCCCGGCAGGTCTGCGAGGGGATTCTCGATTCGCTCGTAGGCCTGCCGTTCGGCTTGGGCGTCGCCTCGGTTCGGCTTGATACGGACTCGGAGCCCGGTCTCGCTTTCGAGCCGACCTCGGTCGAGATCACGCTCGCGATCGACCGTGAGTCGGCGGTGGTCCGCTGGAATCTTGCGTTGCCACAGTTGGATGCGGTTGTCGATCTCGCGAACCAGGTGCAGGACGCCCTCGCCGAATCCAGGGCCGGTTGGGGCGCTCAGATTCCTCGGTGCAGCGTTCACGGGCATCCGTTGGAGCCGCGTGTCGTCGATGGCGTTGCTGTTTGGGCGTGTCCGCTCGGCTATGCAGACGCGATGATCCCCATTCGATAAGGCCTGCCGCGCGGTTCGGGCGGCGGTGATGACGAGCTGTGAGGCCGGTTGGACTGGGGTCTTGCGGCTACCCGGCCGGATTGGGCCGGGGTTGGTGCGGCGGCGACAACGGGGTGAGTGGATGGGTGGGGTGGGAGTTGCGGCTGTCCGGTGGGGATTGGGCCCGGGTTTTTTGGCGGCGACAACGAGGTGTGGGGCCGGTCCTGGCAGGATTTGCGGCTTTCTTGGGGGTGATGGGCCCGGGTTTTGGGGGGTGGGTTGGTTTTGGGCATGCCGGTGCCCCAGGCTGTTAGGCCTGTTGTTTGGCGGTTGTGAAGCGTTCGCGACATCGCGCCTTGGCTTTCTTGAGTGCGGCGTGTGCTCGTTCCCTTGAGACCGCTTCGGCTCTGGCATCGAGGTCGGGTTTCATGGTCTGGGGCCATTCCGATCGGTAGAGGCCGGTGGGGAAGACATCCCAGTCGGAGTCGTTGTTGTCTGCGTCGATGTCTTGGTCGGTGCGCCAGTCCTCACAGCCACACTCGTCCTGCCCGGTCGCGCCTTGCTTGGCGGTGGTGCCGGTGTCGTGGTCGTGGTGGGTGATGATCGCCTGCCCGGGGCCGGTCTTCTCCACGGTCCATCCTTGGGTGTGGATGCGGCCGTGGTGGAAGCGGCATAGCAGGATGAGGTTGTCGGCGGTGGTCTCGCCGCCATCGGCCCAGTGTTGGATGTGGTGGGCTTCGGTCCAGGCGATCGGCCGGTTGCATCCGTACCAAGCGCAACCCTGGGGCTGTTCGAGTTCGAGCTTCCTGCGGAGGGCGGTGTTGGGGAGACGCAGGGCTCGGCCGAGTTCGATGGCTTCACCGGTCTGGTAGTTGAACACCGAGGGGATCACTCCTGCCTCGCACGCCAGCAGGCGGGCCTGGGCTACCGAGACCGGCTTCCCTTCGAGGGTCGGGACCCGGTCAGTGTCCTTGCCCTGCAACGTTTCGATGTCGACAGCCAAGTCGAGGGTAGCGGTGTGACCGTGCCGTGTGGTGGCCTCGGGGCTGGTGCCGTAGCCGGACAGGAGCTGGTGCAAGGCCTCGGCATCCCGGTTCGCTTTCGGGGGAAGCACGCCTTCGGTGTCGGTTTCGTCTTGGCGCGGGGGCGGGCAGGCGGTCTTCAAGTACTTGTCCAGCAACCGGCCCGTCTCATCGGCGAGTTCACCGGAGAGCGACCACATGCCGTTGCCGGTCTCGACCAACTCGATCCACTGCAAGGACTGCTCCCCAAGGGTTTCGAGCAGCTCGGTCTCTTCAGCCAAGTGCGCGGCGAGTTCATCGAGATGCCGTTGCAGGTCCTTGAACGGGGCGTGCGCGCAGTACTCGGCGATGAGGTCTTCGGGGGTGGCGCACTGGACCTCGGGGTCGAAGGGGGAGGCGACCGGTGTCCGGAAGGGGGTGCGGGCGAACAAGCGCATCGCGGGGGTGCGATCGAGTTGGCGGACTGCGAACGCCACTTGATCAATCCTCGCCCTGCCAGCAGTGGCCGCCTCGGACAACACCGCGAACTTGCGGGACAGCCGCGCGATCGCGGCAATATCGGCGGCGGTGCGGGTGTGGAAGTCGAACTTCGCGCACAACCAATCCCGCAGCCCCGAATACCCATCGACATCCCGGTGGATCTTCCACGCTTGGGCCTCGATCACCGCCGACAAGACACGGGCATGGAAATCGTTGATCGCAGTCGCGGCTTTGTCGAGGAGCGTGTGGATGGCAGTGGACTTCTCCGTGCGAGTCAGAGTCGCAGTATCGGTAGCCATCGAGAACACCTCCTCAAACAAGATCGTGGTTTTCGCTTCCTTGTGCTGATTCAATACTAGAACCACACAGACACACTGTCATCACCCAAAGGGTGCAAGACTACTCATATTCCCAGGTCACAGCCCCACAAGCCGCGCCACGAACGGGCCCGGCAACGCAAACCAACCCCGGCCGCCGCCCACCCTTTTGTCGCCGCCGCCTGAACCCCAACCCGAACGGGCCCGGCCACGAAAAGCGACCCCAGGCCGCCGCCTGCCTCGTTGTCGCTGCCGCTCTAACCCGGGCCCGAACAGGCCCGGCCACGAATAGCGACCCCAGCCGCCGCCTGGCTCGTTGTCGCTGCCGCTCTAGGTCTGGCCCGGACGGGCCCGGGCGTGAAAAGCGGCGCCGCCCTCGTGGGTGGCGCCGGTTTTGTGTCGGTTGGTTGTGTTCAGGCGAGGTCGGTGGACCTCAGGGTTCCCAGGAGGGTTGTGAAGTCTTGGGTGGAGAGGGCGAGGATTGGGGACTCGTTGCCGAGTTTGGAGTCGCGGATGTCGAAGCCGGTTGTGGCGGGGCGGGCCTCGACGCAGTCGCCGTTGCCGGTGTCAGAGCTGCGGGTGCTCTTGCGCCAGTGGGTGCAGGCGACCTCGACGCAGTCGCCGTTGCCGGTGTTGGCGCTGCGGGTGCTCTTGCGCCAGATCCGCTGCTGACTGGCCGCTTGACTCATTCGCGCTTCACTTCTTTCAACTCTCGGGCGATGCGCTCAGTGCTCGCCTTGGGGCTGAGGGCTACGTCGTTCCAGAGCGCATCGTAGGTCTCTTTGAACGAGTCTATGTCAGGGTCTTCCTCGTAGATCGCGGCGACCGTGCTGTCGATGTACACAACATTCGGGAGGGGTTCGGGCAGCTTGAAGATGGTGTAGCCGACCCCGATGCCAGCAGCGATGTGCATCCAGCAGTCTGCTGGAAGCAGACGGATTTCTGCCCTGGGGAGTTCGGCGATTTCTAGCAGCCGCTCCAGTTGCTCGACAGTCACTTCCGCGCCGCCGACACGCTGGCTGAGGATCGACTCGTGCATTAGCAGTTTGATACGCGGGCCGTTCCGTTTTGTCAGGACGCTGGTGCGCAGCATGCGGGCTTCTAGCTGCCGCCTGAGGGTGACTGGATCGTTCCGTTTGGGACCGTTCGCCATCAAGGACTCTGCAAACCGATGCGTCTGGGTCAGTCCGTGCATGACGGTGAGGGCGAGAATCTGGATCTCCTCGGCCTCACCTTCCATCCAGATGTGGTTGGCGAGGTTCTTGATGTAGGGCTGGAACGAATCCACCCAGCCGCGCTTCGGCGCGTCCTCGTTGATCTGGATGAGGCTCGCGCGCTCCAGCGGGTCGTTCACCCGGTAGAGGTCCAGAAGTGTCAGAAACACGTCACCGGGGATCGGGTACTCGCCGGACTCATAGCGGCTCAGCGTCGCGGCCGTTTTGTCAATGTGGTCTGAGACCTCAGATCCCTTGAACCCCAACTCTTCTCGATAGGTTCGCATCGTTCTGCCGATGTATCGGGCTCGGGCGGTGGGCGGGTTGGGCTTGGCCATGACTACCCCCAGGAGGCTCATGCGTCACATGAGTGTCGCGCTGATCTTGATGCAGCGTAACATTTCCTGGAACCCGCCTTCCAGGGGCTTGCATTGAACGCATCAGTTGTGCAAACCTATTTGAACGGTCGCGAACGCGAAGCGTGGTCGACCAAGGTGGACTTCATCCACCTCGGCCGGTTCGGTGGGGATCGGCCGGGCTTCGACAACTTCATTCGGCCGCACATAGGCGCGGCCCGCGCATGTGAATTCTTTGGCGAGAGTCCTGCGCGGGCCGCTTACACACGAGAGGCGTGCTCTCATGGCACTACTCAGCCTAGCTCGCGACAACGTGCCCGCCCGGGCCAAGATCGACCTGCACTTGCACCAACCTCGCCGCGCGTGGTTCGGCCTCGGCCGCCAGCGCTGCGAATGGTGTTCCGAGCGGTGGGGCCGCCACGGCTGCTACTACCGCGAAACCGCCGCGCGCGAGTTCGTGCGCACCGCCAGCGCCGCCCAGCAGCGCGAAGCCATCGCCTCCGGCCACATCACCCGCGACGACCTACACCTGCGCCGCCGCCTCCGCACCGGCGCGCACCGCCGCGAGCCCCGCGTCCACCTCGACCTGCAAGCCCTGCTCGCCGAGATCGACCTGTCGGCGGTGCGCGCATGACCACCACCTACGTGCCCGGCGACGGGCCCTCCTCGGGCTACACCAAGATCGGGACCGCCGACTTCACCGGCCGCGTCGTCTCCGGCCTCGTCCCGCACGACCGGCCCGACTCGGTCGAGCTCCACCAGCTCTACCCCGACCCGTGCGAGCGCCTCGGGGTCATCGACCACATCGGAGCCGCCAACGCCGAGCTCAAGATCCTCCCACGGCATCGCGACGCCTGGAGCGACGCCGAACGGACCGCGCTGGCCGAGTTCTTCTCCGCCCGCCACCGCGACCACCACCGGCTCGCGGTCCTGCTCAACATCACCAGCCTGCTCGGGGAGGCCGCCAATGGACGCTGAACCCGACAACTGGACCGTCCTCGGCGACTTCACCTACTCGACCGGCATGGGCGGCCACGTGCGCTTCATAGTCGAACGCAACACCGAGGACGCCGCCCTGCACGGCATCAGCTCCAACGAGGACCTGGGCGCGGGGCCTCGCCCCGTGGCGGTGTTCAAGCACCCGCCCGACGGCCCGGTCACCTGGCGACCCGCGTGGCAGGGCGACCCGATGTGCGAGGCGATCGAGCGCGACGCCCGCAAGATCGCCTCGGGTTGACGCGGGTCAGTGGCCGCCGGCGGCGATGCAGAATTCGTTGCCGTCGGGGTCCTTGAGGACCGTCCAGGTGAAGGCGCCGCCGGGGGCTTCGTGGTCGGCCACGTGGGTGGCGCCGGCCGCCACGAAGCGCTTGACCGTGGCCTCGGCGTCCTCTGTGGTGAGGTCGATGTGGATGCGGCCGGGTTCGGTGTTCTCGACGTACTGGAACGAGAGGGCGGGGCCGTCGCCGAAGCCCACGGTGACGTACTCGCCCCAGTCGTTGACGATCTCACCGCCGAGGACCCCCGCCCACCAGGCGGCCAGTTCGCTCGGGCGGGCGGTGTTGACGGTGACGTTCGCGATCTTCAATGCCATGCGCGAGAACCTACATGCCGCCACCGACATGCTCCGGTGATCACTTGCGTTCGAAGTGGTGCAGCCCGTTCAGCGGGCGCTCGCGGTCCTGCTCGGTCGCCTTCCGATGCCCGGTGTAGCTCGCGAAGACCACCACGTTCTCGGTGTAATCCCCGGTCTTCCGGTCGAACTCGCCGCCGCAGGTGATCAGGCGCAGCGCAGGCTCGGGCTCGACGCCGAAGACCTTCTCGTAGGGCAGCCGCCGCTTGTCGTACGACTCGATTCCGGTCACCTCGTACGACACGACCACGCCGTCCTCGCGGGTCACCTCGATCGCGTCGCCTTCGTCCAACTCGCGGATCGCATAGAACACGGCCGGGCCGCTGCGGTCGGTGTCCACGTGCCCCATGAGCACCGTGGGCCCGAACTCACCAGGGGTCGGCCCCTCCTCGAACCAGCCCGCCTCGTGCGGGCGCCACATCTTCGGGACCTCGAAGTCCCCGCGGTAGTCCAGGCCCAGCTCGACCAGTGGCGCGTGGACGCCCGCCGCGTCGATGTCCACCCGCGTGGGCGTCGACCGGTCGAGCCAGGTCCCGCCCGCCGGATCGGCCACCGCGAACGGGTCGTCGGCGAACGGGTTGAGGTCGGGCCAGCGCCACGTCGGCACCGGCAAAGCGCTCCCGGCCATCAACCCGAGGCCCCCGGCCAGCAGGATCGACAGCACCACGACGGCCACCGGCCGGAACGCGGGTTCCGGCCGGTGGATCGGTCTGTCGTCGGCCTCGGGCCGCCTTTCGTCCATGTTCAGGCGGCGACGCGGCGGCGCCGCAGCAGCCACATCCCGGCCGCCGCGGCCAGCACGATCCCCGCGCCCGTCCACAGCACCGCGCTGCCCGAGGCGGCCGTGGAGCCGCCGCCGGTGTGCGCGCCCTGGCCCGAGGTCACCGTGAACTTCGCCGAGGCCGAATCGGCCCCGCAGGTCACCAGCACCGTGTACACCCCGGCCTTCATCCCGTTCGGGACCGTGAAGTTCCCTTGCGCGTTGTTGTTGTTGCGCGGCAGCGCGATGCTCACGTTCGTGTCCTCGATGACGGCGGTCGCGTTCTGGTTGCAGTTGGACGCGAGGACGTCGACGCGGGTGCCGACGGCCCCGGCGGTCGGCGAGAGCGTCACGGTGATCGCGGCGTTCGCGGGAACGGCGCTGGTCAGCACGATCGCGGCGCTGAGTGCGATCGCGGCGAGCGCCCCTCGGACGGGTTTGGTGATGCGCACGGACAAGGTTCCTCCCCGGTGTCCACCGGGTCTTGCCCGGGTGTGACGTGTCAACTGCTCACGGTAATGGTTCTCTGGAGCGCGGCACCGGGTTTCATCGGAAACCGGGGCCCACCGTCGCGTGTGGCGAGTCGGGAATCGGACTCAGTCGCGGGAGCGAAACGCGAAGCGGGACGCGGGGACTGGAAAACATCGATGTCATCTGCCACGATGAGGGCATGAGGCTTCCCGGGAGCGGCATGGTCGGCGGTCTGGCCGCCACCGCGCGGACGGCCGCGCGCCGCGCGGTCACCAGCCAGTACCCCGAGCGCGAACCCGAACTGCCCGAACGCACCCGCGGCGTGATCGCGCTGCACGAGGACAACTGCACCTCCTGCATGCTGTGCGCGCGCGAGTGCCCGGACTGGTGCATCTACATCGACTCCCACAAGGAGACCGTCGAGGTCGAGGGCGCGGCCCGCCCGAGGCAGAAGAACGTGCTCGACCGCTTCGACATCGACTTCTCGCTGTGCATGTACTGCGGGATCTGTGTCGACGTGTGCCCGTTCGACGCCCTGTTCTGGGCCCCCGACTTCGCTTATGCCGAAGGCGACATCCGCGACCTGCTCCACGACAAGGAGCACTTGGGGAAGTGGATGGACACCGTGCCGCCCGCGAGCCTGCCGGAGGCCAAGGAGTGACGCTCGCCGACGTGCTCTTGGCCGCGTTCGGGCTGCTCGCGCTCGGCGCGGGCTTGGCCGTGGTCACCACCAACCGGATCGTGCGGGCGGGGCTGTGGCTCGCGGTGGCGTTCGCCGGGATCGCCGGGGCGGCCCTGGTGCTCGCGGCGGAGTTCCTCGCGTGGGTCCTGGTGCTGGTCTACGTGGGCGCGATCGTGGTCCTGCTCTTGTTCGCGACGATGCTCACCCGGGCCCCCACGGACGCCTCGGACGACCTGGACCGCAGCCGCGGGCCCGGCGCCGTGGTGGCCGCCGGGGTCGGGCTCGGCCTGGCCGCGGTCGTGATCAGCGCGTTCGGGTGGACCCGGGTCGACCGCACCGGCGGCGGCAGCGCGGGCGCGATCGGGGAGGCGGTGTTCGCGAACTGGGTGCTGCCGTTCGAGGTGCTGTCGCTGCTGCTGCTCTCGGCGCTCGTCGGCGCGGTGGTCGTCTCGACCCGCGCGAAGTGAGCAACGGTCTTGTAACAGTGGTCTACTAGCCGCGCGGTAAGCTGGCGGCCATGACCTCACCGATTTTCGCACTCGCCGACGAGTACATCACCTCGTACGCGCGGCTCCACCCCATGTTCGCCGGGCAGGCCGGCATCGTCGGCGACTTCGGCGTCGCCACCGACTTCGGGCCCGAGGCGGTCGCCGAGCGCGCGAAGCTCGACGCCGACACGCTCGCGCGCCTCAAGGCCCTGGAGTCCACCGGCCCGGCCGACGACCTCGCGCGCCTCCACATGGCCGAGCGGCTCGAAGTGAGCGTCGCCCAGCACGAGTCGGGGGAGTGGCGGCGCGCGCTGCGCGTGCCCTACGGCATCCTCCAGAGCCTCGCCGGGTACATCGACCTGGCCCCGCGCGAGACCGAGAACGACTGGCGGCTCAACGTCGCGCGCATGCGGGCCATCCCCGAGATGCTCGCGACCTGGCGCCAGACCATGAACGCCGGGATCGAGGCCGGTCAGACCGTGGCCCGCCTCCAGGTCGTCGAGGGCGCCAAGCAGGCCCGCCGCAACGCCGAGTCGCGGATCTTCGACAAGCACGTCGAGGCCTACCCCGGTGGGAAGCAGGCCCAGGACCTGGCCGACGCCGCCGAGGCCGCGTACGCCGCGTTCGCCGCCGCCGCCGACTACCTCGAAGAGCGCTATCTGCCGCACGCGGCCGAGCGCGACGGGGTGGGCGAGGAGCGCTACCTCCTGGCCGCCCGCGCCACGCTCGGCGCGGTGCTCGAACCCCGCGACGCCTACGACTGGGCCTGGGAGGAGCTGCACCGCATCGAGGCCGAGATGGCCGCCGAGGCCGAGTCGATCCTCCCCGGAGCCGGGCTCGACAAGGTCATCGAGCACCTGGACGCCACCGAGGCCCTCGACTCCTCCGAGGCCTACCTGGCGTGGCTCACCGAGAAGCACCAGGGCGCGCTGGAGGCCCTCAACGGCGTCCACTTCGACATCGACCCGCGCCTGATGAACCTGGACGTGCAGCTGGTGCCCGGTTCCTCGGCCGGTTCGGCATACTACACCGGGCCCAGCGAGGACCTGTCGCGCCCGGGCCGCACCTGGTGGCCGGTGGCCGAACGCGAGAGCTTCCGCACCTGGGGCGAATTGACCACGGTCTTCCACGAGGGCGTGCCCGGCCACCACCTCCAGATCGGCCAGACCAAGGTCACCGGCGAGGGCCTCTCGCGCTTCGCGAAGGTCTTCGGCTCGGTCTCGGGTCACGCCGAGGGCTGGGCCCTGTACGCCGAGCGGCTGTGCGACGAGCTCGGCTGGTTCACCGAGCCGGGCACCCGATTGGGGATGCTCAAGGGCTCGGCGTTGCGCGCGGCCCGCGTCGTGATCGACATCGGCTGGCACCTCGACCTGCCGCTCCCGGCCGCCGAGGCCGCGCGGCACGGCGAGCGCTGGAGCTTCGACGTGGCCCTCGACGTGCTCAAGACCCGTGGTCGCATCGCCGAGCACCGGGCCTATCCCGAGATCGTGCGCTACGCGGGCTGGCCGGGCCAGGCGATCTGCTACAAGCTCGGCGAGCGCGCCTGGATCGCCGCCCGCGACGAGGCGCAGGCCGCCGCCGGGGCCGACTTCGACCTCAAGACCTGGCACACCGACGCCCTCAACCTGGGCCCGATCGGGCTCGACAACCTCGCCGCGGTCCTGCGCGGCAAGTAGACACAGCGAACGGGCCCGGAGCGCGCTCCGGGCCCGTTCGCTGTGTTCAGCGCCAGCGCTCGATCATCGTCGAGGTGGCGCGGTCGATGTCGTCGCCGAGCTGCCGCAGGTGCTCCTTCTCCAGGTCGGCGAGGCTCGCGGTGAGCTTGTCGGCCCGGTCGGCGCCGGGCAGGCGCAGCAGCCAGTTGCGGGCGATCACGGCCTGCCGGTAGCGGTTGAGCAGGTATTCCAGGTCGGTCGTCGGCACCACCACGTCGGTGGCGGGCTGTCCGAGCGCCGGTTCTGCCGCCTCGGCGAGGAACCGCGTCTCCCTGGCGGCCACCCGGGTCTCGTCCCGGGCCAGCACCAGATCCGTTGCGTGGCTGAGCTTCCCGTTCACGTCGAGCAGGTGGGTCTTGGACTGCGAGAGCACGCCCATGAGCGAGGACGCGGGTTTCTCGCCCTCGCGGGTGAAGTCGGCGTGCTCGGCGAACATCCGCACCTGGCCCAGGAGCACGGCCACCCACGTCTGGGAGTGGACGCGCTCGATCTGGCGGTAGGAGTCGCGGACCTGCGCTTCGAGCGAGGCGTGCCAGGCCGGGAACTCCGGTTCGGTGAGCCCGAGCTGGTCGAAGCGGTCTTCGAAGTGGACGCTGAGGCGCTCCAGGTCCTCGGTGTGCTTGAGGGCCGACAGGAGCTGGTCGAGTTCCCGGCCCCCGCGCGGGGTCCCGGTGAACAGGTGCGCGTAGCCCCGCAGGACGGTGCGCAGCCGGTGGATGGCCACGCGCACGGACCCGGCCGAGCCGGGGGCGTAGCGCTCGGTGGCGGCGATGGCGCGGTTGAGGGCGTCGACCTGGCCGGAGACGTACGCGAGCACGACGTCCCCTGCGCGTGTGGACGCCGTCATGGACTCGGGCCCGGCCCTTTCGGCCGCGGCTGCGGATGCTGACATGGCTCCTCCCCCCGGAAGACCTGGTGGAACACAGTATTCCAGCCGGGTCCCGGAGGGAGGAGTCGAAGCGGCGATATTCGACGAACATTCAGGTTCTGGTCGTCAGGCTGTCACCTGGGTCAGCCGGGGATGCAGTCGAGTGCGGGCATCGAGGTCAGGTTGCCCGAGGCGTTGAACCCGAACGTGGCCGAGGAGCCGGAGCTGATCGTGCCGTTCCAGTCGCCGGGACTGGCCATCTGCATGTCGCCCATCGAACTGATCGTGGTGCCCCACGAGCTGTCGATGGTGATCCCCGATCCCGGCGGCCACATCCAGTGGATCATCCAGTCGCTCACCGGCGCGGTGCCGGTGTTCTCGACGGTGATGTTCACCGTCGCACCGCCGTTCCACGAGAAGACCGAAGCGGTGGCGACGCAGTCGCCGCTGGGCTGGCCCGGGTCGGTCGGGGTCTCGCCCGGGTCGGTCGGGTCCGGGCCGGGGTTGGTGACGCTGCCGTCGTTGCCGGGCAGCTGGGTGCCCGGGCGGATGCCGGTCACCTCGCCGTTGCCGCCGTCGAACTCGATGTCGGAGCACGCGTAGAAGTTCTCGCTGGAGTCCGAGCGCACCCAGTGGGTGAACACGATGTGGTAGCCGCTCTTCTGCGGGAGCGTCAGGTTGGCGTAGTAGTAGTGCTCGTTCGAGCCGGGCCCGCCGTTGGAGGCCGGGTTGGAGATGGTCTGGAACAGCTCCAGGTCGTCCCAGGCCAGCGGCTGGTTCGGGTTCCACCCGTCCTTGGTGATGTACAGGTCGAACTTGCCGGGGTGGTGGGCCCAGTTGTTGTAGCGCCATTCGACGGTGGACCCGGCGGTGACGTGGGTGCGCGGCCAGGCTCCGGGCGCGTTGAACGCCGAGAAGTCGTAGGGGCCGTTGCCGCCGCCGTCGCAGATCTGGCCGTCGGGGATGTAGCCGACGGTCCGGCCCGCGCCGTTGGAGTCGAGGTTCCCGAACCAGTTGTAGAACGGGGTCGCGCCGCCTTGGGCCAGAGCGTCCTGGCACTTCTGGTTGTACGGGTCGAGCGCCCCGTTACCCGAGAGGGCGTCGAAGTAGCAGAAGAACTGGCGCGAGCCGGGGAAGACGGTGGCGCCGTGGGCCTCCGCATCGTTCTTCGTGAACAGTGTCGAGATGGTCATGGCCGCTACCGCGGCCAGGACCAGCGACATGATCGCGGCGATCCGGCGGCGCCTGCCGCTGTGGACCACCGTGTCGGCGGTTGACATGGAGTTACTCCTCTGTGCCGGTTATGGAGCGCTCCCAACCAGGCTCGTCGGAGCCCGCGCGCTTCGTTTCGGTAGTGCTCACGAGTATCGTGATATTTGAGTGTATCTATATCTTGGTGGAAAGCGCAAACCCCTGCGAACGCCCCGCTCCGAGCGGGCGTTTCGCGCCGGACGCGTGGATAGACTGGCTTCCATGGACATCGGAGACACCGCCCCGGCATTCGAGCTCAACGACGAGACGGGCGCGCCGCGGGCCCTGGACGACCTCGTGGCCGAAGGCCCGGTCGTGCTGTTCTTCTACCCGGCGGCCCTCTCGGCCGGTTGCACGGTCGAAGCCTGCCACTTCCGCGACCTCGCGGCCGAGTTCGAAGCCCTCGGCGCCAAGCCGGTCGGGATCTCGCACGACGCGGTCGAACGCCAAGCCCAGTTCGCGGCCAAGCACTCTCTGGGCTACCCGCTCCTGTCGGACCCCGACGGCGCGGTCGCCGAGCAGTTCGGCGTGCGCCGCAAGATCACGATCGTGCCGACCAAACGCAAGACGTTCGTCATCGGCGCGGGGCGCGAGGTCATCGGCGTGGTCAAGAGCGAGATGAACATGAACGCGCACGCGGACAAGGCGCTGGCGCTGCTGAAGGAACGGGCGTAGCGAAACGCCGAAGGGGCGGCTCGTAGGCCGCCCCGCTCGGTCGTCTCGCTTCAGATCTGGGCCGCGAGTTCGCGGAAGGCCTTGCCTCGGTGCGAGATCGCGTTCTTCTCCTCGGCGCTCAGCTCGGCGCTGGTCCGATCCGAGCCCTCAGGCACGAACAGCGGGTCGTAGCCGAACCCGTTGGTGCCCTTCGGTTCGCGTCCCACGTGCCCGGGCATCTCGCCGTGGACCACGAGCTCGCGCCCGTCCGGCCACACGATCGCCGCCGCGCACACGAACCGCGCGCCCCTCAGGTCGTCGGGGACATCGGAGAGCTGGTCGAGCAGCAGCGCGTTGTTCGCGGCGTCGTCCTTCGCCGTCCCGGCCCAGCGGGCCGAGAGCACGCCGGGCATGCCATTGAGGGCGTCGACGGCCAGGCCGGAGTCGTCGGCGATGGTCGCCAGCCCGGTGTGCTTGACCCCGTCGCGGGCCTTGAGCAGGGCGTTCCCGGCGAAGGTCAGCTCGGTCTCGGGGGTCTCGGGGTAGTCCTCGACCGCGTCGAGGCCCACGAGCTCGACGTCGGGCGCCGCGGCCGCGAGGATCTGGCGCAGTTCGTCGACCTTGCCCGCGTTGCGGGTCGCCAGGAGCACCCTCACGGCGAGAGCAGGGTTCGGGCCTGGAGGCCGGCGAGTTCCTTGCAGCCCTTGAGGGCCAGGTCCAGCAGCGAGTCCAGTTCGGCGCGGTTGAAGACCGCCTCCTCGCCGGTGCCCTGGACCTCCACGAAGTCGCCTTCGCCGGTGCAGACCACGTTCATGTCGACCGACGCAGCCACGTCCTCCTCGTAGGGGAGGTCGAGCACGGGCTGGCCATTGACGACACCGACGCTGATCGCGGCCACCGAGGTGGTGAGGATCTTGTCGGGCTTGCGGGCGAGCTTCTTGTCTCCCAGCCAGGTCACCGCGTCGTGCAGGGCCACGTAAGCGCCGGTGATCGAGGCGGTGCGGGTCCCGCCGTCGGCCTGGAGCACATCGCAGTCGAGGGTGATCGTGTTCTCGCCCAAGGCCTTGAAGTCGACGCAGGCGCGCAGGGAGCGCCCGATCAGGCGCGAGATCTCATGGGTCCGGCCGCCGATCTTGCCGCGGATGGACTCCCGGTCGGATCGCGAGTGGGTCGAGCGCGGCAGCATCGAGTACTCCGCGGTCACCCACCCCTCGCCCGATCCACGGCGCCAACGCGGCACTCCGGGGTTGACCGTCGCGGTGCACA
Source organism: Glycomyces sp. NPDC046736 (assembly GCF_040645615.1). NCBI lineage: Bacteria > Bacillati > Actinomycetota > Actinomycetes > Glycomycetales > Glycomycetaceae > Glycomyces > Glycomyces sp. NPDC046736. Next base: position 98,538 of record NZ_JBEYYO010000004.1, on the reverse strand, counting down.
ACACTCGCGTCCGGCCGAATTCGACCAGCACCGACCCCTCGGGGTGATCGGTCCAGGAACGGGTGAACTTCACGCTGCGCAGCTCGTCGGCGGCGCGCTTGTCAGGTCGAGTCATCCGCACCAGCCTACGGGAACGTACAGGCGTGTGACACACTAGTTGCTGCTCAAATGAGACGACCGGCACGATACAAAACGCGCGAGTGGCGACTGCACTTTCGGTTCGCCACGTCGCGCTCCGCGCGAGTGGCGACTGCACTTTCGGTCCGCCACGTCGCGCTTCGCGCGAGTGGCGGAACTGGCAGACGCGCAGGATTTAGGTTCCTGTGTCCTAGGACGTGGGGGTTCGAGTCCCCCCTCGCGCACCGCGATTCCGAGGCCCGATCCCGGGGAGCCGGGGTCGGGCCTCGTCAGGCCCGTGTGAAGCGGTACCAGTGGGGCGAGGTGCGGTTCATCGGCCAGCCCAGGCCCTTCGTGGGTGCGGGGGCGGACGAGTCGAGGTCCCAGTCCGGGAGCGCTTCGCGCACTTCGGTTTCGGAGACGCCGCCGATCATCGACCGCAGCCGGGTCGGGCCGAATTCGAGCATGAGCAGGGACGCCTCCGGCTTCGCGAGCGCGGTGACACCCCGCCCGTAGGCGGCCCGCTGCTCGGCGTCCAGGCCCTGGAAGCAGCCGATGTCCAGCAGCAAGTCGAAGGTGCCGAGACCGGCCGAGGCCAGGTCGGTCACGTCGCCCACGGTGAAGGTCGCGCCCGGGATCGACCGGGCCCGGGCCGCCTCGATCGCCTTCGGGACCAGGTCGAGGCCCACCACCTCCCACCCGCGCCGCGCCAGTTCGGCGCTGAAGACGCCGCGGCCGCACCCGAGGTCCAGGGCCCGCCCGAGCCGGTCGCGGGCCGCCTCCTCACCGTCGAGCATCGCGGCGACGCTGTCGGCTGCGGCCTCGGCGTACTGCTCCCACGGCGTGACCCCGAAGCGGTAGTAGGCGGTGTAGTTCATGTGCGGCTCCTCCCGTTCACCGCGATGGTAGTCCGCGACGACTCGGGGTCGGTCGTTCTCGCCTGCGGCTCAACGACTGCCAGGCCGCAGCCTGGTTCGCACGGCGAGCGCCGCGCAGGCGATCACCGCGAGGGCCCCGGCGAACGTGACCGCGTTCAGCGGCTCGCGCAGCAGCATCGCGGCCCAGGCGAGGGTGAGCACCGGCTGCACCAGCTGCGTCTGGCTCACCTGGGCCATCGGGCCCAGCGCGAGACCCCGGTACCAGGCGAAGAACCCCAGGAACATGCTCACCGCCGCGAGGTAAGCGAACGCGGACCAATGCGCGAACGTGGCCTGCATCGGCTCGGTCGCGAGCGAATACGCCGTCAGTGCGCCCATGAACGGGGCCGCGAGGACTAGCGCCCACGAGATCGTCTGCCACGGTCCCAGTTCGCGCGAGAGCAGCCCGCCTTCGGCGTAGCCGATCGCGGCGGCGACCACCGCGCCGAAGAGCAGCAGGTCGGGCCAGCCGAGGCCGCCGAACTCGTCGTTGTGCAACGCCGCGAACACGATCGCGGCCACCGCGCCGAGCGTCGCGGCCGTCCAGAACGCCCGCGGCGGGCGCTCGCCGGTTCGCAGCACCGAGGCCACCGCCGTGGCGGCCGGGAGGATCGCGATCACGACCGCGCCGTGGCTCGCGTGCGTCGCGGTCAGCGCGTACGAGGTGAGCAGCGGGAACCCGGCCACCACTCCGGCGGCCACGACGCCCAGGCGCAGCCATTGCGTCCGCGTGGGCCTGCGCTGGCCGGTGAGCAGCAGTGCCGCCGCCGCGAGCGCGGCCGCGATGACGGCCCGGCCCGCGCCGATGAACAAGGGGGACATGCCTTCGACGGCGACGCGCGTGAACGGCATGGTGAACGAGAACGCGAGGACCCCGAGCAGGCCCCACCACAGACCGGCGGGAGTGCGGGATAGCGCAGGAGCCGCTTCGATAGTAGCGCTACTATGTTCCTTCATGGTCAACGATAGCAGTCAGCGGATCGTGGCGGCACTGCGCGAATGGATCGCCCAGGCCCCGCCGGGCGCGAAGCTGCCCTCGACGCGGGCGCTGGTCGCCGAGCACGCCGCGAGCCCGGTCACGGTCCAGAAGGCGCTGCGCGCGCTGACGTCCCAGGGGCTCGTGGAGAGCAGGCCCGGGGTGGGGACGTTCACGCGGGCCGCGCGGCCGCTGCGGCCCAGCGACTTCGGCTGGCAGACCGCCGCGCTCGGGTCTCCCCGGCCGCGCATCCCCGAGACGCCCACGGCCCTGCACACCCCCACGAACGAGATGATCGCGCTGCACTCGGGCTATCCGGACCGCGAGCTGCTGCCCGAGCGGCTGGTGCGGGCCGCGTTCACGCGGGCCGCACGCGGGGCCGCGGCGGTGGGCCGCCCGCCCGCGACCGGCCTGCCCGAGCTCCAGGCCTGGTTCGCGACCGAGCTGGGCGACGCGACCCCGCCCGGCGTCGCCCCGCCCGCCCCCAGCGACGTGATCATCGTGCCCGGCAGCCAGAGCGGCCTCAGCTCCGCGTTTCGCGTCCTGGTCGGCCCCGGGCGTCCGCTTTTGATGGAGTCGCCCACCTACTGGGGCGCGATCACGGCCGCCGCGAGGGAAGGCGTGGAGGTCGTCCCGATCCCGTTGGGCCCGAACGGACCCGACCCCGAGGTGCTGGCGCGCGCGTTCGAGCAGACCGGGGCCCGCGCCTACTACGCGCAGCCGAACTTCGCGAACCCCAACGGCGCCAAGTGGTCTCCCGATCTCACCGAACGCGTGCTCGACGTGGTGCGCGAGAGCGGCGCGTTCCTTATCGAGGACGACTGGGCGCACGAGTTCGGGATCGACGCCGAGTCCGACCCGGTGGCCGCGCGCGACGACGACGGGCATGTCGTCTACATCCGCTCGCTCACCAAGAGCGTGTCCCCGGCGGTGCGGGTCGCGGCGGTGATCGCGAGAGGCCCTGCGCGCGAACGACTCCTGGCCGACGCCAGGGCCGAGGCGATGTACGTCAGCGGTCTGCTCCAGGCCGCGGCGCTCGACGTGGTGACCGGGCCGGGTTGGCGAACCCACCTGCGGGCCTTGCGGAACCAGCTCGAATCGCGGCGCGACCTGCTCGCGGCGAGCCTGAGGGAACATGTGCCGCAGGCACATCTCGAACAGCTCCCGCGCGGCGGCCTCAACCTCTGGGCGCGCCTGCCCGACACCACGGACCTGCCCGCGCTCGTGCGCGCCTGCCGCGACGCCGGGGTCCTCGTCGTCTCCGGCGACGAATGGTTCCCCGCCGAACCGACCGGCGCCTACCTGCGCCTGAACTACTCCGGAGCCAACCCGGCGGCCCACGCCGAGGCGACCCGAACCCTGGGCCGACTCCTGGCGTCGTAGTCGGGATCGATGCGGTCGCGACCGCGCGCGTTCACCTTCGGTTCGTCCGGCGGCCTTGTGCGAAGGGGACATTCGGGGACATGGTGGGAACCGTGGAGATCGAGCGGGTGGCGGCGTGCGCGTTGGCGGTGCAGCGGTCGGCGCTGCTGCCGCAGGAGGAGCAGGCCGCGCTGCTGGACCGCTACCGGCGGCTGAGGGAGCGGGTGCTGCGCGAGGGCAGCGCGGAGGACCTGCTGCGCCTCGCACAGATCGACGACGCCCTCGGCCCGGTCCCGAGCCCGGTCACCAGAACCCTCCGCAGCCGCCTCGTCCAGCCCTGAACGGCGGCACGGTCCGCGACCGCAACGGCATGGCGAACCCGGTTGCGGGGCTCGCTCGGCGGCCGCCTGGGCGGCGAGGCGCAGTGGTTCCCGACCTCGGCGGGAGGCCGTTCGCCGACGCGGTGCGCTAGTCGTCCAGGCCCAGCTGCTTGCGCAGGCGGCCCACGTGGCCCGTGGCCTTCACGTTGTACTGCGCGAGTTCGATCTTGCCCTCGGCGTCGATGACGAACGTGGAGCGGATGACGCCGGTGATCGTGCGGCCGTAGTTCTTCTTCTCGCCCCAGGCGCCGTACTCCTCGAGCACCTTGTGCTCGGGATCGGACAGGAGCGGGAAGGTCAGGCCGTCGCGTTCGACGAACTTGGCCAGGGCCTCGGGTTCGTCGGGGGAGATGCCCAGGACCGCATACCCCGCGGCCTGGAGGCTCGCCAGGCTGTCGCGGAAGTCGCAGGCCTCCTTGGTGCAGCCTGGGGTCATCGCGCGCGGGTAGGCGTACAGGATCACCTTGCGCCCCTGAAGGCTCGACAAGGTGACCGGGTCGCCGGTGTCCGTGGCGAGCGTGAAATCGGGTGCCGTCTCACCGGGCTCAAGTCGTACGTTCACAGGGCGCAACCCTACCGTCCGTCCCTGACAATCGCCTGTGAGCACGCCCCGTGTTCCCTGGCCGGATTCGCGCCGTCACCGCCCGCCTTGACCGCGAGGCCGCCGCTATTGCAAAATGATTGCAATAGCCCAGCAGTGGGTTGTTGATTCCACGCGTGGGCGCCCTGCATCCGGCAGGGCGACCGCCATCCCCCTCGCGCCCACCCTCCCGGCCCACCCCGCCGGGCCCACAATCCAGTCGAAAGAAGGCACTGCCCGTGTCAGACCTCGCACTGCACATCCCGACGGACGTAGTCGACGGCCCCACGTCGCTCGTCTTCGCGGCCATCGCCGCGATCCTCGTCGGCGTCAGCGTCGTCCTCGCCCGCCGCAACCTCGACGAACGCCTCGTGCCGCTCGCCGGGCTCGCCACCGCGTTCATCTTCGCCGCGCAGATGCTCAACTTCCCGGTCGCCGCAGGCGTCTCGGGTCACCTCCTCGGCGGCGCGCTCGCCGCCGCGCTCCTGGGCCCCTGGCTCGGGGCGCTGTGCGTCACCGTCGTCATCGTCATCCAGGCGCTCCTGTTCGCCGACGGCGCGGTCACCGCGCTGGGCCTCAACGTCGCCAACATGGCCCTCATCGCCACGTTCGTCTCCTACGCGGTGCTCGCAGTCGGCCTCAAGGTCCTCCCGCGCACCCGCTGGGGCCTGGGCGTCACGGTCTTCGTGGCCGCCGTCGTCAGCGTCGTGGCCGCCTCGGCCGGGTTCATGCTCCAATTCTGGATCGGCGGCGAAGAGGTCGGACAGTCCTTCGGCGCCATGACCACCGCCATCCTCGGCACCCACACCCTCATCGGGATCGGCGAAGGCGTCATCACCGCCGGCGCGGTCACCGCCGTGGCCCTGGCCCGCCCCGACCTCGTCCACGCCCTCCGCGGCACCCCGCTCGCCGAGACCGCCTCCCGCACCCAGAAGGAGCACGCATGAAGACCCGCAAACTCGTCATCGCCGGCCTCATCGTGTCCGCCGTCCTGGCCGGGGTCGTGTCCCTGTTCGCCTCCTCCTCGCCCGACGGCCTCGAATCGGTGCTCCTGACCGGCTGCGACACCGTCGACGGCGAGATCGAAGGCGGCGCGTGCGTCCTCCAGGCCGCAGGCGAGCACGAGATCGGCGGCGTCTTCGCCGACTACGGGATGTCGTTCCTGGACAACGAGATCCTCGGCGCGTCCCTCGCGGGCATCCTCGGCGTGGTCCTCACCCTCGCCTTCGCCACCGGGTTCTTCTGGCTCCTCGCCCGCGGCAAGCGCGCCCCCGCGGAGGAGAACGCGTGAAAGGCGCCGACGGGCTCCACCTCCCCGGAGACTCGCCCGTCCACCGGCTCCGGCCGCAGGTGAAGATCGTCGCTCTGGTGGCCTTCACCTGCGCCATCGCCGCCACCCCGCGAGAGGCGGTGTGGGCCTTCGGGCTCTACGCGCTGCTGCTCGCGGGGCTGTTCGCGCTCGCGGGCGTGCCCGCGACCTGGGTGCTGCCCCGCAGCCTCGTGGAGTCCCCGTTCCTGGTCCTCGCGCTCGCGTTCCCGTTCATGATCGAAGGCCCGGCCGTCCACATCGGATTCCTGACGGTGTCCGAACCGGGCCTGTGGGCCGGATGGAACCTCTTCGCCAAGGCCACCCTCGGCGTCTGGGCCGCGCTCCTGCTCGCGGCCACCACCCCCGTCGCGGCCGTCCTCGCTGGGCTCTCGCGACTGCGCTGCCCCGAACTGCTCCTCCAGATCACCGCGTTCGCGGTCCGCTACGCGCACCTGACCGTCGCCGAAGTGACCCAGATGCGCCTCGCCCGCCTCGCCCGCGGCGACGACCCCCGCTTCCTGTGGCAGGCCGGGGCCCTCGCCCGCAGCCTCGGCGTGGTCTTCATCCGCTCCTTCGAACGCGGCGAACGCGTCTGGCAGTCCATGAGCGCCCGCGGCTACACCGGCAGGCTCCCGCTCGAAGTCGGGCCCGCGCCCGCCGGGGCGCTCCAGTGGTCCGCGGCGCTCGCCGCCCCCGCGCTGGCCGCCGCGATCGCGGTATGGACGACAGTGGTCCCATGAGCACCGCACTGCGCATCGAAGGCCTGCGCCACGTCTACCCCGACGGCCAGCCCGCCCTGCGCGGCGTCGACCTCCATGTGAGCGAAGGCGAACGCGTGGCCGTGCTCGGCCCCAACGGGGCCGGGAAGACCACGCTCATGCTCCATCTCGCCGGGCTGCTCACCGCGACCGAGGGCACCGTGGCCGTCGGCGGGCTCACCGTGGCCAAACCGACGCTGGCCGAGATCCGCCGCCGCGTCGGCATCGTGTTCCAGAGCCCCGACGACCAGCTGTTCATGCCGACCGTGGCCGACGACGTCGGCTTCGGCCCGGCGAACCTCGGTTTGCGCGGGCCCGAACTCGAAGCGCGCGTGGCCGCAGCGCTCGATGAAGTCGGCCTGGCCGACCTCGCCGACCGGCCCCCGCACCACCTCTCGGTCGGCCAACAGCGCCGGGCGGCCCTCGCCGGGGTGCTCGCGATGCGGCCCGACATCGTCGTCTGCGACGAACCGAGCGCGAACCTCGACCCGGCCAGCCGCCGCGACCTCGCCCGAATCCTCCACGCGACCGCGCCGACCCTCATGCTCGTCACCCACGACCTGCCGTACGCGCTGCAACTGTGCGAACGAGCGGTCATCCTCGACGCGGGGAAAGTCGCGGCCGACGCCCCGATCGCCGACATCTTGGCGGACGCGGAGCTGCTTGAGCGCCATCGCCTGGAGCTGCCGTTCGGATTCTCGCTGGAGACGGCGCTGGCGGCGCTGAAGGCGTGAGCAGTGGCGTGCGGCGGCGCGCCTACAGCATCGACGGGCGCGGGCGATTCGTCGCGTTGCGCGGGGAACCGACTGGCGTGTTGGCGACGCCGCGACCGGTCACCGCGCTGCCCGCGGAATCGGTTTGCGCCGCCGCCGAAGGTTCGGGCGGGCGCACTCGCAGCGCCGCGTCTGTGCGCCGCGCCCCCTCGCCCCGACCACGACACGACGAAGGCGCGGCCCATCGGGCCGCGCCTTCGTCGTTTTTTGCTCGCCTCGCGTGTTCGGGCCGTTTGATCAGGCTCCGTCGATCGCGGCCTGGACCGAGTCGGCGAACGTCGCGTTCTCGACCACTTCGCCGTCGACCTTCGCGGTGGGGGTGCCGCCGATGCCGCCCTCGCTGGTGGCCCACTTGGTGCCCGCCTGGACCCAGCCGCGGTAGGTCTCGTCCTTGACGCACGTCTGCCACTCGCCGTCGAACCCGAGCTTCTTGCCGATGCCGAGCAGCTCGTCGTCGCTCAGGCCCTTCGTGTTCTCGGCGGGCTGGTTCTCGTACAGTGCGAGCGTGTAGTCGAGGAACTCCTGCTCGCCGACGTCGGCGGCGCACACCGCGGCCGACGCGGCCCGCGTCGAGTACTGGGTGTTCTGGCTGAGCCGGTCGAGGATCGTGATCGGGTGGTAGTTGACCGTGACCGAGCCCTCGTCGAGCCAGGTCTTGATGTTCTCGGCGTACGCGGACTCGAACTGGTTGCAGGCCGGGCACATGTAGTCGATGAACAGGTCGATCTCGACCGGGCCGTCGCCGAGCTTGACGCCGAAGGTGTCGGAGACCGGCGCGGCGGGCTCGATGACCTCGTATTCGGGCTCGCGGTTCATGAAGACGCCGAACACGAGGAGCCCCCCGATCAGCACCACTGCCGCGCCGATGGCGACCCCGAACACGACCTTGCGGCGATTCGCCTCCGCGGCCTGCTGCCTGCGCAGCGCCTCGGCGGCCTTCCTGCGCTCGGTCTTCCGGTCCCCACTGCCCATGTCCCGCTCCGCCTTTCTCCGGTCCAACTCTCGATTCGCGAGGCGGTTTCGAGTACGCTCGACGGCGATGGAACGCCGTTCGAACCCCAGCCGGTCCACGGCGATTCGTCGTCTCGGCCCCCGCTTCACCGCCCGCCTCGCCTGGTCCGCGCTCGCCGCGGCCGTCATCGGCGTGCTCTGGGCCTCAGGGGCCTCGGCGCACGCGACGGCCACCAAGACCGACCCCGCCTCCGGAGCGGTCTTGGACGCGCCTCCCGGCGAAGTCGTCGTCGAGTTCAACGAACCAGTCACCCCCGTAGACGCGGCCACCGGAGTAGTGGCTCCCGATGGTGACCGAGCCGACACCGGCATCACCCGCGCCGAGGACGGCCTCTCGATCACCATCGGCCTCGACGCCGACCAGGAGGGCACCTACCTCGCCGGGTACCGCGTGGTCTCCGACGACGGGCACCCCGTCTCGGGCACCTTCACGTTCGTCGTCGGCGAGGCCACCGAGACCCCCAGCGCCGAGGCGCTCACCGCCGGGACCGACCCGTTCGTGCAGGCCCTCTTGTACGGCAACCGCTGGTTCGGGTACGCGGGCCTGGCGCTCGCGCTCGGCGCGGGCCTGCTCCTGGTCGCCGGGGCCCGCCCGCGCGAGGCCGCCGCGAAGCTCGTGGCCCTCGGCCTCGCCGTGGTGGCCATGACCGCCGTGCTCGGCCTGCCGCTCCAAGCGGCCTACGAGACCGGGACCAGCGTCTCAGGCCTCGACGCGGCCGGGCTGCAATCGGTGATGGAGTCCAACGTCGGGCTCGGCGCTCTCCTGCGGCTCCTACTGGTGCTGTTGGCACTGCCGCTCATGCGGGCCCTCGTCACCGGCGGTGAAGGACCGGGGCGCGGCGTCGTCGCCGGGCTCGCCTTGGCCGGGCTCGCGCTCGCGGCGACCTGGCCGCTGGCCGGGCACCCGATGGCCACGCAGCCGGTGGTCGTGGCGTTCATCGCCGACTGGGTCCACCTCACGACCTCGCTGGCGTGGGGCGGCGGGGTGCTCGCGCTGCTCGTCCTGGCCCTGCGCAAGGACGGCGAGCTGCCCGAGCGCACCGCCGAGACCTGGACCGCGGTGGTGCCGTGGCTGGTCGCGAACCTGCTCGTGGCCGGGCTGGCCTCGGCGCTGCTCCATATCGACTCGATCGCCGCGCTCACCGACACCACGTACGGGCGCCTGGTGATCCTCAAGGCCGCCCTGTTCACCGTGATCGTGGGCGCGGGCCTGTTCACCCGCCGCGCGCTCCTGCGCGGCACCGAGGGCCGGCGCCGGATGCGGGTCGCCGCCGGGGTCGAGGTCGTCTTCCTCGCGGTCGTGATGGCCGCCGTCGCGGTCCTGGTGCAGGCCGTGCCCGCCAAGACCGCGCTGCTGGAGACCCAGACGAACGCGTCGGAGTCGACCGAGACCGCCACGCTGGTCACCACCGACCTCTACACCGCGCAGGTCGTGCTCGAACCGGGCCGCCCGGGCCCCAACAGCGTGCGCATCCTCGCCGACGACCTCATGGGCGCCCCGTTCGGCGCCACCGAGTGGACCGCCGAGTACGGGCCCGAAGGCGGCGAGCCGGAGATCCTGCGGCTCATCGAACTGCGCACCGGCGTCCTCGCCGGAGAGGTGAGCCTGCCGGACCCGGGCCGATGGGTCTTCACGTTCACGCTCACCGACGCGGAGGGGAACACCGCTACGGCCGAGGCGATCGTGGACGTCTCGTAGCCCGGCCCTGAATCGTATATCCTATATGGTCGCCGGTCGCCGGTCGCCCCCGTCACCAGGGCCCGAACGCGGCCTCGGTGTTGCGCCATACGCGCTCGCAGAACGCTTCGAGGTCCCGTTCGAGGTAGTCGGCCAGGAACCGCGCCGTGTAGTTGGTGAGCGCCGGGTGGTTGCGGTAGCCGCGCACCGGGATCGGGGCCATGAACGGGGCGTCGGTCTCGACCAGGACCAGCTCGGGCGGGGCGACCGAGGCCGCGTCGCGGAGCTTCTGGGCGTTCTTGAACGTGGCGTTCCCCGCGAAGCTCATGAAGAACCCGCGCCGCGCGCACTCCTTCGCGAACGCGAAGTCGCCCGAGAAGCAGTGCAGGACCACGCGGTCGGGGGCGCCGTCGGCGTCGAGGGTCGCGAGCACGTCCTCGTGGGCGTCGCGGTCGTGGATGACGAGGGCCTTGCCGCGCTCCTTCGCGATCGCGATGTGCGCGCGGAAGGACCGGAGCTGGGCCGCGCGGCCGGCCTCGTCGGTGCGGAAGTAGTCGAGTCCGGTCTCACCGAGGGCCGCGACGCGGGGGAGCGCGGCGACGGCGTCGATCGCGGCCAGCGCGGCGTCGAGGTCGGCCAGGCGCGGCGCCTCGTTCGGGTGCAGCGCGGCGGCGGCGAGGACGCGCGGGTCGGCGTCCGCGAGGGCGGCGGCCCACTGCGAGGAGTCGACATCGGTCCCGACCTGCACGACGCGGGCGACCCCGGCGGCCTCGGCCTCGTCGAGCCGGGCGAGGACCTCGGGCGCGTCGGGCGAGGGGACCGGGAGGTCCTCCTCGGAGCCGAAGGTGTCCACGAGGTCGAGGTGGGTGTGGCTGTCGGCGACGGGAAACGGCAGCGGCTCGGGCGTCGGCGCGGGTTCGGATCGGTACACGCGTCAACGATGCCACGGGACGCGGCGCAACCGGACCCCGTCCCGGCGAAGCGCTTGCAGGACGGACTCGTTGTGCGTTGTCCGAGGCCGCGTGCGCGGGAAGCTTGCTGCGTAACACCTATTTCATATACCGGACATCTCGCCCTGACAGGCGGGTCCTACGTTGGCGGACAAGCCGACCACCGCCTGAGGACACCCCGCACACACCTCCCGGCGACACCGCCGTCGCACCCGCGCATGACGAATCGAGCCGCACATGACCCGCGACCTCGCGTCCCGCCGCAACCGCGCCGCAGCGCTCCAGCAACGCCGCCCCGCCGTCCCGGCCGACACGACCACTCCCGTCGAGACCGTCACGATCGAATGGCAGGGCGAGAAGTTCCCCGGCGCGCCCTACGCCGAAGGGGCCGCGTGGGAGCTGTTCTCGGCGCTCGCCCGGCCCGACTTCCTGCCCAACACCAGGCCCGGCACCGCCTACCCGTACCGGCACTTCGTGCACGCCGGGGAGGTCCTGCGCGACGGCATCCCCGTCGCGGTCGAGGACGACCGGGCCCTGACCGTCCCGCTCGCGCCCGGCCTCGACCTCGAATACGTCCGCAGGCTCACCCAGACCCCGCACCTCGACCCGGCCGCGCGCGCCCTCCTCGACCGGGTGCGCCGCTCCTCCCCGCTGGTCCCCGGCGAGGAACTCGAACGGCCCGTCACCACCTCGCAGATCGCGCGCCTGATGGAGACCGCCGCGGTCCCCGGCGGGTTCTGCTACCGCCGCCGCGACACCGCCCACCTGCGCACCCCCGCCGCCCGCTCTGCCCTCGGCGGCGAGACCGAACCGGGCGACCAGTGGGCGTTCGCGCTGCGCTGGCCCGTGGCCGACCCGGCCGACTACCACGCCCCGGTCGCCCCCGACTACGAAGGCCTGACCGCGATGCCGTCCTCGGACCGGCGCGGCATGCCGGTCCTGGGCACCGGCTTCGCGATCTCGGCCGCGCACCTGCTGCCCGAGCACGTCACCGCCGACCTCACCGACCTGCCGCTGCCCGACGGGGCGCTCCTGGTCAGCTACGCCACCAACGGCACCGAATGCGAGCTCTTCGCCTACGCGGGCCGCCAGTGGACCCCGATCGAACGCCACGTCGACATCCCCGGCCTCGACCTCGGCCGCGCCCACCCGGTCCGCCGGGTCCTGCGCGAGGCCACCCGCGCGCTCTGGAAGGGCGTCCCCGGGTCCCTGGTCGACGCCGACGACGACTGGGCCCGCTTCCGCCTCGCCCGCCCCACCCCCGACGCGCTCACCAGGACCGGAGCCGAAGCCGTGCGCCGGGGCATCTACGAGAAATGGGTCTCCCGGACCGAGATCGTCACCGCGACATGACGAACGGCCCGGCGCCAGAGCGCCGGGCCGTGTCGCGCGCGTCCTAGGAGTTCAGGCGCTCGATCTCTTCCTCCACGATCGAAGGCTCCAGTTTCGTGAACACCGGGACCGGCTTCGCCAAAGGCGTGCCCGGGGCCAGCGGCACCGACTCCCAGGCGGGGACCTCGGTGTAGTCGCCGGTGAGGATCGGGTACGGGCCGTCGGTCGCGCCGCCCTCGTCCAGGTCGGCGACCTCCTCGATGCGCGGCATCGGCGCGAACACGCCCTCCCCGCCGAGGAGCTCGTGGACCTTCTGCGAGGAGTGCGGCAGGAACGGGCTCAAGATCGTCTTGAGGTCCGAGACGGCCTGGAGCACCGTGTGGAGCACCGTGCCCTGGCGCTTGGGGTCCTCCTTCATCTTCCAAGGCGCGGTGTCGGCCAGGTACTTGTTCGCCGCTGCCACGGTCTTCATGGCCTCGCCGATCGCGGCCCGCACCTTGTTCTGCCCGATGAGCTCGCCGACGCCCTCGAACGCGGCCGCGGTGGTCGCCAGGAGCTCCCGGTCGACCTCCTCCAGCTCGCCCGGCTCGGGCACGGCCCCGAAGTTCTTCGCGGCCATCGCGATCGAGCGGTTCACCAGGTTGCCCCAGCCCGCCACGAGCTCGTCGTTGTTGCGGCGTAGGAACTCCGCCCACGTGAAGTCCGAGTCCTGGTTCTCCGGGCCCGCCGCGCAGATGTAGTAGCGCAGCGCGTCGGGGGAGTACCGCTCCAGGAAGTCCCGCACGTAGATCACCACGCGCCGCGACGACGAGAACTGCTTGCCCTCCATCGTCAAGAACTCCGAGGACACGACCTCGGTCGGCAGGTTGAGCTTCCCGAGCAGCCCGGGCTCGCCGCCCGCGGCGCCCTCGCCGTTGGCGCCCAGCAGCATCGCGGGCCAGATCTCGGAGTGGAAGACGATGTTGTCCTTGCCCATGAAGTAGTAGGACACCGCCTCCGGGTCCTGCCACCAGCGCTTCCACGCGTCCGGGTCGCCCGAGCGGCGAGCCCACTCGATCGTGGCGCTCAGGTAGCCGATCACCGCGTCGAACCACACGTACAGGCGCTTGTCCGGGCGCCCGATCCAGCCTTCGAGCGGGATCGGCACCCCCCAGTCCAGGTCGCGCGAGATCGGGCGCGGCTGGAGGTCGTCGAGCAGGTTCTTGGTGAACCGCACGACGTTGGTGCGCCACCCGGTGCGGGTGTCGAGCCACGCGTTCAGCGCGTCGGCGAACGCGGGCAGGTCGAGGAAGAAGTGGTCCTCCTCCACGAACTTCGGGGTCTCCCCGTTGATCCGCGACTTCGGGTCGATCAGGTCGGTCGGGTCGAGCTGGCGGCCGCAGTTGTCGCACTGGTCGCCGCGCGCCGAATCGAACCCGCAGTGCGGGCACGTGCCCTCGATGTACCGATCGGGCAGCGTCCGGCCCGTCGAGGGGCTGATCGCCCCGAGGGTCTTTTTCTGGAGGATGTACCCGTTGCCGTACAGCGTCGAGAACAGCTCCTGCACGGTCTTGTAGTGGTTGCCGGTCGTGGTGCGCGTGAACAGGTCGTACGAGAGCCCCAGCGCGTCCAGGTCCTCGACGATGATCCGGTTGTACTTCGCGGCGGCCTCCTCGGGCTTGAGGCCCTCGGAGTCGGCCTGGACCAGGATCGGGGTGCCGTGCTCGTCGGTCCCGGACACCATCAGGACGTCGTGACCGCGCATCCGCATGTAGCGGGCGAAGACGTCGGCGGGAACCCCGAATCCCGCAACATGGCCGATGTGGCGAGGGCCGTTGGCGTAAGGCCAGGCCAGCGCGGTCAATACGTGAGTCATGCGCCTTATGGTATCGGTCCAACTGACGGGACCGGCACCGTCCGCCGCCCGCGCACGGCCAGCTCACGGCCAGCTCACGGCCGCGTCGGGCCCGCCCGACACACTATCGGTGTGCGATTGCGCCCGGGTCGAGCGATTCGGTGATGCAATAACCTGTATGTCTGGAACACACCGAGCGGCGCAGCCCCATTCGCAGCCCGCGCCCCGCCGACGCCCCGAAGACGCCGACGACCCGGCCCCGGTGCCCCACGTCCCGGCAGAGATCTACGGCCCGGCCGGACCGGTCGAACCCCAGGCCGAGACCGGAGAGGTCCCCGAGTGGGACCCGGCCGACCACCCTGTGGCGCCCGGCCCGCGCTCGCCTTTGGGCACCCAGACCGAGGGCATGGCCGCGATCCGCGCGGTGTGGGAGCGGGCCGCCGAGACCGACCGGCACCGCCCGGCCCGCCCCGGCCGCCCCCAGCGCCGCCGCGAACCCAAGCGCCTGGCCCCGGCGCTGCTCGGGGTCCTCGTCTGCGCGTGCGTGCTCATGTTCCTGGCCTGGTCGGCCGCGCCCGCGCTGTGGCTCACCGTCGGCCACGGCCAGTCCGGCACGGTCACCGTGACCTCCTGCGCGACCGGTTTCGCGCCCTCATGCGAGGGGACCTTCACCGGCGGCGGCTGGAGCAAGGACCTCGCGATCACCGGCGACGTCGACTCCAGCGACGTCGGCGCCACGCTCCCGGCCCGCGCCACCGGCCCGGGCGCGCACAACGCCTACGTCGGCGACACCGCCGGGCTGCTCCTGCGCTGGGCCCCCAGCCTGGTCCTGTTCATGGCCGCCGCGTTCGCGCTCGTGGCCGTCTCGGGGGCGACGCGCCTCTACGAGGGCCGCTCGGCCGCGATCGGCCTGTGCTGGGCCGCCGCCGGAGCCGTCCTCGCGTTCGCCCTCGCGTTCGCGTGGTGAACACCGCTCGCAAGAGCCGCACCCCCAGTCCGTCTGCGCCCCTGAAGCACCGGGCATCGTGGGCGATCGGGCCCCGCCGGGCCCGCGGCGAGCTGTAACGACCCCCACCCGGGTCGGACGGCATCCGCGGGCCGGTACCGCGGCGTCGTAGAGTGGGTGCGCCCCCCGGAACTCCGCCTGCATCGGCGCGTCGCCGCGCCCGACAGAATTGACCGGCCAATCCCCTAGCGGGGCTCCTCGGGAGACAGCGTGAGTGCATCGTCCAAAGCGAACAAATCGCCGAAAACGACGTCGTCCAAGACGACCGGGAAAAAATCTCGGTCCAAGGCGACCCGCGACCCGAACGCGCCCGTAGCGCAGACCTGGTTCGGACCCATCACCGCCGTGCAGCGGCGCGCCATGATCGCGCTCGTGCCGGTCGCCATCGCGTTCGGCCTCGTCGTGGGCCTCGCGTTCCTCCCCATGGCCTCAGGCTTCGGCGGCGTCGCCAAGGTCGGCTCCGAGGCCGTCCTCGACCTCCCCGACGAACTGGTCCTGCCCCCCGCGCCCGAGTCCTCCACGCTCTACGCCGCCGACGGCTCGACCGTCATCGCCACGTTCGGCGACCAGTACCGCGTCCAGCTCGAATACGACCAGATCCCCGAATCGGTGATCAACGCCCTGGTCGCGACCGAGGACTCGAACTTCTTCGAGCACAACGGCGTCGACCCCGAGGGCATCATGCGCGCCCTGGTCACCAACATCGCCGACGGCGGCACCTCCGAGGGCGCCTCGACGATCACCATGCAGTACGTGCGCCAGGTCCTCTCCTACACCGCGACCACCCCCGCCGAAGTCGCCGCGGCCAGCGAGGTCACCATCGACCGCAAGGTCAAGGAGATGGGCTACGCGCTGGCGCTCGAGGAGGAGATGTCCAAGGCCGACATCCTCACCAACTACCTGAACACGGTCTACTTCGGCAACGGCGCGTACGGGATCGGCGCGGCCGCGCAGGTCTACTACGGGAAGGTCCCCGCCGACCTGACGGTGGCCGAGTCGGCGATGCTGGTGGGCCTGATCCAGTCGCCGAGCACGTACGACCCGATCAACGGCTCGTCGGAGGCCGCGCAGGTGCGCCGCGACCACGTCCTCAACCGCATGGTCGCCGTCGACTTCCTGACCTCCGCGGAGGGGACCGAGGCCAAGGCCGAGGGCCTGAACCTCAACCCGCAGCGCGCGAACAACACCTCCGGTGGGGCGATCGACTCCGACTACGGGTTCTTCGTCGACTACTTCGAGAAGTGGTGGGAGCAGCAGGAGGACTTCGGGGAGACCGAGGAGGAGCGCACCGCGCGGCTCTACCGGGGCGGCTACGAGATCGTCTCGACCCTCGACACCGAGCTTCAGGACGCGGCGCAGGAGGCGGTCGAGAAGCAGCTGGAGATCGGCTCGGAGTTCGCGCTCGGGTCGGTCGTGGTCGAACCGGGCAGCGGCGCGATCCAGGTCATGGCCGTCAATCGCAACTACTCCAACGACATCTCGGGCAACGGCCCCAACACCAGCGGCGCGGGCAAGGGCTCCTACCCCAACACCACGAATCCGCTGCTCAGCGGCAACTCCGCGGTGCCCGGCTACCAGGCCGGGTCCACGTTCAAGCTGTTCACCATGCTCGCCGCCCTCGAAGCGGGCATGCCGCTGGACACGACCATCTACTCGCCGTACCAGTACACGTCCAAGTACGTCGTCGGCGACGGCTCGGCCGCGTGCGGGATCTACTACTGCCCCAAGAACGCCTCGGCTTCGGCGAACGGCAACTACAACATGTGGACCGCGTACGGGGCTTCGGTGAACACCTACTTCGTGCAGCTGGCCGAACGCGTCGGGGTCGAGAACTCGATCGACGTGGCCGAGCGGCTCGGCATCAAGTTCCGCCAGTCCGAGGACCTCAACCTCATCCGCAGCAACCCGTCGACCTTCGGCCCGTTCGTCCTGGGCGTCACCCAGTCCACGCCGCTGGACCTGGCCGCCGCCTATGCGACGCTGCCGGCCGACGGCGTGTACTGCGAGCCGATCCCGGCCAGCAGCGCCATCACCGGCACCGGGGGGCAGATCGTGTTCCCCACCGCTTGCGAGCAGGCCATCAGCGTCGAGGTCGCGCGCGCGGCCGTGGACGCGTCCCGCTGCCCGACCGGATACGGGGCCGCGAAGGGCAGCTGCGGCTACGGGACCGCGCCGCAGGTCGGAGCGGCCGTGGACGGGCCGGTCGCGGGCAAGACCGGCACCACCGACGGCAACTCCACCAACTGGTTTGCCGGCTTCACCCCGAACGCGGCGGTGGCCTCGTTCGTGGCCGACCCCGATGGCCCCGAGAACTTCGTCGGCAAGTCGAACCTCGGCAAACCCGCCAACGCCAGCGCCGACATCCTCGCGGCCCAATGGGAATTGAGCGGCGAAGGCAAGTTCACGCCCCCGACCGAGCTGGTGCACTGACCTTATCGGTGAGCACCTAAACTCGGGCCGGTGAGCGCCACCGCTGTCCGGCCGGAGGAGCCGCCCGCCGACTGGCGGCCGACCCCGCCCGCCGGCCCCCTCCCCGCCGTCCGGGCCCGCCTCGCCGGGACGCTGCCGGACGACCGCCGCCACGCGTTCTGGGTGACCCTCGTGGTCACCGGGATCGCCGCGATCCTGCGCCTGATCGGCCTGAACCACCCCAAGGGCCTGATCTTCGACGAGGTCTACTACGCCCAGGACGCGCACTCGATGCTGTCCTACGGCGTCGAATGGGACCCGGGCGCGGACGGTTCGGCGTACGTGGCGCACCCGCCGTTCGGCAAGTGGCTCATCGGGGCCGGGGAATGGGCGTTCGGCTACGACGAGACCGGGTGGCGCATCGCCGCGGCGTTCGCCGGGATCATCGGGGTGGCCGTCCTGATCCGGCTCATGCGCCGCCTCACCGGCTCGACGCTCCTGGGCGGCACCGCCGGGCTGCTGCTGGCCGTCGAAGGCAGCCACCTGGTGCTCTCGCGCACCTCGCTGCTCGACATCTTCGTGGCCACGCTCATCCTCGTGGCGATGTACTGCCTGGTCCGCGACCGGGACTGGCGCCGAGCGGGGTGGCTCGCCGCGATCGAGAACGGCCTCGACGTCGAACGGCGACGGCCCAGGCTCGGCTGGCCGCTGTGGCGCATCGCGTGCGCGGTGCTCCTGGGACTGGCGATGGGCACCAAGTGGAGTGCGCTGTGGTACATCGTGGCCGCGATCGTGCTGTTCGTGGTCTGGGACTGGCGGCTGCGCGTCGACGTGCGGGCCCGCAAGCCCTTCCGCGACACGCTCATCTACGAGTTCGGGCAGAACCTGTGGTTCGGGCTGCTCACGATCCTCGTCTACACGGCCACGTGGACCGGCTGGTTCCTCAACGACTCCGGTTCCTACCGCCACTGGCTGGCCGACCAGGGGAGCTCGGAGCCGCCGGTGCTGGGCGCGCTGGTCAACTGGTGGCAGTACCACATGAGCGTCCTGACCTTCCATGAAGGACTCTCGTCGGTCCACGCGTACCAGTCCGGGCCGCGGGAGTGGCTGTTCAACCTGCGGCCGGTGGTCTTCTACTGGAGCTCGGACGTCGACTGCGGGGCGTCCAACTGCGCCGCGGAGGTCCTGCTGCTGGGCACGCCGCTCTTGTGGTGGGCATTCGTCCCGGCCACGGTCGGGGTGCTCGCGTGGGCGCTCTGCAAGCGCGACTGGCGGGCCTGGCTGCTGTTCACCGGGATCGCCGCGGGGATCGGACCGTGGTTCTTCTACCCCGAACGCACGATGTTCTTCTTCTACTCGGCCCCGGCCGTCCCGTTCTTCATCGGCGCGGTCACCTGGTGCCTGGGGATGATCATCGGCCGCCACCGCCGGGGCGAGCTGTCCCTGGCCTCGCCCGAACGCCGCCTGACCGGCGCGCTGATCGCGGGCGCGTTCGTGGCGGTGGTGGTCCTGTGCTTCGCGTACTTCTGGCCGATCTACACCGGCGAACCCCTGCCCCGCGACGACTGGGACGCCCGCATGTGGCTCAAATCCTGGATCTGACCCCTACTCGCGCCAAGAGACCCACCCCACACAACACCCGCGCAGCCCCGGCCCACCCCTGTGCTAATCTTGTCGCCGCAAGGGGCTTTGGCGCAGTTGGTAGCGCGTTTCGTTCGCAATGAAAAGGTCAGGGGTTCGAATCCCCTAAGCTCCACAAACAGGGAAAAAGGGACCATCCGCAGGATGGTTCCTTTTTTCGTGTTCTCGTGAGGCTGCGGTGTTACAGGTGGCTGTAGGGGTGGTTGGGGGGTTTGCGGTAGTGCGGTGGGGTGAGATTCGTTCCTAGCCTTGGGGAATGAGCAGAACAGACTCGAATCTCGATACGTATCGCGTTGTGTCCGAACGGGATCGGCGGTTTCGCGGGCGGTGGGTCGCTGTTGCGGCGGCGCTTCTCGTCGGTGCCAGTGCGGTCGCTGCCTGTTCGTCGGCCGGTCCGCAGGAGCCGGGCGGGTACGGGCAGGAGGATCTGGTGCGGGACACCGAGGCGCTTGAGGCGCTCGGGATCGTCGGTGTTCAGGCGCGGGTGAGTACCGATGCCCGGGCCGGACCTGGTGGCCGCCAGTGGGGTCGCCGAGGAGGGGACCGACCGGCCGGTGGACCCCGACGGGTATTTCCGGATCGCCAGCACCGGCAAGACCATCGTGGCCACCGCGGTCCTGCAACTGGTCGACGAAGGCGCGCTGAGCCTCGACGACACCGTGGAGCAGTGGCTGCCCGGGCTCGTGACCGGCAACGGCAACGACGGCGCCGCGATCACCGTCCGCCACCTCCTCCAGCACACCAGCGGCCTCCACGACGACCTCCCCGGCTTCGCCGACCACGACGACTACCTGGAGCGCCGCTACGACGCCTACACGCCCGAGGAGATCGTGGCGCGCGCGATGGCGCACCAGCCCGATTTCGCGCCCGGGACCGGGTGGGGCTACTCCAACACCGGGTACGTCCTGCTCGACATGATCATCGAAGAGGCCACCGGCCGCCCCTGGCACCAGGCGATCGAAGAGCGGATCCTCGAGCCGCTCGGCATGGACCGGACGTACCTGCCCGGCGAGGACCCCTCGCTTCGCGACCCGCACGCCAACAGCTACGAGGTCTACCCGGGCGGCGAACGCCTCGACGTGACCGAGGTGATCATCCCCGACCCGGGCGGATACGTCTCCACCACAGCCGATGTCAACCGGTTCTTCCAGGCCCTGCTGGGCGGCGAGCTCCTGCCTGCGGCGATGCTCGCCGAGATGCAGGACACCGTCCCTGTCGGCGAGGACATGCAGGCGTTCTGGCCCGGCGGCGCCTACGGCCTCGGCCTGGTCGAGCGGCCTCTCTCCTGCGGCGGCAGCTACTGGAGCCACGAAGGCGGTGAAAGCGGCTACATCAACCTCAACGGCGCCACCTCCGACGGCACCCGCGCGGCCACGGTCTCCATGACCACCGCCCTCGCCGACGCCCCCGAGAACATGCTCGGTCAAGAGCAGACCGCGAGCGCCCTCATCGACCACGCCCTGTGCGGCTAGAAGGCGGCTAGGGCCTTGCCTATCGTCACGGTCCCGAGGATGAGGAGGACGAGGAACATCACTGTGGCGTTGTTGGCGGTGAGCCAGGTTTTCAAGTTGGTGAGGGGCTTGGACATGCGGGATTTGAAGAGGAGGTAGGCGAGGACTGGGACCAGGACGCTGGAGGCGGCCAGGAGGGTGAAGATCGTCAGGCCGAGGGTGGACTGGTCGGCGGGGAGGGTCGCCAGGGACAGGCCCGCGGTGATGGCGAGGGGGAGGTTCTTGGGGTTGAGGGCGGCCAGGGCCGCGCCGATGCCGAGGGCCGCCGCCGGGCCCATGCGGTCGATGCCGGACATCCATTTGGGGAGTTCGGGGGTCTTGCCTGGGGCCGGGCGTTTCCTCCACTGGCCCAGGGCCATCGCCAGGAACAGGAGGCCGAGGGCGAGTTTGACGACGGCGACCGCGGTGCCGCCCCCGCCCGAGCCGGTGGCGGCCGAGGCGGGGACGAACAGCATCACCGCGAGGGCCACGACGAGGATGCCCGCGAGCCACCCGGCGGCGAACGCCGGAGCGGTCCTGCCCGCTCGCGGGGACAGGAGCATGAGGATCGCGGCGATGATCGGGACCGGGCTCAGTGCGATACCGATCGCCGGAGCGAACGTCTCGCCTATGACCTGCCCGAACATCGCCGCCTCCTGTCAAGCGTCTCGCTCATGACCCGACCAAGTGATGCCGACCTACGCCGGGCGCCTCGTCGACGCTTTGCTCGAACTGCTTCCGCTTACAGGTCCCGCGTGTCGGCCGTGGCCAGTGCCCAGATCACGAAGATCGCCAGTGCGATGACGATGATCGACCACAGCGGGTAGTACGGCAGGAAGAAGAAGTTGTTGATCGCCACGAGGCACGCGAAGAAGATCCCCATGACGCGGGCGAAGCCCGAGCCGGTGAACAGCAGGAAGCCGACCAGGACCACCAGAGCGCCGAGCGCGATGTGGATCCAACCCCAGGCGGTGAGGTCCATGCTGTAGGTGTATTCGGGCCCGGTGATGAAGAATTCGTCGTTCGCGACCGCGGCGATGCCCACGATGAGCTGCCAGATGCCCATGACGATCGCGGCGGAAGCGGCGAAGACCATCCCGCCGACCGCCCAAGCGCGGGATTCAGGACTGCGTGTCATGATCCGCTCCTTTCAGGATCAGATCAATCTAAGTTCGCGCAGGACCCGGCGCGGGTCGAATGCGAGAACCCGTCAGCGCCCGGCGGCCTCGACCGCTGCCTCGACGGTCGGGTAGACCCGTTCGAGGTCGACGTCGGCCCTGCGGAGGATGTCGCGGACCTGGCCGATGTCGTGCGCGAGGTAGAAGTCGACGCCGTCCTCGGCCAGGCGCCGGTCGAGTTCGGCGAGCATCTTCGCGCCCGAGAGGTCGACCGTGGGCATGGACTCGCCGTCGAGGACGAGCGCCCGCTTGCCCGCGGCCTCGGTGCGCAGCCCCGCCCGGACGTGGTCGGCGTTGGCGAAATACAGGCCGCCGTCGCAGCGGACGACCGCGAGGTCGTCGACCGCCCGCGCGTCGTCGTGGCGCGATAGGTCGACCCAGGTGCCGTCGGGTTTGCGTCCCAGGCGGGTCAGGTGCGGGCGCGACGAGCGGTAGATGAGCAGCAGGATCGACAGGGCCATGCCGATGACGAGCCCGGGGAGCGTGTCGAACACGAGGACGCCGAGCATCGCGGCCACAGCGGCGGTGAAGTCGGGGCGCGCGGCGAAGGACGCGGCCGTGCCGCGCGGCGCGAGCGAAGCCCGCCAGTACTGCTTGAGGAGCCGGAAGTCGACCAGTTCGATGAGCGCGGCGATCACCACCGCGGCCAGCGCGGCGTCGGGAAGCTGCTCGAACAGCCCGGTGAGGAACAGCAGCGTGACGATGGTCAGCACCGCCACGACCAGGCCCGACATCTGCGTGCGTGCGCCAGCGCCGCCGTTGACGGCGGTCTTGGACAGGCTCCCGTTGACGACCATGCCCGAGGCGAACCCGGACCCGAGGTTGGCCGCGCCGAGGCCGATGAGCTCGCGGTTGGGGTCGATGCGGTAGCCGTCCTTGTCGGCGTAGGTCTTCGCGGCCCCGAGGCCTTCGGCGAAGCCGATGAGCATGACGCCGACGGCCGGTCCGATGAGGTCGATCCAGGTCGAGGCCGGGACGTCGGGCAGGCCGAGCGCGGGCAGCCCGGCGTCGATGTGCCCGACGATCGCCACGTCCTCATCGCCCAAGTGGAGGAGCGCGACCGCGATGATGCCGAACGCGACGGCCACGAGCGACCCGGGGATGAGCGGCAGCCACCGCCGCAGGCCCAGGACGATGGCGAGGCAGATCAGGCCCACGCCGAGCGTCCACAGGTTCGTGTCGCCCAGGTGGGTCAGGACGCCCCAGGCCTGCTCGAAGAAGTTCCCCTCGGTCTTGTCGACCCCGAGGAGCTTGGGGACCTGGCCGACGATGATCGTCAACGCCATGCCGAGGATGAACCCTTTGAGCACCGGTTCGGAGATGAATCCGGCGAGGAATCCCAGGCGCAGCAGCCCGGCGGCGAGGGCGACCGCGCCGGTGACGATCGCGAGCGCGACGGTGACGGCGGTGTAGTCGTCCCCTCCGGCGTCGGCGTAGACGGCCACGATGCTGGCCGAGAGCGCGGCGGTGGCGGCCATCGGGCCGACCACGAGGTGCCGGGAGGACCCGAACACGGCGTACAGGATCAGGGCGGGGACGGCCGCGTAGAGGCCCACGACGGGCGGGACGCCCGCGATCGCGGCGTAGGCGAGCGATTCGGGGACGAGCACGGCCCACACGGTGAGCCCGGCGACGAGGTCGGGCCGCAGCCAGGCGGGCTTGTAGTGCCGCAGCGAGTCGAGCATCAGGGGGTCGCGTCGGGGCGCGGTTCGATCTCGGGTTCGCCGTCTTTGGCCAGCCAGGCCCCGACGGCGACGCCCGCGGCGGCCGCGCCGGTGGCGATCATGATCCAGGTGCGGCGGCGTCGCCTCGCGCGGCTGCGTCGGCTCATCGGTCCTCGCTCTCGAATCGGTTGGGCCTGAGCGTATCGGCGCCGGGCGGGCGGGGCCCGCGATTCGCCGGACACGGCCTTTGGGCGGAGTTAGCCTCACGTTGTCCTGTGTGTGCACGGCCGCGCGAGCGGCGACGGAGGGGGAATCGTGGGCAGGGAATTCAAGGGCACCATCAATCTCGACGTGCGCGACTCGGTGCCGGACTGGGACGCGTACCTGGACCCGAAGGCCCCTGGGGGCGCGCCGAACGTCCTGGTCGTGCTCTACGACGACACCGGCTGCGCGGCCTGGTCGCCCTATGGCGGACGCATCCAGATGCCCACCTTGGACCGGCTCGCCCAGAACGGCGTGACCTACTCGCAGTGGCACACCACCGCGCTGTGCTCCCCGACCAGGTCCACGTTCCTGACCGGGCGCAACCACCACCAGAACGGTTTCGCGTGCATCTCGGAGTACTCGACCGGCTTCCCCGGGTACAACGGGCACGTGCCGCCCGAGTGCGCGACCATGGCGACGGTCCTGCGCGACGCGGGCTGGTCGACGTTCTGGGTCGGCAAGAACCACAATGTGCCGCCCGACGCCGGGACCATGGGCTCGTCGAAGAAGCAGTGGCCCCTCGGCATGGGGTACGACCGGTTCTACGGGTTCATCGGCGGCGAGACGAACCAGTGGTATCCCGACCTGGCCGAGGACAACCACTACATCGACCAGCCGTACGGCCCCGAGGACGGCTACCACCTCTCCAAGGACCTGGCCGACAAGGCGCTGGAGTTCATCCGCGACTCCAAGCAGGGCGAGCCGGACAAGCCTTGGTACATGTGGTTCTGCCCCGGCGCGAACCACGCTCCGCATCATGCGCCGCAGGAGTTCATCGACAAGTACAGGGGCGTCTTCGACGACGGCTACGATGCCTATCGCGAATGGGTGCTCCAGCGGATGGTCGAGAAGGGCATCCTTCCCGAGGGAACCGAGCTGACCGAACTCAATCCGATGGCGCCGGGCACGTTCAGCGAGGCCGACTCGGTCCGTCCCTGGGGCGAGCTGTCCGAGCCCGAGCGGCGCCTGTTCTCGCGCATGGCCGAGGCGTATGCGGCCTTCTCGGAGTACACCGACGTCCAGATCGGCCGGATCGTCGACTATCTCGAAGAGTCCGGGCAGCTCGACAACACGCTCATCATCTACGCCGCGGACAACGGGGCCTCGGGTGAAGGCAGCCCGAACGGCTCGGTCAACGAGAACAAGTTCTTCAACGCCTGGCCCGACAGCATCGAGGAGAACATGAAGCTCCTCGACGAGCTCGGCGGCCCGGACGGCTACAACCACTATCCGACCGGTTGGGCCGTGGCATTCTCCACGCCTTACCGGATGTTCAAGCGCTACTCATATCAAGGCGGCGTATGCGACCCGCTGGTGATCCACTGGCCCGCGGGGATGCGCGCCCGCGGAGAGGTGCGCCACCAGTACCACCACAGCACCGACATCGTCCCGACCATCCTGGAATGTTGTGGCGTGGACATGCCCGAGGTCGTCGGCGGTGTGGAGCAGACGCCGCTGCCGGGCGTGTCCATGCGCTACTCGTTCGACGAGGCCGAGGCTCCGACGCGCAAGCGCACCCAGTACTACGAGATGCTCGGGACCCGCGCCATCTGGCACGAGGGCTGGAAGGCCGTGGCCGAGCACGGCCCCGTCCCGCTCGACCGGGGCCGCTTCGACCAGGACCGCTGGCAGCTCTTCCACACCGACGTCGACCGAGCCGAGGCCCGCGACCTCGCCGACGAGCATCCGGAGAAGGTCGAGGAGTTGCGGGCCCTGTGGCGGGAGGAGGCCGAGAAGTACGGTGTCCTGCCGCTCAGCGACATCGGCCTGCTCATGTTCGAGGACCTCCGCTACCGCGTGCCGGTGCCCGAGGACGGACGCTACGTCTACTACCCGAACACGAGCCCGGTCCCCGAGGCCTCGGCCGCGAACACGCACGGGCGCTCGTTCAAGATCCTCGCCGAGGTGGACCTCACCGAGGACAGCCGGGGCGTGATCGTCGCCCAGGGGTCGCGTTTCGGCGGTCTGAGCTTGTTCTGCAACGACGGTGAACTGGTGTTCGTCTACAACTTCCTCGGCATCAAGCCCGAGCAGCGCCTCGCCGTGCCGCTGCCCGGTCCCGGGGCGCACATCGTCGGCGTGGAGTTCGTCAAGGAACGTGTGGGCGAGCACAGCGAATCGCATGGGCCGCTGCGGCTCCACGTGGACGGCGCGGTGGTCGCCGAGACCGAGATCCGCACGCAGACCGCGAACTTCTCGCTGTGCGGCGAGGGGCTGTGCGTCGGCTACGACGGCGGCGACTCCGTCAGCGCCGACTACCAGCCGACGTTCCCGTTCACCGGCGGCACGATCGCGAAGGTCGTCTTCGACATCGCCGACGACGCCTATGTGGACATCGAGCGGCAGATGTCCGCCGCGATGTCCCGCGACTGAACCGCATCCGCTCGACGTGTCGGCCCGCCTCTGGCGGGCCGACTTCGTATTCTCGGCCGGACACCCAGGAGGCCCACGTGCAGCCAGCGACGACCGACACAGACATGATCCTCGTCCCCGGCGGCGAGTTCACCATGGGCTCGGACCGCCACTACCCCGAAGAGGCCCCCGCGCACCGCGTCGCGGTGAGCCCCTTCCACATCGACGCGTATCCGGTCACGAACCGCGACTTCGCCGCGTTCTGCGAGGCCACCGGGCACGTGACGGCCGCTGAGCTCGCGCCCGACCCGGCCGACTACCCCGGCGCCGACCCCGCGCTCCTCGTCCCGGCTTCGGCCGTGTTCACGCCGCCGAGTCACCCGGTGCCCCTTGACGACGCCTACCGGTGGTGGACGCACGTGCCCGGTGCGAACTGGCGCCGCCCTCTGGGTCCCGAATCCGATGTGGATGATCTCGGCGACCATCCCGTCGTCCACATCGCCTACGCCGACGCCGAGGCGTACGCGGCCTGGGCTGGGAAGCGTCTGCCCACCGAAGCCGAATGGGAGCACGCCGCCCGCGCCGGAGCCGACACCGAATACGCCTGGGGCCCAGAGCTCACGCCCGGTGGCGAACACCGCGCCAACGTCTGGCAAGGCGACTTCCCCCACCACAACGACCAGGCCGACGGCTGGTACCGCACCTCACCGGTGGGCTCTTACGCCCCCAACGCATTCGGCCTGTACGACATGATCGGCAACGTGTGGGAGTGGACCGCCGACTGGTGGTCCCAGCACCGGCCCACCCCGACGCCCGCCTGCTGCGCACCGGCCCCGCGCCAGGACCCGACCGGCGGGAAGCGCCTCCTCAGCGTCGACCCCGCCACCCCGATTGCCGAACGCGTCCCGCGCAAGGTCATGAAGGGCGGCTCGCACCTGTGCGCCCCCAACTACTGCCGCCGCTACCGCCCCGCCGCCCGTCTCCCGCAGACCGTCGACACCACCACCGGCCACCTCGGCTTCCGCTGCGCCCGCACCCCGTGAACTGCCGCCGCGTCCGGCGGCGCTGAAGCGCAGCGCGGTGGAGGCCGACCCCCGAGATTGACATTGATGGATGCGGCTCTTAGTATGGCAGCACCCTCACCGAAAGTTTCATTCGAGTTCTGAAACTTTCGGTCCGTAGTTTCCCCTCCTCCGGAGTTGAACCGCTCATGAAAGCTCATACCCGCAGACGCCTGCGGCGCCGTGGCCTGGCCGCGGGCCTCGGTGTCCTGATGACCGCTGCGAGCGCCCTCGCGTTCGCGCAGCCCGCGGCCGCGCAAGAGGTCGTCTACTCCTCCGACTTCGAAGACGGCACGGTCGGCGACTGGGCCCCGCGCGGCCCGGTCGCGCTCGACGCGAGCGACGGCGCGCTGCTGACCACCGGCCGCGACGCCGACTGGCACGGGCCCTCGCTCGACATCACCGACCACATCGCCCCCGGCGGGATCTACGAGATCGCCGTGCGGGCCCGCTTCGCCGACGGTTCCGAAGGCGAGCAGCTCACCACCACCGTGCAGCGCGAGAGCGCGGCCGGGACCAGCTACGACAGCGTCGTCTACCAGGCCGCGGCCGGTGCCGACTGGATCGAGCTGCGCGGCGAGTATTCGATCGCGTCCCCGGCCGAGCTGCTCACGTTCTACGTCGAATCGCCCACTGTGGACGCCTCGTACTGGATCGACGACTTCACCATCACCGAGCTGGAACCGCCCGGGATCGAACCGGACATCCCCTCGCTCAAGGACTTCCTGGCCGACGACTTCCTGTTCGGCGCCGCGATCGACAGCCGCGACATCGTCGACCCGTACTCGCAGCTGCTGAACAAGCACTTCAACTCGATCAGCGCCGAGAACCACATGAAGCCCGACGCGATCCAACCGACCGAAGGCACCTTCACGTTCGCCGCGGCCGATGAGCTGGTCGAATACGCCGAGGCGAACGGCATGGAGGTCTGGGGCCACACGTTCCTGTGGCACACCGACCAGACCCCCGAATGGTGGTTCGAATACCCCGCGGGCCACCCCAACGCGGGCCAGCCGCTCGGCGACTCCGATGAGGACCGCCAGATCATGCTCGACCGCCTCGAAGCCCACATCGGCGCGATCGCCGAGCACTACGGCGACCGCATCTGGGCCTGGGACGTCGTCAACGAAGTCATCAGCGACAACAACGCCGAGGTCTACCGCAACAGCCGCTGGTACCAGATCTTCGGCGGCACCGAGTACATCTCGGCGGCGTTCGAGATCGCCCGCGAGCAGTTCGACGCGGTCGGCGCGAGTGACGTGAAGCTGTTCATCAACGACTACGGCACCGAGAACCCCGGCAAGCGGGACAACCTCTACGGGCTCGTGGAGCAGATGCTCGCCGACGGCGTCCCCGTCGACGGCGTGGGCCACCAGACCCACGTCAACCTCAACACCTCGATCACCCAGATCGAGCAGAGCCTCGACAAGTTCGCCGAACTCGGGGTCCTCCAGGCCGTGACCGAACTCGACGTGGTCATCGGCGCACCCGGCGAGGGCGTCGAGTTCCCCGAGTACGAGGCGCGCCTGATCGAGCAGGGGCACTTCTACCGCGACCTGTTCGCGATGTACCGCGAGCACGCCGACCAGCTCGAATCGGTCACCGTGTGGGGCCTGCACGACGGCCGCACCTGGCAGCGCACCCGCGAACAGCCCCGGCCGCTGGAGAGCCCGCTGGTCTTCGGCGACGACCTGCGCTCCAAGTGGGCCTATTGGGGGATCGTCGACCCCTCGCGCCTGCCCGCCATCCCCGACGGGGCCGACCCCGAGTACGCGCGCGTCCAGATCCCCCTCGCAGAGGCCGCTCCTGAGGTCGACGGCGCTCGCGACGCGGCCTGGGACGCGGCCGCGCAGGTCGCGACCGGTGTGAACGTCGAAGGCACCCCTGACGGGGCGAAGGCCGACGTGTCGCTGTTGTGGGACGACCAGGCGCTGTACGCGCTGTTCGAGGTCACCGACCCGAACATCGACGAGGCCAGCCCCAACGCGTGGGAGCAGGACTCCGTCGAGGTCTTCCTCAACCCGGGGAACACCCGCGAAGGCGGGTACGGCGAGGCCGACGGCCAGTACCGGGTGAGCGTCTCGAACGCGGTCTCGGTGGGCGCCAACGGACCCGACGCGGGGGAAGTCACCAGCGCGACCGAGCTGACCGACACCGGGTACCGGGTCGAGATCGCGATCGCCCTCGCCGAAGGGCAAGGCGTGATCGGGGCCGAGCACGGCCTGGAACTCCAGGTCAACGACGGCACCGACGGTGCGCGCACTTCGGTGCACACCTGGTACGACCCGACCGGGCTGTCGTGGAACACCAACGCCAACTGGGGCATCGCCGAACTGGTCGAGGAGATCGAGGACGGCGGCAACGGCGGCGGCGGGAAGCTCCCGATCACCGGCGCGGGCCTGACCGCCGCGATCGCCGGGGCGGCCGTGATCGCGGCCGCCGGCGCGGTCCTGCTGGTGGTGCGGCGCCGCCGCGCGACCGAATGGGGCGCTTAAGAATCGACGGCCGGTGCCCGGACCGCTTGACCCCCAACCGATCCGGGCACCGGCCCTCAGCCGGCGACGGGCCGGCATGCCGCCGCCGAGGCCGGTTCCCCGCGAGGGGGACCGGCCTTCAGGCCGCGACGGGAATGCGGCGCAGATCCTCCACGACGGTCGCGTACGGCAAGTCGCCGAGCTCCTCTTCGGCGAAGAACCGGGTCATCAAGTCCACCAGCTGCGCGGGCCGTTCGAGGTGGATCAGGTGGTCGGCGCGGGCGATCTCGACGTACCAGCTCTCCAAGCACGTGAACGCCAACGCCCGGCACAGCGCGGGCGGGGTGAGCGTGTCGTGCTCGCCGGTCGTGAACAGGGTCGGGACGGTCGGGGGGACCGAGGGGTCGATGAGGTCGCGTGAGAGCAGCCGGTGGGTGTTGGCCACGAACTTCGCCAGGTCGGCCTCGTCGGCGTCGCCGAACCGCATCGACAGGACCCGCCGGACCACGGCCTTCGCGATGATGTCGGGGTGCGGGCTCATCAGCGCGTCGACCGCGGCGGGCCCGAACCGCTCCCTGGGGCCGTTCTCGGCCAAGGCGACGGCGGCGCGCATCATCGGCCGCGACTCGTCGGGGATGGCGCCCATCGTCCCGGCCAGCACCAGCCGCGCGAGCCGGTCGGGATGCGTCTGGGCCATCCGGTAGCCCACCGAGGACCCGTAGGAGCCGGCGAACAGGTTCACCTTCGCGATCCCCAGGTCGTCCAGGAGCCGCACGAGCGCTTCGACCGGGACGTCCGGTCCCAGGTAGGGCGGCAGCAGATCCGCCGCGCCCCAACCGGGGAGGTCGGGGCAGATCACGTCGGCGGCGGCGAGCATGCCCTGCTCGACGCGGCCCCAGTCCTCCTTGCGGTGCAGCGCCCCGCCGACGAGCACCACCGGGTCGAGCCGGGGCGACTCCGAGCGCGTCTGCCGCGACCAGTACGTGTACCCCGCCCAGCGGTGGCGGCGGACGTGCGGGTTGATCGGCGTGCGCGGCATGGAGGCTCCCGTTCGAGGTTCGCGGCACTGTGGTGCCGGAGATACGGGACTCCACCCTAGTATCCGAAATGCGAATTTCTGGTATTTTGTGTCCGCCTCGCGTGGCTTGCCCGGGATGCGAAACGGCCCGCGGCAATAGCCGCGGGCCGTCGATCCAGGTTCAGGCGGGGACGCCCTTCCACGCCTTCCACAGGCTCGCATACGCGCCGTCGGCCGCGAGCAGTTCGGCGTGGCTGCCCTCCTCGGCGATCCTCCCGGCCTGCACGACCGCGATCCGGTCGGCCGACTCGGCGGCCTGGAGCTGGTGGGCGATCGCGATCACGGTCCGCCCGTCCAGGGCCGCCGCGAGCGAGGCCTCCACGTTCCCGGCGCTGCCGGGGTCGATCCCGGCGGTCGCCTCGTCGAGGATCACCACATCGGGGTCGGCCAGGATCACCCGCGCGAGCGCCAACTGCTGCGCCTCGGCGAGGTTCAACTCGTGGTGCTCCTCGCCAAGCATCGTGTCCAGGCCCAGGTCGGCGGCCCACCGGGCGTCCACGGTCGCCAGCGCCGCCAGCAGATCGTCGTCGCCGGCTTCTGGCGCGGCGAGGTTCAGGTTCTCGCGGAGCGTCGCGGTGAACACGTAATGCTCCTGCGTCACCAGCACCACCTTGCGGCGCAACTCCTCCAGCGGCACGTCGGCGACCGGCGCGCCGCCGAGCGTCACCGCGCCCCGCCTCGGCCGGTCGATCCCGGCCACCAGGCGCGCGATCGTGGACTTGCCCGCCCCCGAAGGCCCGACCACCACCAGGCGTTCGCCTCTCCTGGGATGCAGGCTCAACCCGTGCAGCACGTCCGGGCCGTCCCCGTACCCGAACGTCACGTCGTCGAGGCGCACCTCGGCACCGGCCGGAGCGGCCTCGCGGACCTCGTCGGGCATGAGGTGGACGCCTTCGACGCGGGCCATCGCCGCGCCGCCCATCTGGAACTCAGAGAGCGACATCATCGACCGGAACACCGGCCCGTCCAGGCGCAGCGTGAGCATCGCGACCGCGACCACCTCGCCCACGCTCACCCAGCCTTCGAGGTACCACAGGCCGCCCACGATCGTGACCACGACGGTGGGCACCAGGAACGTCAGGTCCGTGGCCGGGAAGAACCAGGTCTGGAGCCGGATGATCCCTTTGAGGCGGTCCATGTGCGCCCCGGCCCGCCCGTACCCGGCCCGGCCCCGCTCGTCCTGCATCCGGTAGGCGGCGACGGTCTGCGCGCCCGCCGCCGAAGCGGTGAGCGTCTCGGCGATCTCGCTCATCGCGGCCCGCTCCGACAGGAACACCGGGCTCGCCAATCGCACGTAGCGGCGCGCGGCGAACACCAGCATCGGGACGCCCACCAGGAACAGCACCCCGAGTTTCGGGCTGACCACGAACGCGGCCACCGTGAGCACCACCAGCTCGATGATCGCCACGGCCACTTCGGGGCCGGTCTTGCGCAGCAGCTCGGCCACCGCGCCCACGTCCCCGGAGGTGCGGGTCGCCAGGTCACCGGTGCCCGCGCGCTCGACCGTCCCGAGCGGGAGCCGCAGCACCCGGTCGATGAACGACTCGCGCAGCCGCGCCGCGGCCCGCTCACCCAGCCGGTACCCGAGCCTGCGCCCGGTGCGCATGAGCACCAGCTGCAACACCACGCACGCCGCGATCGCGCCGCAGATCATGTCCACCCGCGAAGCGGCCCAACCGGTCCCGATCCCGTCGATCACCGCCCCAAGCATCACCGGCAGCGCCGCCCCGGCCCCCGCCGCGGCGATGTACAGCAGCACCACGAGCCCGAACGCGGCCTTGTCCTCGATGACCAGGCGCTTGACCGCGCGGAACATCGCGGCGCGGTCGGCGATCGGCAGCCGACCCCGGCGCTCGGTTTCCGACATGGCGCTCATCAGGACTCCAGACGTGAGGTAAGGGCGCGGTACTCGCCTTGGGCGGACAGCTCGGCGTGCGTGCCGACCGCGCGGACCTTGCCGTCCACCAGCCACGCGACCCGGTCGGCGCGGGCGAGCCACAGCGGCGACGCCGTCACCACGGCGGTCGTGCGCCCCGCGCGGGCCGCGGCCACGCGCTCGGCGATGAGGTTCTCGGTGTGCGCGTCGACCGCCGACGTGGGCTCGACGGCCAGCAGCGTCTCGGCGTCGGCCGCCAGCGCCCGGGCCAATCGCAGGCGCTGGCGCTGCCCGCCCGAGAGGTTCCGGCCGCCGTTGGTGATCTCGCCGTCGAGGGTCGACCCGAGGCTGGAATAGACGTCGGCCGCGCACGCGGCCTCGATCGCGGCCAGCGCCTTCGACTCCTCGACGCGGAGGGTCGCGGCCAGGCTCTGCGCGAACAGGTAGTCCTCCCTCAGGAGCAGGACGCGCTCGCGGACCTCGTCGAGGGTGAGGTCGTCAAGTCGCTGCTCGCCCCATTCGGCCTCGGACTCGCGGTAGCGCGCGAGGCGTTCCATGACCGCTTCGGCGGGTTTGGCCTCGGCGCTGACGATGACGGTGAGCAGGCCTTCCTCGACGGCGAGCCCCGACTCGGGGTCGCGCAGGGCCCCTCGGGCTCCGGCGGCGGTGCCGTCGTCGGCGATGTCGCTGCGGGTACGGAAGAACGCGGTGAGCCGCCGGGAGGCGACCTGCGCGGCGATGATCGACTGGGCCATGCCGATCATGGCCCCCGAGTGCTGGGCCACGAGCGCGGTCATCCCGAACGCGGCCGACAGCTCGCCCACGCTGATGGTCCCGGTCAGGGCCAGTCGCGCCCCGACCCAGGTGATGGCCGCGATGAGCGCCAACGGCAGGCTCGCCCGCAGGCCCTGCACCCACGAGTCGGCGGTCGCGACCCCGTATCCGGCTTCGCGCAGGTCTGCCGAGGCGGCCCGGTAGCGCTGGGAGAACTGCTGCTCCCCGCCCACGCCGCGCAGGACCCGCAGCCCGCCCACGACGTCGGCGGCCTGCCCGGTCAGGGTCGCGACCGAGGAGCGGTAGGCGATCTGGTGGTGCTGGAGCCGCCCGAGCACGGGCCCGACCACGAACCCGATGAACAGCACCCCGCCCGCGGTGGTCGCCCCGAGCGCCGGGTGGACGTTCCACAGGATCCCGGTCCCGACCCCGAGCATGACCAGACCCATCCACCCGAATCCGAGCTGGAAGATGAACGACCCGGTCTTGTGGGCGTCCTCGGTGGAGAGGTTCACCATCTCCCCGGGGGAGACCGCCCCGCGCACGCCGGTCCCGGCCCGGTTGAGGTGGTCGGTCAGGTCCCGCACGGTGCGCACGCGCGCGTGCGACTCGGCCATGAACAGGGCCCGGTACCCGGCCACGAACACCCACGACGAACCCAGGGCCACCACGACGAGCACGATCGACCACTGGAGCAGCGGGCCCGAGTCGCGGGCCACGAGGACTTCGTCGACGATCTTCGCGATCGCCCAAGGCAGCAGGATCCACGCCGTGCCCGAGATGCTCAACCCCACGAACCCGGCCGCGACCAGGCCCGTGTGGGCGCGGGCGACGTACAGGAGGTAGCGCCACGGGTCAGCGGGAATGTCCCCGGGGGACAGGGTCGGCGGGCGCAGCGGGTTCGGCTTCACAACAGTCAAAAGTAGGCACGGTCCTAGCCGAGCGGCAAGCGCATTTCCGGGACCGACCGGTGTGATTCCACCCGCACCGGCCTGTGGATAACTCCGGGCGCTGGACCCGGACCAGCGCCTCCGCCGCGGCGTGCAGGCCCGCAGTGAAACGCGGGTTCGCGCGCATCAGCGGTTCGGCCCGGGCGATCGCCCGCCAGGCGTCGTCCTTGTAAGTCTCGTCGCCGGTCGCCTCGAACGCCTCCAGCAGGGCCGCCGCCGCGAGGGCCCAACCCGAGGCCGTGGGGCCGTCGTGCACGTCGGCCGGGCGCGACACCAAGGTCTCGGCGTCGGCGGCCGTGTCGTAGAAGCCGCCCAGGCCGTCGCCGAAGTGGGCCCGGACCTGCTCCAACAGCGCCTGCGCGCGTTCGGTCCACACCCCGCCCAGACGCAGGAACCCCAACGCCACCGCCGCGTAGTCCTCCAGGATTCCCGGCGCCGTAGAAGCGTTGCCGCCCAACGAGACCCGCGCCAGACGGCCGTCCTCGCCCACGTGGACCCGGTGCAGCAGCTCAGCGGCCCGCTCGGCCGCCAGGAGCGAGTCGCGGTGGCCCGTGCGCGTCGCATACTCCGCCAGCGCCGCGATCGCCAAGCCGTTCCACGCCGCCACGACCTTGTCGTCCCGGCCCGGCTGCGGCCGCTCGCGCCGCGCGGCCAGAAGCCGGTGCCGCACCGCCGCCAGACGCGCCCCGTCCTCGGGATCGCGCGGCAGTTCCAGCACGTTCGCGCCGTGCTCGAAGTTCGGGTTCGCCGCGTCGATGCCGAACGCCTCGGCCGCCCAGGCCGCGTCCTCGCCCAGCACCGCCTCGAGCTCGGCGGTCGTCCACACGTAGGTGAGGCCCTCCACGCCGTCGGTGTCGGCGTCGAACGCCGCCGCGAAACCGCCCTCAGAAGTCGAGAACCGCTCCAGCAGGAACGCCGCGGTCTCGTCGGCGACGCGCGCGAACAGATCGCCCTCGCCGTAGAGACGCGCATACAGCCACAGGAGCTCGGCGTTGTCGTACAGCATCTTCTCGAAGTGCGGCACCGTCCACGAAGCGTCCACACTGTACCGGGCGAAGCCGCCCTCGAGCTGGTCGTAGATCCCGCCGCGCGCCATCCGCTCGGCGGTCAAGCGCACGTGGTCGAGCAGCCGCGCCTCCCCGGTGCGCACATACGCGTCCAGCAGGAACCGCAGCGCCGGGACCCCCGGGAACTTCGGTGCCGACCCGAAACCGCCGTTGACACGGTCGGCCGCAGCCAAGATCACCTCCGCGCCCGAGTCCAGAGACGCCGATCGCACCGGCGGCGCGGGCGGGCACGGCCCGTCCAGCGGACACGCCACGGTCACGTCCGCGAACGCCGCGCCACCCGCCGCGCTCGCCTCCACGATCGCCGCCCCCTGCGTCCGCAGCTCCTCACGCTGGTCCGACCACGCCGCGTGCACCGCGTCGAGCAGGCGCAGGAAATGCGTCTTGGGAAAGTACGTCCCGGCGAAGAACGGGGTCCCGTCGGGGAAGGCGAACACCGTCATCGGCCACCCGCCCTGCCCCGTGATCGCCATCGTGGCCTGCATGTACACCGCGTCCAGATCCGGCCGCTCCTCACGGTCGACCTTCACCGCCACGAACCGGTCGTTGATCGAAGCGGCCACCGTCGCGTCCTCGAACGACTCGTGCGCCATCACATGGCACCAGTGGCACGTCGAATAGCCGATCGAGATGAGCAGCGGGACCTCGCGCCGCTCGGCCTCGGCGAGCGCCTCGGGGCTCCACTGGCGCCACGCCACCGGATTCTCGGCGTGCTGACGCAGGTACGGGGATAGGGCTCCGGCCAACTCGTTCACCCGCCAAGCCTCCCACACGCGCCCGCCCGCACGGGCCCGGTGCGGGGCAGGACCGCGCGCGGTAGGGCCAGCGGTACCACGGCGCTGGTGCAGGCGGGGGGAGCGATTCGGGTGTCCGCGTCACTGATTCGGCGGCCCGAAATCGCGAGGATTTCTACATGGTTTCTTTTGCCCCCGCAGTGAATCGGGACGACCGCACCTCCGTCCTCAAAGGATTCGCGAACGTCGGCTACACGTCGCTCGCCGCCGGCGCCCTCGCCATGGTGATCCTGCACCTGACCTCGGGCCTCAACCCCCTGTACGCGGTCGTCAGCGTCCACCTCTACACCCCGCTGGGCTGGCTCCTGCCCGTCTCACTGGGCCTGTTCGCGCTCGGCGCCGCCGCGTTCGGCCTCATGGCCCGCGCCGTCGGCGGCCTGCCGCGCTGGCTGCCGTGGACGCTGTACACCTGGGCCGCGTTCATCAGCGTCGTGGCGATCGTGCCCTCCGACCCCGAAGGGGTCGCGCACTTCTCGACGGGCCACTTCGTGCACCGCTACGCCGCGTTCGCCGCGTTCTGCACCATGGCCGCGCTCGGGATCGTCCTGGGCCGCTGGCTGCGCCGCAACGCCCCCGGCGAGGAGCGCAGCGCGACCGCCTCGATCGTGTGCGGCTGGTTCTCGGTGGGCGTCCTGACCTTGACGTCGGCCCCGTACGTCCTGGAGTGGTTCGCCGTAGGCCGCCCGCAGTGGCTGGAGATGGGCGGCCTGCTCCAGCGCCTGACGATCGTCTCCGGGCTGGTCGCGCTCGCGGTGGTCGGCTCGTTCCTCAAGCGCCGCTCGGCCGCCGACGAATCAGTAGAAGCCTTCGGCGTCGGACTGGGCCAGCGCCCCGCACGGGTCGTCGTAGCGGCCGGAGATGTAGCCCAGGCCCCAGCGGATCTGGGTGACCGGGTTGGTCTGCCAGTCGTCGCCTTCGGAGGACATCTTGTTCCCCGGGTAGGCCTGGGGGATGCCGTAGGCGCCGATCGAGTTGGCGGCCAGTTCGTTCCAGCCCGACTCGCGGTTCCACAGGACCTCCAGGCACGCGAACTGCTCCAGGTCGAAGCCCCATTCGAGGGTGATCGCGCAGCCGGTGGCGCGGTTGCCGGAGTATTCGCCGCAGCTGGACGGGATGTTCACTGACGTCGGGTTGGTGTTGCGCGCGGCCTCTTCGGCGGCCTGGTCGGCGGCCTTCTGGGCCTCGTCCAGGCCTTCGGCCTTGTCCGCGGCGTAGTCGGCCACGGCGTCGGCCTTGACCGAGACGTCGGCTCCGGCGGTGGCGGCGATGTAGTTGAGGTGGTGGCCGCGGATGTCGTCGTAGGCGGCCTCGGCGTCGGCCTGGTTCTCGGCCGCGAGCTGGCTCGGGTGGTTCGCGTCCTCGTCGGAGGGCCGGTCGGTGACGGCCGAGACGGCGATGACGGCGCCGAGGGCGAGCAGAAGGCAGGCGGCGATCCGGGCGGCGTATCGGGTCAGGCGGGGGAGCATCGGCCCTCCGGGGGTGGTGGGGGAGAAGGGAAAAGGCCGGGGCGGCGAGGCCGCCCCAGCCGTGTGCGTCTAGTACCAGCCGACTTCTTCGGAGTGGGCCCAGGCCGAGCACGGGGTCCCGTAGCGGCCTTCGATGTAGCCCAGACCCCATTTGATCTGGGTGACCGGGTTGGTCTCCCAGTCCGATCCTGCGCTCTCCATCTTCGAGCCGGGGAGGGCCTGGGGGATGCCGTAGGCGCCGATGCCGTTGGCGGCCTTCTCGTTCCAGCCCGATTCGCGGTTCCACAGGGCCACGAGGCAGCCGACCTGCTCCATGTCGTGGC
Organism: Glycomyces sp. NPDC046736; assembly: GCF_040645615.1. Taxonomy (NCBI): domain Bacteria; kingdom Bacillati; phylum Actinomycetota; class Actinomycetes; order Glycomycetales; family Glycomycetaceae; genus Glycomyces; species Glycomyces sp. NPDC046736. Next base: position 60,694 of record NZ_JBEYYO010000004.1, on the reverse strand, counting down.
CGCGCTCGGTCGCCATCGCGCAACCGGTGGCCTTGTTCCCCGAGTACTCGCTGCACGAGCCGGGGATCTCGACCGAGGTGGGGTTGGTGTTCGCGGCGGCCGCGGCGGCGGCCTCCTCGGCGGCCTTGTCCGCGTCCTCCTGCGCTTTGTCCAGGTTCGCGGCGCGGTCGATCGCGAAGTCGGCGACCGCTTCGGCCTTGACGTCGACGTCGGCCCCCGCGGTCTCCTCGATGTAGTTGACGTGCAGGTACCGGACCTCTTCGTACGCCTCCTCGGCCTCGGCCTGCTTCTCGGCGGCGAGGTTGCTGGGGTGCTGGGCGTCGAGTTCGGCGGGGTCGTCGGTCACGGCGTTCACGACGATGACGGCCCCGAGTGCGAGGACGAGCACGGCGGCGAGTTTCGCGCCGTAGCGGGTCAGCAGTGGGATCATGCGCTCTACTCCTGTGTCCCGGGCGTCTGTGGACAGACGCCCGGGACACAGCATGCCAGAGCTCGCGGCTCAGCCTTCGAGCAGGTTGGTGACCATCTCGGCGATCTCGGAACGCTCACTGCGCGTAAGCGTGACGTGGGCGAACAGTGGGTGGCCCTTGAGTACGTCGATGACGCTGGCGACGCCGTCGTGGCGGCCGACCCGCAGGTTGTCGCGCTGGGCCACGTCGTGGGTGAGGACCACTTTGGAGCCCTGCCCGATCCGCGAGAGCACCGTCAGGAGCACGCCGCGCTCCAGCGACTGGGCCTCGTCGACGATCACGAACGCGTCGTGCAGGCTGCGCCCCCTGATGTGGGTGAGCGGCAGGACCTCCAGCATCCCGCGTTCGAGGACCTCGGAGATGACGTTGTCGTCGGTGACCGCGCCGAGCGTGTCGAACACGGCCTGGCCCCACGGGCTCATCTTCTCGCCCTCGGAGCCGGGCAGGTAGCCCAACTGCTGGCCGCCCACGGCGTACAGCGGGCGGAACACGATGACCTTCTTGAACAGCTCCCGCTCCAGGACCTGCTCCAGGCCCGCCGCGAGCGCCATCGCCGACTTGCCCGTACCGGCCTTCCCGCCGAGCGAGACGATCCCGATCTCGGGGTCGAGCAGCAGGTCGATCGCGACGCGCTGCTCGGCGGAGCGGCCGTGGACGCCGAAGGCCTCCCGGCCGCGCACGAGCTGGATCTGCTTGTCGACGGTGACCCGGCCCAGCGCCTTGGATCCGTTGCCGTTGAGCACGAGCCCGGTGTGGCACGGCAGGTCCACATCGGGCGGGAGGTCGGCCTCGCCGCCTTCGAACAGGGCGTCGATCAGCTCGTCGGGCACCGACAGCTCGGCCATGCCCGACCAGGTCGGGTCGGCGGCCTGCCCGTGCCGGTACTCCTCGGTGGGGATGCCCACCGCGGAGGCCTTGACGCGCAGCGGCATGTCCTTGGTGACCAGCACCGAGTCGGCGCCCTCCAGGCCCAGGGCCCGGGTGACGGCGATGATGCGCGAATCGTTGGAGTCGAGCGCGAACCCGGCCGGAAGGCCGGAGGTGTCGACGTGGTTGAGCTCGACGCGGAAGGAACCGCCGTGGTCCCCGATCGCGATCGGCTGGTCGAGGCGCCCGTGCCGGATGCGCAGTTCGTCGAGGCGCCTGAGGCACTCCCGGGCGAACCAGCCCAGCTCGGGATGGTGGCGTTTGGCTTCCAGCTCGCCGACGACGACGAGCGGGATGACCACGTGGTGTTCGTCGAACCGTGAGAACGCACCTGGATCTGACAGCAGAACCGAGGTGTCGAGGACGTAAGTGCGTTGCACTGGCACGGTCGCCTCCCGGGTGTCGATGTGAAGGGGCGGTGCTCGCCTGCGGCTTGCAGACTCGCCGTGCCCCGTTGGTAGGTCACACTCTAGTTGGGAGGTGTGTCACTCCGCCACCGTAAAATGCATCGAAAGCAACACTGGTAGTCACGGGAGCGTCGGAAATCCGACAAAGCAGACACGCCGCGTTATCTCACGATCACTGAAAGTGGACGTGTTCTCGGTGAGAATGAGCTCGTGTCAACCGTGAGCGTCGCCGAACTCAAGTCGGCCATCGCCGCCGCCCTCCAGCAGGTCCGCGACGGCCAGGCCGCGATCACCGCCGCCAGTCAGAACATCGAGTCAGCACAAGGGAGCCTCACCGCCGCCACCGCCGGCTCGGGCCACGACGCGGTCACCACCGCCCAAGCCGCGCTCGCGCAGGCCGCCGCCGAACTGGAGCAGTCCCTGGCCGCGACCTTCGCGGCCGCCGAACAGGCCGAGACCTACGCCGCGACCCTCTAGAACGGAGACCGCCGTGGACGTCGCCGCCCTCGCCGGGCGCCTCAGGGCCCTCGCCGCAGACCTCCCGCTGCCCGCCCTCGACACCGCCGACGCCCACTTCGAGACCGCGCAGGCCGAGCTCAAAGAGGCCGCGCGCGAATCGAACGCCGAGATCGGCCTCCACCGCCTCGGCGCCGCCCGCGAACGCCTCGCCCACGCCCGCACCCGCCTCGCCGAGACCGCCACCGCGATCGGCGACTACCTGGACGCGATCGGCGCGGGCACCGCCCCGGCCGCCGTCGCCCCCGCGCAGCGCAGCGGGCCCGCCGCCGCGCCCGCACCGGTCGACCCGCTCGCGTGGTGGACCGCCCGCGTCAACGAACTGTGCGAGCGCACCGGGGCCGCCGACCCCCAGAAGGTCCCGCCCACGAGGTTGTTCAACGACCTGCTCAAAGCCGCCGGTGACGGCAACGCCGACGCGTACTGCAAACGCCTGCGCGACGCCGGACCCCAGACCGGCGTCAAGCTCCCGGGCCTGGCCTGGCCGCTCGTGCGCACGCTCGCGGCCGAACACCTCGGCCGCACCCCGACCGCGCGCGACGTGCCCGCGTTGCGCGACAAGTGCGCCGAGAAGGTCCGCTCCCTCGTGCCCGGCGCCGAACCCGACCACATCGGCGCGGCCCTCGCCTCGGCATGCACGCTCGGGCGCGCCCAAGACGAACCGGACGCGGCCCGCACCGCGGCGGTGGGCCCGGCGCTCGTGGCCGCGCTCCACCGACTGAGCAAGACCGAGCGGAAGGCGTGACCATGAGCAGCTGGCGCAGACGACTGGTGGCGGCCATGGGCGACGAACTCGCCCGCGCCCGAGGTGAAGCCCGCCTCCTCGCCGACCGGACCGCGGCCTCCGCCGAAGCCGAGAGGGCCGAAGCCGAACGGGCCATCAGCGAGTCCTCGCGCAAGCGAGTGCAGCTGGAGGGCATCCACGAGAAGATGATGAGCACGCTCACCGCGCGGACCGCAGCGGCGGTCCAGAGCGGACACGAAGCGGCACTGGCCGCGGCGCGGCGCGCCGCCCCGGCGGCGGCCGGGGATGGTTGGGACGACTGGCGACCGGAGTCGGTACTCGGCCGAGGCGCGGCCCCACTGCTGCGGATCGGGACGATCGCGGGCAGCGAACGTGAGAGTCGCTCCGGGGGCCCCCTCCCCCCCGCCCCCCACCCCACCCACCCTGATTTTCGCGGCGTTCCGGAGGCCGCCGCCTTGGCCTCTGGTGGCACTCGGGCGGCCGTCGCCGCCGGTGCTGAGGCTGTTGGCGCTCTTGGTTCCTCCTTTCCGTCTCGCGCTGTTGCCGGTGAGAAGAGTGTGACAGGGGGGTGTGACATTTCGGCACCCTCGGTGACCGCGATCTCACTGCCCGCGCTCGTGCCGTTGCTCGATCGGGCGCATCTGCGCATCGATGCCGATGCGGCGCAAGCACTTCCCGGGCTGCTGCTGCGCGCCGTGGGATCGGTGCCCGCCGGGCTCGTGCGGTTCCACGTGTACGACCCCGAGCGGCTCGGCCGGTCGCTTTCTGCCTTCGCCGCACTCGGGAAGGCTGGACTCCTCTCCTTTGTGGGGCCTTCGGGGTTGCGCGACGAACTCGACTCGCTTGTGGAGACCGTGCGGCGCGTCAACGCCGACGTGCTCGCCGGGGAGCACGACTCGCTCGCCGCCCTCGCCGCCGCGACCGGGCGCAGGCCCGAACCGTGGCGGGTGCTCGTGCTCCAGGGCGCCGACCTCGCCGCCTGGCCCGCCCACGACCAGGCCCAGCTCGCCCGCCTGAGGCGCACCGGGGTCGCCGCCGGGGTGCACCTCGTCATTGTCGGCGACGACACCGCCGGGCCCGCCGACCTCCCTCGCCTCACCGCCGACGCCTACTCGGGCCTGCCCGGGGCCGCGATCGAGCTCGACGGCCCCCCGCCCGCCTCCACCATCACCGCCGCCGCCAAAGCCATCGGCGAGAAGCACAGCGCCGGAAGGGAACCGGCCCGCCTGGTCGACCTCCTCCCGCCCCGGCTGTGGACCGCGTCCTCGGCCACCGGGCTCCGCGCCGCCGTCGGGGAGACCCCCACCGGCGACCTCGCCCGCATCGAACTGGGCGACAACCCGCCCCACGCGCTCGTCGGCGGGCCCTCCGGCTCGGGCAAGACCAACCTCCTCTACGCCTGGATCGCCGCCCTCGCCTCCGACTACAGCCCCGACGAACTCGCGCTGTACCTCCTCGACTTCAAAGAAGGCGTCTCCTTCGCGCGCTTCGCGTCCGGGCGCCGCGACCCCTCCTGGCTCCCGCACGTGCGCCTGGTCGGCGTCAACATCAACGACGACCGCGAATTCGGCCTCGCCCTCCTGCGGCACCTCAAAGAGGAACTGCGCCGCCGCGCCGAAGCGGCCAAAGCCCACGAGGCCACCAAGCTCGAAGAGCTCCGCGCCGCCGACCCCGAAGGGCACTGGCCCCGCATCGTCGCCGTCGTGGACGAGTTCCAAGTGCTCCTCGAAGCGCGCGACGCCGTCACCGAAGAAGCCGTGCAGCTCCTCGACGACCTCGCCCGCCGCGGCCGCAGCCAGGGCATCCACCTCGTCCTCGCCTCCCAGGACATCGCCGGCATCGAAGCGCTCTGGGGCCGCCCCAGCCTGGTCGCCCAGTTCACCCTCCGCATCGCACTCCCCAAGGCCCGCAGGGTCCTCGCCGAGAACAACCACGCCGCCGACACCGTCCCCCGCTTCCACGCCGTCGTCAACGCCGAATCCGGGCACACCGGCGCCAACACCACCGTCGCCGTCCCCAACGCCGGGCACGCCGACGCCTGGGAACCCCTCCAGCAGCGCCTGTGGGAGGCCCGCAAGCCAGGCAGCCCCCCGCCCGCGCTGTTCGACGGCGACCTCGTGCCCGAACTCGCCGACACCGCGCCCGGCCCCGAGACCGCCCTGCTCGGCCAGACCATCGACGTCGCCTCCCGCGGCGCCGAACTGGCCCTCCACCGCGCTCCCGGCCGCAACCTCGCCGTCCTCGGTACCCGCACCACCGAAGCCGCCGACATCCTCGCCACCGCCGCCCTCACCGCCACCGCCGCGGCGCGCGAAGCGGGCCAGCGCATCGGTGTCGACCTGTGCTGCCTCGAACCCGACGCCGCGCCCGCCGCGCTCGCGCTGGCCGCCGCGCTCGAAGCCGACGGGGCCGAGGTCGACTGGCACGACGACCTCGACGCGGCCTGCCGCGACTGGGAGCTGCGCTGCGACGGGACCCTGCGCCTGAACCTCGTGTACGCCGCCGACGCCGCCCGCCTCGACGCGCCCGGGCTGGCCCGCTTGCGCGCCATGCTCATCGACGGCCCCGAACGGCACCTCCACACCCTCGGCTGGTGGCGGTCCGTGCCGCGCCTGCGCGAAGACCTCGGCGGGTTCTCGGCCCGGTTCGACGCGGTCGACGCCTGGCTCGCCCTCGACGTCCAAGGCCCCGAACTCGCGCCGCTCTCCCCGGCGAGCGGCGGCCCGGCCTGGTATCCGCGCACCCGCCGCGGCCTGTATTTCGACCGGGCCCGCCACCGCGTCCCGCAGGTCGTGATCCCCTACCGGACCACCGCCCGCCTGCCCCGGCCCGAAGCCGTGCTCGACCTGCAATAGCACCGGGCCAGGGACGACACGAAGATCGGTGGCAGCCGAACGCGAGCCCGGCCGAGAAACACAGCAGAGGAGACGCCATGGCGACCGACACCGAATACGCCGACGCCGTCGCGGCCTACCTGGCCGAGCGCTCCAGCGCCGAGGAGGAGGTCCGCGCCGCCGAGACCGCCTACCGCGACGAGGCCGAACGCCTCACCGACGCGGTCGCCGCCGCCCGAGCGGCCCGCGACGAGGCCGACCGGGCCTCGGTGTCGGCGTCCACGCTCGTGGCCGAGACCGACAAGACCGTCGCCGCGCTGTGGCGGTCCCTGGGCGACTTCGTGGGCCACCGCCGCACCGGTCCCGCGCCCGAGCCCGGGACGCCCGACCCCGAGCCCGAGGCCGAACGCGTCCGGGCCCGGCTCGAACGCTCCGAGCGGCTCCTGGCCCTCGCCCGGCAGGGGGAACTGCCGATCGAGGCGCCGCGCCACACCGAGGTCACCGCCGCGCTCATCGGGGCGGGGCTCGGCACGCTCGCCGTGGCCGTCGCGCTGTGGATCCTCCGCGACGACTCGGCCGTCGGCCCGGCGTTCGCGGCGTTGACCCTGTTCGGAGGAGTCGGGGCCGGGCCGGTCGCGTTGAGCGTGTGGCTGAGCTGGCAGTACCGGGTCCGCCCGCGGCCGGGCCAGGTCCTCGCGTGCGTGGGCGCATCGGTGGTCGCGGTGTGCGCTCTGGCGGGGGCGTTCATGCGGGGCCTGTGAGCCCGCATTTGCTTCGATGGGGTACACCTGATGCGTCATAGAAACGTGAGGAGACCCGTCGATGGCCGCCAACGACGACACCGGCTCGTGGCATTACGGACCCCTGCCGTCCACTGACGACGCCCCGGCGTGGATCTACGGGATCGTCCCCGACGGCTGGATCTCGGGGCTTCCCGAGGTCACCGTCGACCGCGACGAGATGATCATCATCTGCCCGCTGCCGACCCCCGACCATCCCGCCGACGCCACCGAATCCGACCGCGCCGCGACCGAGGAGGGCCGCATCTCCCGGTTCCGCGAGGCCACGCGGGACATGCGCGTCCAGATCGCGCAGCAGCTCCAGTACCGGTACCACCGCCAGGCCTCGTGGGGGGCGCGTTGCGGGAGCACCACCATGGTGTTCACCCACCAGTCGCTGCCGGTCACGACGCGTCTGCGCCAGCCCGAGCGGCTCGTGCTCGACACGCTGGTCGGGTCGGGCGTGGCCGCGTCGCGCTCGGACGCTCTGGCGTGGTGCGTGCGGCTGGTCGAGCAGCACGCCGAGGACTGGCTCAAGGAGCTGCGCGAGGCGATGGTCAGCGTCGACGAGCTGCGCCGCCGCGGACCCTCCGTCTGACCCGATGTTTTTTTGGCCGCGGCCCTTCGGGGTCGCGGCCGTTCGTCTATCTGGCGACCAGGTAGACGATCACGACCGCCGCGATCACGAGGAGCGGCAGGCCGAGGCTGAACGCGAGGTGCTTCACCCGGCGCGGCTGCGGTTCCGGTTCACGGTGGGCCATCGTCGTCTCCAACGCGCTCATTTCTCGGGGTGACCTGTAGGGCGGGTCCGGGAACCCCCGACGGCCGTTATCCGGCCCATTCGCCCGCTCGCTTCGTTGTCGGCCTCCCGAATACAACACCGGTATTCGGAAGGCCTTCCGCCTCGCGAGCGAACGAATGGACTCGGATACCGACTCGCCGCGAGTTCCCGGACCCGCCCTAGGCATCTTCACCTACAGCACGCCGTTGTGGGCTGATTCACGTCAAATGGGCCTGTCGCTGCCCGCTCTCCGCGCACCGATCTGCTCGTGACCGCGATCTAACGCGCTCGTTTCATGATCGAAACCGATCGCGTTAGTTGAGAGCATGATGCAAATTCGGATTGTGATGCGCGAGGCTGCGCACAAAAGTGGAAACAGCCGGTAGTAGTGCTCGTTTCGAGCTCGAATGCGCAAGCTGTAAAGGATCGTTCACGGAGTGCCTGCTCAAGCCCGGTGCAATCGCGCACGAGTTCCTGCGCGAAGCCCGCCGTTCACGTAGCGTCCGAGGGGCCGGCCGCGGCACGGGCCTCGCGCCCCGCCGCTCGAACGAGCACCAAAGCCGAAGGAGCCAACGTGAGCATCGAAGCCGCCGAACCCTTGACCGGGCTGACCGATCCCCCCACCACCCACGCCGGGCTCATCGCCTGGGTCGGCGAGGTCGCCGCCCTGACCGACCCCGACCAGATCGTGTGGTGCGACGGCACCCAGGCCGAATGGGGCCGGCTCACCGCCGAGCTCGTCGCCTTCGGGACCCTCGTCCCCGTCCCGGCCAAGCCGGACTCGTTCCTCGCCCGCACCGACCCCGACGACGTCGCCCGAGTCGAGGAGCGCACCTTCATCTGCTCGCTCGACCCCGAGGACGCCGGGCCCACCAACAACTGGACCGCGCCCGACTACATGCGCGAGACCATGACCGACCTCTACCGCGGCTCCATGCGCGGGCGCACCATGTACGTCGTCCCCTTCTGCATGGGCTCCCTCGAAGCCGAGCAGCCCATGTTCGGCGTCGAGCTCACCGACTCGGCCTACGTGGCCGCCTCGATGCACATCATGACCCGCATGGGCTCGAACGTGCTCGAAGCGATGGGAGAGGACGCCGACTTCGTGCGCTGCCTCCACTCGGTCGGCGCGCCCCTGGAGCCGGGCCAGGCCGACGTGGCGTGGCCGTGCAACGAGACCAAGTACATCTCCCACTTCCCGGCCGACCGCGAGATCTGGTCCTTCGGTTCGGGCTACGGCGGGAACTCCCTGCTGGGCAAGAAGTGCTACGCGCTGCGCATCGGCTCGGCGATGGGCCGCGACGAGGGCTGGCTCGCCGAGCACATGCTCATCCTGCGCCTGACCAGCCCCGAAGGGAAGGTCTACCACGTGACCGGGGCGTTCCCCTCCGCGTGCGGCAAGACCAACCTCGCCATGCTCGAACCCACGATCCCGGGTTGGAAGGTCGAGACCCTCGGCGACGACATCGCGTGGCTGCGCTTCGGCGACGACGGGCGCCTGTGGGCCTCCAACCCCGAGTACGGGTTCTTCGGCGTCGCGCCCGGCACCGACTACGACACCAACCCCAACGCGATGCGCACCATCGCCAAGGGCCACACGCTGTTCACCAACGTCGCGCTCACCGACGACGGCGACGTGTGGTGGGAGGGCATGGGCGAGGCCCCCGAGCACGCGATCGACTGGAAGGGCCGCGACTGGACCCCTGAGTCCGACGAGCCCTCCAGCCACCCGAACTCGCGCTTCTGCACGCCCATCAAGCAGTGCCCGGTGCTCGCCGAGCAGTACGACGACCCGCGCGGCGTCCCGATCGACGCGATCCTCTTCGGTGGCCGCCGCGCCACCACGATCCCGCTGGTCACCCAGGCCCGCGACTGGGTCCACGGCGTGTACATGGGCGCCACGCTCTCCTCGGAGACCACCGCCGCCGCCAAGGGCAAGGTCGGGGTCGTGCGCCGCGACCCGATGGCGATGCTCCCGTTCATCGGCTACAACGCCGCCGACTACTTCGGCCACTGGATCGCCATGGGCAAGGCCGCCACCGACGAGTCGCTCATGCCCGAGGTCTTCTACGTCAACTGGTTCCGCCGCGGCGAGGACGGCCGCTTCCTGTGGCCCGGGTTCGGCGAGAACGCCCGCGTCCTCAAATGGGTCGTCGAACGCCTCGAAGGAAGCGCCGAAGCCGTCGAGACCCCGATCGGGTACTGCCCGACCCCCGAGGCGATCGACACGGACGGCCTCGACCTCGCCGAAGCCGACCTCAAGGCCGCCCTCGACGTCGACCGCGAGGAATGGGCCGCCGAGATCCCCCTCGTCGAGAGCTGGTTCGCCCGCTTCGGCGACCGCCTCCCCACCGTCCTCTGGAGCGAACTCGACGCGCTGAAGCAGCGCCTCGACAACCCTTAGGGCCCCTTGGGAAACCGCCGCCGACGCTCCTGGCCGGGCGTCGGCGGCGGGGCCCCGCCCGCACCCGTGCGCCCACCTGGGCCGGACCACAGGCCGTCCAGGCCTACAATTGCCGGTTGTGGGAATCTCCAACCTGCTCTACCTGATCTACGAGCGCCGGCTCGCACGCGAACTGACCGGTCAGTCGCTGCCGAGGCACATCGGCGTCATGGTCGACGGCAACCGCCGCTGGGCCCGCGACATGGGGCTCACCGACCCCAACGACGGCCACCGCGCCGGGGCCAAGCACATCGAGCGCTTCCTGGGCTGGTGCGACGAGCTCGGCGTCGAGCACGTGACCATCTGGCTCCTCTCCACCGAGAACCTCTCCCGTCCCAAGGACCAGCTCGACCCCCTCCTCGACATCATCGACGAGCTCGCCGGGGAACTCTCCGAGGACGACCAGCCCTGGCAGCTGCGCATGGTCGGGGCCCTCGACCTGCTCCCCGAAGCCCACCAGGCCGCCCTCAAAGGCGCCCAGCAGCGCACCGCCGACAAGCGCGGGATGCGCGTCAACCTCGCGGTCTGCTACGGTGGCCAGCGCGAGATCGCCGACGCCGTGCGCTCGTTCATGCTCGAACAGGCCGAGACCGGCGCGAGCCTCGAACAGGCCGCTGACGCCATCGACGCCGACTCCATCGCCCGCCACCTCTACATGACCGGCCAGCCCGACCCCGACCTGGTCATCCGCACCTCCGGCGAGCAGCGGATCTCGGGATTCCTGCTGTGGCAGTCGGCCTACTCCGAGTTCTACTTCTGCGACTCCAACTGGCCCGACTTCCGCCGCGTCGACTTCCTGCGCGCCGTCCGCTCCTACGCCTTCCGCGACCGCCGCTACGGCAAGTGACACGCCCCGAAAGCGAGGCGGCGCCGAAATTGTGAAGGAAACCTCCGATTCGGGGTGCGTCAGAACAGTGGTCGCGTTCGTGTAGTTGTTGCGGACCCCTGTCGTCACCCCGAGTCGAGGAGTTTCCATGACGCCGACCCGCGACACGCCCTCTCCACCGGAGAGCGGCGGAGCGGACCAGGTCGCGCCGCTGCGCGCGAGCCTCGAATTCGACGACTTCTACGCCGCGAACGTGCGCGCCGTGACCGCGCAGATCTTCGCCTACACCGGCGACCGCGCCGAGGCAGAGGACCTGGTCGCCGAGGCGTTCACCCGGGGACTGGCCAGATGGCGCAGGCTCCGCGACTATGAGAACCCGGCCGCGTGGGTCCGCCGCGTCGCCTGGAACCTCGCCACCAGCCACCTGCGCCGCCGCGCGGTGACCCAGAGGTTCCTGGGGAAGCAGCGCGAGACCCCGGCCGACGGCCCCGACGGGGACCGCATCGACCTCATGCGGGCCCTGGCCCGCATCGGCCCCAAGCACCGCAAGGCCGTCATCCTCCGCTACATGGCGGGCATGTCGGTCGCCGAGATCGCCGTGCAGGAAGGCGTCGCCGAAGCCACCGTCCGCTCGTGGCTGACCCGAGGAAAGGCCGCGCTCGCCGGTCGGCTTTCCGTGTACGAGATGGAGCAGCGATGACGACCCCGGACCACGCGGGCCCCGACGAGCCCCGCTTCGAAGCCGCCTTCGCCGACCTCGCCCACACCGCCGAGGCCATGGTCGACCCCGCGCCGGTCGGGGCCCTGCACCGCCGTGTGCGCCGCAGGAGGGCCACCCGCGGCGCTGCCGGGGCCGCGGTCGCCGCCGTCCTGGTCGCACTGCCCGCGCTCTGGTGGCTCCAGGCCTCCGGCCAGGCCCTCGACGCCCCGCCCGCGGGCGACTTCGGCGAGTCGGCCGTCATGGAGTCCCCGAGCAGCTTCGATCCCTCGCCGCCCACCCTGGAGACCGAGGACGCCATGGTCGGCGACGGGAGGGTCCCCACCTTCGACGACCTCCTCGGCGCGACACTCGACCTGCCCGCATTCGGCACCTCGGACCCGAGCTGCGAGACAGCGCCCGCGACGATCAGCGACGGCGTCCCCGACTGGAAGTCCCTCGAAGGCGAGAGCGAATACACCGACGCCGCGGAGACCCCGCTGCTCAAGGTGATCCACACGCCGCTGGAGAAGGGCGGACCGGTCCGGGCCGTGGCGCTCCTCGAATGCTGGAGCGGCACCCTCGACTCGCGCCAAGCGGTCGTGGTCGCCGGGGACGACGAGGGCGGCTGGATGGTCACCGAGCAGCTCCTGGTCTCGGGCGGCGAGCACGGCAGCATAGAGGACTTGGCCCCGGCCGACGGCTACGGCGTCATCTTCCTCATGCGCGAGACCGATGAGGACTTCGTCTGCTGCGAGGGCGACCAAAGCGAGATCGGCACCGAGGAGGTCTGGTACCTCCAGTCGCGGCCCCGCGACGACGAACCGCTCGTCGCGATCGACGACCCCGGGCCCGCCTCGATGGTCACCGACCTGACCCTTCACGTGAAGATCAGCCCCGACGGGGAGGGCTACCTCACGACGGTGAACGTGTCGAACACCGGCGACCGGACCTCGGCCCCTTACCTGCTGTCGCTGTGCGGCACCGAGCACGCCGGATTCGCCGGCGACATGCCCGCATGCGACAAGCCGGGCAACCAGGGCGTGCTCGTGGGCGATCCGCTCGAGCCCGGAGAGGTGTACGAGGCGAAATGGGCGATGGACATCCCGCCCAGTTCGCAATGGAACGCCGACGAACTGGGGTACGGCATCCAAGTGTCAGTGCAGGTGGAGATGGTCCGCTACAGCCAGGACGAATTGATCTTCGACCCGTACGGGGCCGACAACTACGACAGCGCCGTTCTCAGCGAAGCCGACCACAAGGGCTAGGCCAGTGTCACGCCCGCCGCTTCGAGCTCTTCGAGCGCCTTCGCGCGGGTCTCCTCGGCCACGGCCGCGGTGTATTCGAGGAGCACCGTGGTCGTGAAGCCCTCGGCGGCCGCGTCGAGGGCGGTGGCCCGCACGCAGTGGTCGGTGGCGATGCCGACCACGTCGACCGCGTCCACATCGTGGTCCCGAAGCCAGTGCGCGAGGTCGGTCTCGCCGCTGGAGCCCTCGAAGCCGGAATAGGCGGCCTCGTAGGCGCCCTTGTCGAACACGGCCTCGGCGAGCGAGTGGTCGAAGTCGGGGTGGAACCCGGCGCCTTTGGTGCCCACCACGCAGTGCGGGGGCCACGAGTCGCGGAAGTCCGGTTCGGCCGAGAAGTGCAGGCCGGGGTCGATGTGCCAGTCGCGGGTGGCGACCACGTGGTCCCACCGGCCCCGCTCCGCGCCGATCAGCTCGGTCACCGCCGCGGCCACGGCCGCGCCGCCGGTCACGGGCAGCGAGCCGCCCTCACAGAAGTCGTTCTGGACGTCCACCACGATCAATGCCCGGCTCATGCCCTCGATCCTAGTGACGCGCGGGAGCCGTGTGAAGAGCCGGTGGGCCACAGTTCGCGTCCGGGGTACGCGAAAGGCCCGGAAGCGGTCGCTTCCGGGCCTTCGGGTGAGGTCAGAGGGCTAGTGCCCCTTGACCTCCTTGACCAGGTGGCCCCACTTCTCGTCGAAGACGGGCCGCTCGGAGCGGATGCGCGGGAGCCGGTCGAAGTTGCGCAGCGGCGGCGGGCAGCTGGTGGCCCATTCGAGCGAGCCGCCGTAGCCCCACGGGTCGTTGGTCTCCACGACCCGCCCGGCCTTCCAGGACTTGAACAGGTTCCAGATGAACGGCAGCGTCGAGAGCCCGAGCACGAACGCGCCCACCGTGGAGATCATGTTCAGCGTGGTGAAGCCGTCCCCGACCTGGTAGTCGGCGTAGCGGCGCGGGAAGCCCTCGGCGCCGAGCCAGTGCTGGACCAGGAAGGTGGTGTGGAAGCCGATGAAGGTCAACCAGAAGTGGACCTTGCCCAGCCGCTCGTCGTACATCCGGCCCGCGACCTTCGGGAACCAGAAGTAGACGCCCGCGTAGACGGCGAACACGATCGTGCCGAACAGCACGTAGTGGAAGTGCGCCACCACGAAGTAGGAGTCCGAGACGTGGAAGTCCACCGGCGGGCTGGCGAGCAGGACGCCCGACAGGCCGCCCAGGAGGAACGTCACCAGGAAGCCGATGCTGAACAGCATCGGGGTCTCGAACGTCAACTGGCCCTTCCACATCGTGAAGATCCAGTTGAAGAACTTGACGCCGGTGGGCACCGCGATCAGGAACGTCATGAGCGAGAAGAACGGCAGCATGACCGAGCCGGTGGCGTACATGTGGTGGGCCCACACGGCCATCGACAGGCCCGCGATCGCCAGCGTGGCGGCCACGAGGGTCTTGTAGCCGAAGATCGGCTTGCGGCTGAAGACCGGGAAGATCTCGGAGACGATGCCGAAGAACGGCAGCGCCACGATGTACACCTCTGGATGGCCGAAGAACCAGAACAGGTGCTGCCACAGGATCGCGCCGCCGGTCTCGGAGTCGAAGACGTGGGCGCCGAGCTGGCGGTCGGCCATGACGGCGAGGAGCGCGGCGAAGAGGATCGGGAACACCAGGATGATCAGCAGGCTGGTGATGAGGATGTTCCAGGTGAAGATCGGCATCCGGAACATGAGCATGCCCGGCGCGCGCATCGTCACGATCGTGGTGATCATGTTGACCGCGCCGAGGATGGTGCCCGCACCCGAGATGGACAGGCCCACGAACCACATGTCCGCGCCGATGCCGGGGGAGTTCACGGCGTTCGACAGGGGCTGGTAGGCGAACCAGCCGAACGAGGCCGCGCCGCCGGGGGTGATGAAGCCGGAGACGGCCAGGATCGAGCCGAGCAGGTACAGCCAGTAGGCGAACGCGTTGAGGCGCGGGAACGCCACGTCGGGCGCGCCGATCTGGAGCGGCACGAGGTAGTTGCCGAACGCGAACACGATCGGTGTCGCGAACATGAGCAGCATGATCGTGCCGTGCATCGTGAACAGCTGGTTGAACTGCTCGGAGGACACGATCTGGAGGCCGGGCTGGAACAGCTCGGCGCGGATCAGCAGCGCGAGGATGCCGCCGATGGCGAAGAACGCGAAGGACGTGACGAAGTAGAGCAGACCGATCTGCTTCGCGTCGGTCGTGCGCAGTGTGCGGGCGAGCCAGGAGCCGTTCGGCTCGCGGCGCACCGGCCACGGGCGCGCGACGACAGGCGTGGGCTCCAGCTTGGGCTCAACCGTGGTCACCTGTGGGCCTCCATGTTCATTTCCAGGTAGCGAACGCAGCATAGCCCCGCGAACGGCCGCCGATGCGGAGGGGCGTTCCCTCAGCGGCGTGGCGGAGCGTGATCGGCTGCCTCTGATTGCGTGGTTGTCGCAGGTCGAAACTGCGACGCGGCGAAAGGGACGGGGCCCGGCCCGAGGAGCGGCCGGAGACCGGCTTCGAACGGGTGAGCAATGTCCTACGGACCGGTAGCGAAGGCCCCGGCGATGCGGCGCGCGGCCCGTCCGCTCCGAGCCGGTTCGGCGACGAGACGAGCGAATGGCCTGCGGCCGTGATCGTTTCGCGTCCTTGCGCCGGAGCGAGTGGGCGAGCGGCCTGCGGTCGTTCCGCTTCGCGGAGCGCCGATGTCGCAGTGCGCGAGTGGACTCGCCGCACTGCGACCATGCCGTCTGCGTCCGTTCCGGGCTAGGCGCCGGTTCGGGCGTCGGGTTCCAGCGCCGCGTAGACGCGCTTGACCAGGAGGGCGGTCTCGTAGCCGACCTGCCCGAGGTCGCAGCCGGCGTTGGCGAGGACCGCGAGTTGGGCGCGGTCACCGACGGCCATGAGGAGCAGCACGCCTTCGTCCATGTCGATCACCGACTGGCGGATGCGACCGGCGTCGAGCACCTTCGCCGCCCCCGTCGTCAGGCTCGCCAGCCCCGAAGTGATCGCGGCGAGCTGGTCGGCCCGGTCGGTCGAGAGTCCGCGGGACGCGGCGATGGCGAGGCCGTCGACGGAGACCGTGAGCGCCTCGGAGACGTCCGGCACCTTCTCCACGAAGGAGGTCAGGAGCCAGTCGAGTTCACCGACGTTACTGTCCTTGCTATCCATCTCGCTGCTTTCTATTGGCGTTGTTCGTGCGCGGCGGCCGCCGCGATGCCTGAGGCGAAACCGGCGAGCCGGTCCCGGATCTCGGCCGGGTCGAGGTCGGCTCCGCCGCTGCCCGCGCGGGGAGTGGGAACGGAGCCGGGGAGCAGCTTGGTGCCGGGCGCGCGACGGGGGAGTTCGGCGCCGTTGACCCTGCCCGAGGTTTCGAGTGCTCTGTTCACCTTCCTGAAGGTAACATCCAGCGTCTCAGGGCCCGGGCCCGCAGTGGGGCCCGAACCGTTGGCCCCATTCAGTGTTCCACCAGCTACAGGGCGTGGCTCGGGCGCCGCGCCGGCCTTCCTGGGACGGGGCACGATCGGCTCGACCGAGCTGGGCGCGGCCACTTCGGCGCCCGTGCCGGTCACCGGCAGGTTCGCCGCCCGCGCCGAGAGCGCCAGGCGCGCCGCCGAACCGCCCGCGTGGTCGGGCACGAGCCCGACCGGGTCCTCGGCGTGGGCGCTCGCGGGGATGCGCACCAGCGCGAGCGTGCCCTTGCCCATCGTGGAGTGCAGCTGGACGCTGATCGAGTGGTCGGCCGCGAGGCGTCCCACCACGAGCAGGCCCATCGTGGCCGTCAGCTCCGAGTTCAGCTGGGTGGGTTCGGCCAGGCGCCGGTTGATCGCGGCCATCGGCTCGGGGGCGAGCCCGATGCCGTCGTCGGCGATGGAGATGACGATCTCGGAGTTCGCGCGCCGCGAGGTCACCCGCACCGACTGGGTCGGCGGCGAGTACGACGCGGCGTTGTCGAGCAGTTCGGCGAGGATGCGCACGAGGTCCCCGGCGGGCTTGGTCTCCAGCCTGGCGGCCACCGGGTTCTCGACCACGATGCGCCCGGCGTCCTCGATCTCGGAGACCGCGTCGCGGATGATCGCATCCAGGGCCGCGGGGTGGTTGTAGCGCCGCTGCGGCTCGCCGCCCGCCAGGAGCAGCAGGTTCTCCTCGTTGCGCCGCATGCGGGCCAGGAGGTGGTAGACCGAGCGCCACTCGTCGGGCACGGTGTGGGTCGGCGACTCCTCGACGAGGGTCTCCATGACCTGCTGCTGGCGGCGGATGAGGCTCTGTCCGCGGCGGGCGAGGGTCTTCATCATGGCCTCGACGTCGATGCGCAGCAGGGCCTGGTTGGCGGTCTGGCGCAGGGCCTGGTGGTGCGCGGCGCTGAAGGCCTCGGCGAGGCTGTCGAGCTCGTCGGCGTAGCGCGCGTCCACGGCCAGGACGGTCTGGCGCTTGGCGGCCTGGAGGAGGCGGTCGACCTCTCCGGCGTTGTTCGCCTGCGACACGGCCGCGACGGTCTTGGGGAGGGTGTCGTACGCGGCGGTCAGGGTCGCCTCGCGCACCCCGTCGACGCGCAGCGAGATGCGGCGGGCCAGCATCGCCGCGGAGATGATCGCGGTCAGCGCCAAGACGATGACGAGCGCGAACGTGGTCAGCAGGGTCCGCGAGGAGGCGTCGCGCATCGCGTCCACATCGTCGGCCATGGAGTCGAGCACGGCGTCCTGGGCGGTGTCCAGGGCCGCCACGAGCACCCCTTGCGCCGCCGAGAAGTCCTCGGGCGAGATGGTCGGCACGTTCCCGTTGAGGTACACGCTGAGCGCGAGCATCGCCGTCTCGGCCTGGTCGGAGTCGGCCGCGCTGGAGAACGCCGCGTTGGCTTCGGCCGAGGCGTTGGCCTGGAACTCGGCGATCTGGCGCTCGTAGCCGCCCGCGAGGCGCGCCACGGTGGACAGGGTCGGGCGGCCCACGCTGAGCGAGCCCTCCTCCTTGAGTATCGCGAGGTCGGCCGCGACGGTGAACTGGATCTCGGCCGCGATCCGGCTGGCCTGCATGGCGGCCGCGAGCGAGTCGAGGTGCGCCGAGACCTGCGCGTCGTCGACCAGGCGCGGCAGGATCGCCGAGATCCCCACGATCTGGTCGGCCACACCGCGATAGGTGAGGTAGGCGTCCTCGACCACGTCGTCGGTGAACTCGGCCTCGCCGCTCACGAGCAGGTCGAAGGCCGCTCGCGCGGTCTGGAGGTCCTCGGCCTTGCCGAACAGGGATTCGAGGTCGTCCTCGATCCCGGGGAACCGGGCCACGACCGCCGGGGCGGACGCTTCGAGCCTCTCGAACGCCAGGTCGGTCTGGCGGCGCGCGATCGCGGCGTCGAACTGGCCGCCGCCGCCGTTGATCACCGAGCCCACCAGCGGCGCGGCCTCGGCCTGGTGGACGGCCAAGGCGCGGTTGAGGTCTTCGGAGAGCCCCGCGAGCACTTCGGCGTCGGTCGCGTTCTGGTACTCGTCCCACACGCTCACGGTCTGGAACAGCCCGAGGACCAGCATCCCCATCAGCGCCGCGGCGATCGGGAGCATCAACTGCATCCGGATGGGGAGACGACTGGTGCGCTGCCGGGCTTTTCGGGACATCGGGGGGCGTCCTTTCTGAGGGCGAGAACGCTGCGGCGTGCTGGTCACCATCTTCGCTTGTGCCTCCCGGGCCACAGGAGGCGGGGCTCACTCCCGGGCTCGGCCGATCAGCCTACGAGCGGCCGTCCTTCCGGGTATCGGTACAGGCGGTGGCGGGTGCGCAGCGCCAGCGAGGCCGCGAAGAGCACCGGCCCGATGCGCCCGGTGAACATCGCGATCGACAAGAGCCACTTGGAAGGCTCGGACAGGTCGTACGTGATCCCGGTCGACTGCCCGAGGGTCGCGAACGCGCTGGTGACCTCGAACAGCACCGGCATCAGCGGCAGCTCGGGCTCGAAGCGCTGCATCAGGAACACCCCGGCCGCGTTGCAGGCGATGTAGACCAGCGCCACGGTCAGGGCCTGGCGGATCACCGAGGGGTTGATGCGGTGGCGGAACACCGTGACGTCGGGTTCGCCCCGCACTTCGGCCCAGATCACCAGCAGCAGCACGAAGAACGTGGTGACCTTGATGCCGCCCGCGGTCGAGGCCGAGCCGCCGCCGATGAACATGAGGATCACCGAGGCCAGCAGCGAGTCGTCGCCCATCGCCCCGATGTCGATCGAGTTGAGCCCGGCGCCGCGCACCATCGAGGACTGGAAGAACCCGCCGAGGAGCTTGTCGTACCAAGGCCACTGCCCGAACGTGGCCGGGTTGGTCCACTCGAACGCGACGTAGGCGACCCAGCCGCCGAACAGCAGGATCGCCGAGCCGACGAGGGTGAGCTTGGTGTGCACCGACCACTGCCTGCGGCCCCACCCGCGCCGCGTCATCTCGAAGATCACCGGCATGCCCAGGCCGCCGAGGATCGTCGAGACGCACAACGGGATCGTGATCCAAGGGTCGGTCGCGAAGCTCATGAGCGAGTCGGAGAACAGCGCGAACCCGGCGGAGTTGAACGAGCTGACGGCGTGGAATACGCCGTACCAGATCGCGTCGGCCAGATCGAACCCGTACGCGGAGAACCGGATCGCCAGGACCAGTGCGGTGGCCGCCTCCACGACCAGTGAGAACACCAGGGTCCGCAGCAGTACCGACTTGACGTCGCCCAGGCTCAGGGCCTGCCCGATCTCGATGCGCGTCATGAGCTTGGTGCGCAGGCCCAGCTTGCTGGAGACCAGGAGTCCGACCAGGACGGCGCTGGTCATGATGCCCAGGCCGCCGAGCTGGAAGGACACCAGGATCACGAACTGCCCGAACCAGCTCCAGTGGACCGGGGTGTCGATCACGGCCAGGCCGGTCACCGAGACCGCGCTGGTGGCGGTGAAGAACGCGTCGGTGAAGTGCGAGGGCTGGTTGTCCGCGCGCGAGATCGGCAGCATGAGCAGCAGCGTCCCGGCGAGGATCACGCCGAGGAACAGCAGCGGGATGAGGCGGGCCGGATTCCCGAAGAAGGCCCTGACGCGTCCGATCATCTCAGGTGTGGGAGGCGAACGCCTCGACCTTGGTGGTCGCTCCGGAGACGATGAGCGTATCGCCCTCGGCGACCACGGTCTCGGGGGTCGCGTACGTGAAGTCCTCTCCGGACTGCTTGACGCCGACCACGGTCACCCCGTACTTCGAGCGCAGCCGCGACTCGCCGAGCTTGCGTCCGACGGCCTCGGCGGGGGCCTTGGTCTTGACGATCGCGAACCCGTCGTCGAACTCGATGAAGTCGAGCATCTTGCCGCTCACCAGGTGCGCGACCCGCTCGCCCATCGCCGCCTCGGGGTAGACCACGTGGTGGGCCCCGGTGCGGTGGAGGATCTGCCCGTGCTTGGCGTTGATGGCCTTGGCCCAGATCTCGCGGACCCCGACCTCCTCGCAGGCCAGGACGGTGAGCACGCTCGCCTCGATGTCGGTGCCGATCGCGACCACCACGTGGTCGAACTCGCCGACCCCGAGCTGCCCGAGGACCTGCGACTCGGTCGAGTCGGCCTGCACCACATGGGTGAGCGTCTCGGAGGCCCGCTGCACGATCCCGGGGTTCTCGTCGATCGCGAGGACCTCGTGGCCGAGCCGGGTGAGCGATTCGGCCACGGCCGAACCGAAGCGCCCGAGGCCGATCACGGCCACGGTCTCCTCTGTGGGGCTCTCGCCCCTCCCGAACAGGTTCATCGGCTCGCCTTCTGGGTGCGCGGTGGTGGAACGGAACCCGATTCTGCCACCCGGCGGCCACTGCGCGGCGCTACGCGCCCAGGACACGGGAAGGGAGGCGGCCGACCACTCCGGCCGACCGCCTCCCTCGTGTTCCTGACGCGAGCCCTATTCGGCGAGCACCGCCCGCAGGAAGTCCTGCGTGCGCGCCTCCTGCGGCTCGGAGAAGATCGCCTCCGGGGCGCCCTCCTCCACGATCTTCCCCGAGTCGAACATCATCACCCGGTTCGAGACGTCCTTGGCGAAGCCCATCTCGTGGGTCACGCACAGCATCGTGATGCTCGTGGTCTCCGCGACGTCGCGCAGCACCGCCAGCACGTCGGCCACCAGCTCGGGGTCGAGCGCGCTGGTCACCTCGTCGAGCAGCAGGATGTCGGGGTCCATCGCCAGAGCGCGCGCGATCGCCACGCGCTGCTGCTGGCCGCCCGAGAGCCGCGAAGGGTACTCGTCGGTCTTGGCCGACAGGCCCACCAGTTCGAGCAGCTCGCGGGCCTTGGCCTCGGCCTCGTCCTTGGAGCGCCCCAGGGCGTGGACCTGCGCTTCGGTGACGTTGCGCAGCACCTTCATGTTCGGGAACAGGTTGAACTGCTGGAAGACCATGCCGATGCGGCTGCGCCGCGAGCGCAGGTAGCGCTCGGAGGCGATGTGGAGCTTCCCGCCCTTCTCCATGTGGGAGTAGGGCTTGCCCTCGACCCAGATCACGCCGCCGTCCTTGTCGGGGTCGGCGGTCGGGGTGACCTTCTCCAGCGTCATGAGCAGGCGCAGGATGGTGGTCTTGCCCGAGCCCGAGGGCCCGATGAGCGTGACGCGCTCGCCGGGGTCGACCTTGAAGCTGAGCTGGTCGAGCACGGTCAGGTCCCCGAAGGACTTGTGGACGCGGTCGAATTCGATCAGCGGTCCGGGCTGGACCTCAGAAGTTCGATCTCGCAAGGCGATTCTCCAATCTCCGCATCGCGACCGCCACGGGGTAGGAGGCGGCGAGGAACAGGATGCCGGCGATGGTGTACCCCTCGACGGCGCCCGCGTAGTGCAGGCCCTGGTAGGCCTTGGCCTGGGCGATCATCTCCATGACGCCGATGATGAACAGGGTCGGCACCTCTTTGAACATGGCGATGAGCCAGTTGCCGACCGCCGCGGTCGAGCGGCGCAGCATCTGGGGCAGGATGATCGCGATCCACACCCGGTGCGCGGGCAGGTTGAGCGCGGTCGCCGCCTCCCACTGGCCCTTGGGGATCGCGTCGATCCCGGCCCGGTAGGACTCGGAGGTGTAGGAGGCGTAGTGGATGCCCAGCACGGACGATCCGACGATGAACGCGCTCCAGTCGGGGTTGATGTAGTAGCTGGTGGCCGTCCACACGATGAGGACCTGCACCAGCAGCGGGGTGTTGCGGATGAATTGGAACAGCAGCGAGACGGGGCGGCGCAGCCACGGCGGCCCCTCCCTCTCGGCCAGGGCCACCAGGAGTCCGACCACGATCGCGATGATCGCGGCCACGAGCGTGACCTGGAGGACCACGATGAAGCCGTCCCAGATGGCCGGCAGCACCGCCCAGAAGCGTTCGTTGCTCCACGAGTTCATCCGACGCCACCTCCTGCGATCTCAGGGGCCAGCACGCCCTTGATGGGCGGCTTGGGTTCGACGCCGAGGCCGCGCTTGGCACGCTGCTCCAGCTTGCGCATCCCGGTCCAGATGAGCCAGGCGAGCACGAAGTAGAACACCAGGACCACGCTGTAGTGGACGAGCCGGTCCTGCCCGGGCTCGGATCCGAGGACGCCCGCCAGCGCCGTGATGTCGGTGATGCCGATGAGCGAGACCAGCGCCGAGGCCTTGAGCAGCATGATCGCGAACGCGCACAGCGAGGGGATCATCTCGGGCCAGGCCTGGGGGAGGACCACCAGGCGCAGGCGCTGGAACGGGGTGAGGTTGAGCGCCACCGAGGCTTCGAGCTGGCCCTTGGGGACCGCGGCGATCGCGCCGCGCACGACCTCGGAGGAGTAGGCGCCGTAGTTGAGGGCGAGGGCGACGATGCCGGCGAGGATGAGGTAGTCGAACTCGATGCCCAGGATGGCGGGCATCGCGAACGCGATCCAGAACAGCTGGACCACAACCGATGAGCCGCGGATGAACTCCACGACCGTCCTCGCGGGGGTGCGCACGATGAGGTGTTTCGAACTCGTCATGAGCCCCAGTGCGAACGCGACGATGAGCGCGAGCGCCGCCGAGGAGACGGTGACGACGATGGTCACCACCAGCGGCTCGGCGTACCGGGGGAGCGATGCTATGACCGCGTCGAGGTCCATGACGACCTCCCTACTGGTAGGTGTCCGGGCAGAGGTCTTCGGCGGTCAGCCCCTCGGGGTGGTTCTCCTCGACGGTGAACCCGTACTCGGACGTCAGGCCCTCCCAGGTCGCGGTGTCGGCCAGGAGCTTGTCGAGCTCCTCGTTGACCGCGTCGCGGAAGTCCTTGTCCTTGGGCTGGAACACCGCGGCCCCGGCCCCGATGATGTCCTCGCCGGTCTCGGGGTCGACCAGCCAGAAGCCGTCGGTGACCTCCAACTCGTCGTCGGCGTCGGCGGCCAGGCGCAGGTTGGCCGAGGTCAGGCCGATGGCGTCGCAGCGGCCGGACTTGAGTTCGAGGATGAGCGAGTCCAGGTTGGCCTGGACGTTGACCTGCTCCTCGGGGAAGATCTTGGCGGCGATCTCGTATTCGCTGGTGCCGTTCATGACGCCTACGACGCCGTCGGTGTCGGCCATCGAGTTGAAGGTGGTGTAGCCGCCGGGGTTCCCGGCCAAGGTCATGAGCGCGTCGGGCATCACATAGTCGGGGTTGGCGAAGGCCACGGCCGAACAGCGCTCGGGCGTGACGTACATGCCCGCGACCACGATGTCGTGGGCGGTGCCCAGGCCGGTGATGAGCCCGTCCCATTCGGTGCGCTTCCATTCGATCTGGTCGGCCTTGATGCCGAGCTTGTCGAACAGGTAGAGCTGGGTGTCCACCGACTGGCCGCTGACGGTGTTCCCGTCAGTGAAGGCGTAGGGGGCCTCGTTCGCGTAGGCCACGCGGATCTTGCCGCCGTCCTGGGCCTTCTCCAGCAAAGAGCCGTCTTCGCCGCTGTCGGTGCGTGAGCAGGCCGCCAGTGCCAGGGCCGTGGCGCCGACTCCGGCGCCGCGAAGCAGGTTGCGGCGGTTGGTATGCAGTTCGTTCGACACGGTGGTCGCCTCCTGAGTTGGACTCCGGTACCTTGCTGACCCTAACGTTCTATTGTAAGTTTGTCGACAATCAGATGATCGACGTTCGGTAACGAAACTGTCGTGACGACTCCCCCTGCGTTCGAGATTACGGGGGACGCAACCGGAGCTGGTGACAAAGCGTGAAGTCAGGACGGCGATAAGATCCTGTCCAGGACAGTCAGAAGGGGAGCAGGCAGACGTGTCTGAGCGCAACAGCGGTACGGGCGGGCTCGCGAGCGCCCGCCAAGTGGGCCGCTTGGCCCCGGTTCGCCGCACCTCGACGGTGGACCTCATCGCCGAGCGCCTCCGCGAAGCGGTCGTCGACGGCTCACTCCCGCCCGGCGCCGTACTCGGCGAGGCCGAACTCGCCTTCCAACTCGGCGTCAGCCGCGGGCCCCTCCGTGAGGCCATGCAGCGCCTCACCGCCGAAGGCCTCCTGGTCATCCCCAGGCGGCGCGGCCTGGCCGTGCGCACCATGACGCCCGAGGACGTGCGCGACATCCACTGGCTGCGCGCCCGCATCGAACCGGAATTGGGCCGCCGCATCCTCGCCCGCCCGGCCGCCGAACGGCGCACCGTCCTGGCCGAACTGGGCGCCGAGGTCAAACGCATGCAGAAGGCCCTTCGCCGGGACGACGCGCGCGCACTGGGCGACGCCTACCTCGACTTCCACCGCGCGCTGGCCGCGTGGGGCGGCTCCGAGCGCTTGGCCCGCATGATGGGGACCCTCCTGATCGAGACGCGCCTGTGCACGTTCTCGATGTACGAGCACTTCGAGGTCCACCGCGACCTCGTCTCCGAGCACGTGGCGTTCGTGGCCGCGTTGGCGGCCGAGGACGCGGCCCGGTTCACCGCGCTCATCGAGGCGCACCTGGACGCCGAGGTCCGGCGCCTCCTGGCCGAACCCGAAGCGGCCAAAGAGGACGACGCCGACCGGCTCCTGGCCGAGACCCCGGACGAGCCGCAGCCGCTCGACCGCCTCGACCTTCCCGAAGGGCTGTAACCAGCACCGAGATCCGCCTGCGGAACCGATTGGGCCGCAGGCGGAACGCGTGCTGTCAATCTTCCGACAAATAGGGTTCCGTCGCTAGACCGTCCGTTACGGAACCGATATAAAGAGGGCCCCGACCCCGGACAAAATTCGAGACGGAGCCCAAAATGTCATACCCCCGACGAATCTCCACAATGGCCGCATCCCTAGTGGCCGCGGTGGTGACCGTGCTGGCCCTCACCAGCGGCACCGCTCAGGCCCAGACCATCGAATACGTCGCACTCGGGGACTCCTACGCCTCGGGCGTGGGCACGCGTTCCTACATCGACGACGGATCCGGTTGCAGCCGTTCGAACGCGGCCTACCCCGCGCTCCTGGCCGCCGAGCTCGGCGCCGACTTCACCTTCGCGGCCTGCTCGGGCGCCAAGACCGGCGACCTCATCGCGAACCAGCTCGGCGCGCTCTCGGCCTCGACCGACCTGGTCACGGTCACCATCGGCGGCAACGACACCGGCTGGGCCGGCATCGTGCAGCAGTGCGCCTACCCGGCTCCGTGGACCTGCGACGCCGAGATCGACGCGGCCGAGCAGTTCATCCAGAACCAGCTGCCCGGCAGACTCCACGCCGCCTACGACGCGATCGAGTCGGCCGCGCCGAACGCCGAGGTCATCGTCCTGGGCTACCCGCGCCTGTTCAACGGCGAGACCTGCAACGTGATCACCCGCATCAGCCCCGCCGAGCAGGCCCGCCTCAACTCCGCCGCCGACCTGCTCGCGACCGTCGTGGGCCAGACCGCCGCCAGCCACGGCTTCACCAACATCGACGTGAGGGACGCCTTCACCGGCCACGCGGTCTGCGACGACGCCGAATGGCTCAACGGCCTCTCCTGGCCCATCGCGGAGTCCTTCCACCCCAACACCGCCGGCCAAAGCAACGGCTACTACAACCTGCTTAGCTCGATCGTCTAGGGCACAAAGCAAGGGCCCCAACGGTTTCCGGTGGGGCCCTTGCGCTTGCGGTCTTAGAGCACGTCGCCGCAGATGACCCAGACGCCGTCCTCCTTGACGAGGTTCATCGTGTCGGGCTGCTCTTCGGGCACCTCGGTCCAACCGGTGATGGACATGCCGTCCTCGCTCATCACCGGCTCCGGGTAGTTGTAGCTGACCGTGTAGTCGACGGTGGCGGTGTCGCCGTCCTCGGTCGAGCCGGTGACCTCGTAGTCGAAGTTCACGTCGATGTCGATCGGGGCGACTTCGATGCCCAGATCCTCCATCTCGCCGCTCATGTCGAGCTCTTCGGTCATGTTGTCGATCTCGCCCTGCGTCTCGGCGCAGGCGAACGGCTTGAGGTCTTCGATGATCGACTGGGCCGCGTCGGTGTCGCCGGAGAACGCAGCGTCGAGCAGCTCGCCCATCTTCGGCAGGACCTTCTCGGCCACGTCCTCGGGGGAGTCGGAGGCCGACGGGGCGCCGCCGCTGTTCCAGGGCTGCCAGACGACCAGGCCGATCGCCAGGGCGAGGACCACCACGCCGCCCACGATGCCCGCGATGAGGCCGGTCTTGGACTTCTGCGGCTGGGGCGGCAGGCCGCCGTAGCCGGGCTGCTGGCCGTAGCCAGGCTGCTGCCCGTAACCGGGCGGCGGGGTCTGCCCGTAGCCGGGTTGCTGCGGCTGCTGGCCATAGCCGGGTTGCTGGCCGTATCCGGGCTGCTGGGGCTGCTGACCGTAACCGGGCTGCTGCGGCTGCTGGCCGAAGCCCGGCTGCTGCGGCGAGCCGTAACCCGGCTGCTGCCCGTATCCCGGTTGCCCTTGCGGCGGTTGCTGATTCGGGTCGAATCCCGGAGGCTGCGGCGGGTACGTCATGGCGATTCCTATGGCTCGAGTGCGTGTCGCGCCAGGCTAACACGACCACAAAAATCCCGGGCCCCACCAAATGGTCCACAGGCGCACCAGGCCGCTGCCACCTCGCCGCGGAATCGGATAGGATATATCCTATAGGATATACGATTTCGGGGCGCAAGTGAAACGGCGCGGGAGGTTTTGCTCCCGCGCCGTTTCGTTCATGCCGTCGTTCTAGCCGCCGCCTTCGGCGCCTTCCTCGGATCCGGTCTCGCCCGCTTCCTCGCCGCCGTCGCCCGAGTCGCCTGCCGAGCCGCCCGTGTCGTACTCGGGCATGCCCTCGGCCTGCGGGTCGAGCTGGCTTCTGGCCTCGGCCGGGTTCAGGTCCACGCCCTTGGGGATGAGGTCGAGCAACACCTGCGGGACGCCGATCGGGGTGACGTCCTTGTAACCGAGCAGGTTCTGCGTCCGGTCGGTCGTGCCCTCGTCCACCAGGCCGAACTTGTACCCGAGGGCGTCGACCAGATACGTGAAGCCCTGGATCGACTGCCCCGGCCGCGACTGCGCGTCCACCAGCGCCGCCGTGCCCGAAGGGAGCACCGGCTGCGCCGTCTGGCCCGCCACGTTCGAGATGATGTTCCCGGCGCTGTCCATGTTGACCGACTTCGCCGGGTCGGTCAGGTCCTTGGGAGCCGAAGCGAACATCTTGATCGTCATCTTCGCGTCCTCGTCGGACACCGTCGGATCGAACGCGACGCACGTCGCGGCCCGGTCGCCGGTCGCCCGCCACAGGCTCTGGCTCAGGATCTCCTGCGGGAACGGGAACTCGCGTGAACCGTACTGCGCCTGCGCGCCGGTATTGGTGATCACCGAGGTCTCGACCTCAAGCGTCTCGATCCCGTTCTCGGCCCGCAGGAGCGCCTCCTGCGTGGGGCTCATCTGCGCGAACTGGTCGGCGCCGGTGTCGTCCTTGAGCAGCACGTAGAATTGCCCGCCGCTCGCCACGGCCTGCCCGTACTCCAGCGGGGCCCCGTTGACGTTCACTCCAGAAGGCCCGCCGAAGTACGACTCGGTGTTGGGCTTCATCGGAGCGCCGGTCGGGATCGTGTTGAGCACGTCCTGGTTGATCGGCACCGCGTCCGCGGCGTTGAGCTGGATCGCGTCCAGCGCCCCGCTGCCCGCCGACATGTCGATCTCGTACTTGTAGTCGTTCCACAGCAGGTACAGGCTGGTGTTCGCCGCCTCGGAGTCGGCCACCGCGGGGCGGGCCAGCATCCACTGCTCCTCGCCGAGGAGCTCGGCGGTGTTGAGGTCCTTGATGACCAACTGCGTCAGGTAGTGGCTGGCCTTGCTGTTCGGCTCGATCGGCATCGAGCACGCGTTCCAGTCCTGGTCGTGCAGCAGCGAGTCCGGCGGCGGCGGCGAAGGCGGCGCGCCCGAGATGCCCACCGGGTAGCCGCGGGGGTACCCGTCCAGCGAGGTCGGCTTCAGCGACTGCGTCGGCACCTCGCTGTCATAGGGCTTGAGCAGCAGCAGCGCCGAGGTGTAGTTCGCCACCGGCCACAGCTTCGCCTTCGACTCGTCGTCGGAGCCGTCCGGGGTGGTGTACACGTAGATGGCGTTGGTGCCCTTCTCGAAGATGATGTGGTTCATCTGCGGAGGGTTGTTGCCCTTGCCGAACAGCGTGGCGATCGCGAAGCCGCCGAAGATCAGCGTCATCACCATCACCGAGACGAAGATCGAGACGCCGATGCGGCGCAGCGGGCGCTCGATCGAATCGGGGTTGGCCAGCACCAGCGCCTGGTTCATCCGCGAGGTGATGAAGCGGTGAGCCTCCACCTGTTCGCGGCGGGAACGCATCTGGGCCATCGAGTGTCGCCTCTCTGGGAGTCGAGTTCAGGGGGTGGTCTATCCGCGCAGGGCGAATGCGATCGCGTACAGGTTGCAGACCCAGCCGACCAGCGGCAGGATCGACACGATGAGCAGCGCCTCGATGATGTCGAGGGAGCGGCCCCAGGTGGGGGCGATCTTCTTCCCGGCCACGGCCAGGCCGTAGACCATCGCGATGAGCGTCAGCAGCGTCAAAGCGCCGAGGATCACCGTCAGGCGCACCAGGATCGAGTCGGTGCCGAAGAAGATCGCGGCCAGCGCGGCGGCCAGGCCGCCCATGCCGCCCGCGAGCATCACGATGCGCCCGGGTCGGTCCTCGACGGTCCGCGAGCGGCTGAGCAGCACCAGGCCGATGATCACGGCGAGCACCAGACCCGGGGTCTTGCCCGAGAACGCGAGGGCGATCGCCGAGCCCAGTCCCACGACGGCCGCGAACGAGTACAGGGCCTCCAGGTAGTTCCCGGCGTGCTCGGAGAGCTTGAGGATCCGCTTGCCGTCGATGGCTTCCGAGTCGCCCTCTTTGAGCTCTTCGGTGGTCGTGGGCAGCTGCGGGGTCGGGACCATCGCCAGCGACAGCGACAGGCGCGGCGCGGCCGGGAGGATCGCCAGCGCCAGCGGCGCGGCGATGCCCGCGGCCGTGGCGGCGGTCCCGCCGGGGATGATCTGCATGAGCGCGGTGGAGATGCCCAGGACCACCGCGCCGAGGATCGTCACGATGAACACCGGGGCCGAGGCCATGTCGCCCACGGCGACCATGGCCAGGACGCTGAACAGCAGGATCGCCGAGGCCGCGATGAGCACGTGCGGCGCTTCGAGCGCGCCGAGCCCGCCGTCGCCCAGGGCGATGAGCAGTCCGCCGACGCCGGCGTAGAGCACGGCGGTGACGCCGAAGTAGGTGGCGGCGCGGGAGTCGCCCACCGCGCGCGAGAGCAGCGTGGAGGCCCCGACCAGGATCAATGCGATCGCCAGGCCCACGATGGCGCTCGCCATGTGGCTGGTGAGCAGGATCGCGAGGGCGCCGACGCCGAGCGCGGCGGTGCCGACGCCGACGCTGAACCGCTTGGTCGCGAGGTGGTCCCAGCGGTTGCCGCGCTGTTCGGTGGCGGTGGCGACCGCGTCGATCACGTCGTCGAACACGATCTCGGGCTTGGCCGCGTCCGCCGGGTTGAGGTACAGCATCTCCCCGTCGCTGATCCCCAGCTGGGAGCAGGAGTGCCCGGTGTCCACGGCGTCTTCGCCGAGCCGCGCCAGGATCCAGCCGCCGTTGTCGCCGGCTTCGTCGATGTAGTACTCGCCGGCTTGGTGCAGGATCGTGGGCAGCAGGTCGGACAGGGGGACGTCAGAGGGGAGTGCGAGGTCGATCCTGGTGCGAGGACTGACGATCGTCACCCTTGAGAGAGTGGCCGACTTGGTGCTCACCGTGCGAACCTCCGGGTCGGGGTCGGTAGTCGGGGGACCTTCACAGGATAAGTCCCGTATGCAACGGCGGGTGTACCGCCCGAGTGGTGACGCGGTTCTACCCTGTTAGTGCGATACTCGACAGAGCGCACTAACAACTTTTATACGACAGCGCTAAGTTACGGCTAGCAAGCGTCCCCGTGGTAGGCGCATCCCCCGGTGAGCACAAGGACCCTCTGTGACGACCAAACTCTTCCGCAGGCCGCCCCGCAAGCGGGGACCGCAGGCACCCCGCGGTGACATCCTCCTGGAGTCGCCGCCGGACATGCCCGACCCGCAGCCCAAGAACATCTCGCAGTATCTGATGATCCTGCCGATGCTCGCCGGCGCCGCGGCGATGGCGATGATGATGATGATGCGAACCACCGGGGGCGGCTCCGGTGGGAACAACACGCTGCGCATCGCCATGGGCGCCATGATGGGCATCTCGATGGTCGGCATGATGGCCACGAGCATGGGCGGCAACCGCGCCCAGAAGAAGGCCGAGTTCAACGCCGACCGCCGCGACTACATGCGCTATCTCAACCAGGTCCGCCGCCGTGCCCGCAAGGGCGCCGAGCGGCAGTGGCGCGCGGCCCGGTGGCGCCACCCCGACCCGAAGGCGCTGTGGTCGCTGGTCGGTTCGCGCCGCATGTGGGAGCGCCGTCCCAAGGACGACGACGCCCTGGACGTGCGCGTGGGCATCGGCAAGCAGCGCATGACGATGAAGCTGGTGCCTCCCGAGACCAAACCGGTCGAGGACCTGGAGCCGATGACCTCGATGGCGCTGCGAAGGTTCGTGGCCGCGCACTCCAACGTGATCGACATCCCCCGGTCGATGAAGTACACCGAGGCGGGGCGCATGGTGCTCCGAGGCGACCGGTCCATCGTCTTGGACAACCTGCGCGCCCAGATCGCGCAGTTGGCGGTGCTCCACTCGCCCGACGACGTGCTCATCGCGGTCGTGGCCGACAACGAGCGCATGCCCGAGTGGCACTGGATGAAGTGGCTGCCCCACCTCCAGCACCCCTCGGCCGAGGACGGGGCCGGTCCGGTCCGCATGTTCTACAACACCACCACGCAGCTGGAGACCTCGCTGCGCGACCAGCTCTCCTCGCGGGGCGCGTGGGCGCCGGGCGCGGGCGCGGCCGAGGGCCAGTCCCACCTCGTCGTCATCCTCGACGGCGGCGAGGTCGACCCGACCGGCGTGATCGCCGCGGACGGCATGGCCGGTGTGACCGTGTTCGACTTCTCCGGCTACCTGCCGCGCAAGCCCGGACCGCACATCAAGCTCTACGACGTCACGGCCGAGGAGATCTTCACCGACCAGGGCGGGCGACGCCGCGTGCTCGGCAAGCCCGACCGGCTGTCGAACAACCAGGCCGAGGGCATCGCGCGTTCGCTCGCGCCCTGGCGCCTGTCGCTCAAGAACGCTTCGGGCGCGACGGAGTCCGGCGACGAGGACGCCTCGCCGCTGGCCAACCCGTCGAGCCTGCCCGAGATGCTCGGCTTCAACGACGCCGCCGCGCTCGACCCGGCCGTGCACTGGCGCGAGAAGCCGGTCAAGGACTACCTGAAGGTCCCGATCGGGCCCGGCCCCGACGGGGCGATCGTCGACATCGACTTCAAGGAGTCGGCCGTCGGCGGCATGGGCCCGCACGGCCTGCTCATCGGCGCGACCGGTTCGGGTAAGTCGGAGGTGCTGCGCACCATCATCGGCTCGCTGATCGCGACGCACTCGTCCGAGGAGCTCAACTTCATCCTCGTCGACTTCAAGGGTGGCGCGACCTTCGCGGCCTTGGACGACCTGCCGCACGTCTCGGCGGTCATCACCAACCTCGCCGACGAGATCGAGCTGGTCGACCGCATGGCCGACGCGCTCGAAGGCGAGCTGGTGCGCCGCCAGGAGGTCCTGCGCGCCAACGGCAACTTCACCAACCGGTGGGAGTACGAGAAGGCCCGCAAGGCCGGGCAGCCGATGGACCCGATGCCGACGCTGCTGATCATCGCCGACGAGTTCTCCGAGATGCTCGTGGCCAAGCCCGAGTTCATCAACCTGTTCCTCCAGATCGGCCGCATCGGCCGTTCGATCGGTGTGCACATGCTGCTCGCGTCGCAGCGCCTCGAAGAGGGCAAGCTCAAGGGCCTGGACACGTTCCTGTCCTACCGGGTGGCGCTGCGCACGTTCTCGGCGCAGGAGTCGCGCACCGTGATCGGCTCCGGCGCGGCCTACGAGCTGCCGCAGGCCCCCGGCCACGGCTACCTCCAGGTCGGCACCGAGGACCTGGTGCGCTTCCGCGCCGCGTACGTCGGTGGCTCCTACAAGCCGCCGAAACGCGTCGCCTCGCGCGCCGAGCGCATCGCGGCCGTCCAGCACAAGGTGCAGCGCTTCCTGCCCGGTTTCGTGGAGCTCCCTCCCGAGCCCGAGCCCGAGGACGAGCCCGAAGAAGAGGTGCAGGAGGAGGAGACCGAGGACGAGAAGCTCTCCGAGCTCGAAGTCATGGTCAACAACTGCCTCGGCATGGGCCGCCCGGCCCACGAGGTGTGGCTGCCGCCGCTGGCCGAGCCGCCCACCCTCGACGGGCTGCTGCCGCCGCTCGAAGTCGACCCGGTCCGGGGCCTGTCCCCGAAGGGCTTCTCGCTCAACGGGAAGCTCCACGCCGTGGTCGGCGAGGAGGACCGGCCGTTCGAGCAGCGCCGTTCGCCGTTCGTGGTCGACCTCTCCGGCGCCCAGGGCACCGTGGCGATCGCGGGCGGGGCGCAGTCGGGCAAGTCGACGATGCTCCGCGCGATGATCAGCTCGCTCTCACTGCTGCACACCCCGCGCGAGATCCAGTTCTACTGCCTCGACTTCGGTGGCGGTACCCTGCGCGGCATCGAGGAGCTCCCGCACGTCGCGGGCGTGTTCGGTCGCCAGGAGGAGGAGGGCGTGCGGCGCACGATCCAGGAGGTCTCGACCATCCTGGACGAGCGCGAGGCGTTCTTCACCGCCAACAAGATCGACGGCATGGGCTCCTACCGGCGCATGAAGGCCGATGGGCGGTTCCAGGAGGACCCGTACGGCGACGTGTTCCTGGTCATCGACAACTGGATGACGCTGCGGGAGGACTTCGAGTCGTTCGTCGACCAGGTCCGCGCCATTGGTAACCGCGGTCTGGCCTACGGCGTGCACGTCATGGTCACCTGCACCCGCTGGGGCGACATCCGCATGAACATGCGCGACATGTTCGGCCTGAAGCTGGAGCTGAAGCTCTCGGACAACATGGAGTCCGAGATCGACCGCAAGGCGGCGGCGAACGTGCCGAAGAACCGCCCCGGCCGCGGCCTCTCGCTCCAGAAGCTGCACATCCTCGCGGGTGTGCCGCGCATCGACGGGATCCGCGACGGCGACGACCTCGCGCCCGGCGTCGAGGACATGGTCAAGAAGGTCAAGCAGGCGTGGCGCTTCGAGCCTTGCCCGAAGGTGCGCCTGCTGCCCAAGCAGCTGCACGTGGCCGAGTTCCTCAAGGCCGTCGACCGCTCCAAGCCGGGCATCCCGATCGGTCTCAACGAGGCCGGGCTCAAGCCGGTGTACCTCGACTTCCAGGCCGAGCCGCACCTGCTGGTGTTCGGCGACTCCGAGTCGGGCAAGACCAACCTGCTGCGGCACATCGCCCGCGAGATCCAGGCGAACTACACGCCGCAGGAGGCCAAGGTCATCATGGCGGACTACCGGCGCGGCATGCTGGAGGAGATCTCCAAGCCGACGCTGCTGGATTACGCCATGTCCGGCAAGCAGTTCGAGAACTCGGTCAAGAACCTCAAGGGCCCGATCGAGAAGCGCCTGCCCGGGGACGACGTGTCGCCGGCCGCGCTTCGCGACCGCTCGTGGTGGACCGGTCCGGACCTGTACCTGATCATCGACGACTACGAGATGGTCGCGCAGCGCGTGAACCCGCTCGCTCCGATCGCCGAGCTGATCCCGCAGGGCCGCGACATCGGCTTCCACGTCATCATCGCCCGCCGCGCCGCCGGTGCGACGCGCGCGTTGATGGACCCGATCGTGGGGCAGATCAAGCAGCTCGAATCCCCCGGCCTGCTCATGAGCGGCCGCAAGGAGGAGGGCGCGATCTTCGGCAAGCTCCGCCCGAGCCCGCAGCCTCCGGGCCGTGGCACGCTCGTCCGCCGCAAGGACGGCGAGCAGCTCATCCAGACCACGCTGCTGCCGCCGAACGGCTCTGCGTAGTTCCTGCGTCACACGGGGCCGCCGACCGCAACTGGTCGGCGGCCCCGTGGCGTATTACATTCAGGAGGACGCGAGGCCCACTCGCGCCGCTGGAGACCAAGGGCCCGCATGGAACCACTGCTCGCACCCCCCGGCGTTCGCACCGCGCCGGTCGAGACCCTCAGTGAACCCGCACCCGCACTGCCGCCGCCGGCCGTGCGGGCGCTTCAGCTGCTCTTGATCGGCGGCGCGGCCGTGGTGGTGTGGATCTGGCTGTGGACGTGGAGCGGCGTGCAGGCCTACGCCTGGCCCGGGGTCGACAACGGCCTGACCGAACGCGGCCTCGCCTATCTCCTGGTCCTGGGCCCGGCCGTCCCGGTGAACCTGCTGGCCGCGATCTGGCTCTCGAAGGGCGGTCGGCGCGCGCAGCTCTACCTCGCCGCGGCCGGGGCGCTCGCGGCGGTCCAACTGGTGGTGCTGTTCACGCCCGCGGCGATGCCGGTCCGGTTGGCGATGACCGACGGCGGCACCGCAGTCGGCATCCGCTTCCTGTTCACCGTGGTCCCGATCCTGTTCCTCGGCATCGTGCTCGCGGCCGGGACGCCGGTGCGCGGGTGGCTCCATGAGGGGCCCGACCGGCCGCTGGGACGCGTCGTGAGCGTCGAGCTCGCCGTGTGGGGCCTGGCCCTGGTCCTCGCGCTCGGCGCGGGCACCGAAGTCCGGGCCTGGGCGAGCACCGCGGCCGAACCCAAAGCGCCCGTAGGGGACTTCACCGAGGCCGACACCTGGCAGCGCCTGGAGACGGCCGCGGGCGAGACGGTCGCGGCCCTGCCCGCGTTCAACGGCTTCGCGGCCCGCGCCCTTGAAGTCGCCCCGTGCGGCTACCACACCACCGCGGGCCTGCCCGCGTACCGCTACCTGCTCACCTACGAGTTCCGCGCGGCCGACTTCCCCACCTACGAGACCGTGATCGCCGAACGCTGGACCGGCGAGGACTACATGCTCACCTACGACGGCGCGACCCTCGAAGGCACCACCAGCATCACCGCCACCCGCACCGACGCGATCACCCTGGCCTACACCGGAGGCGACCGACCCGCCCTCCACCTCGAAAGCTCCTGCGTCGAACGCACCGACACCCCGCCATGCCTCCCACCCCAAGGCGCCCCGACCACAGACGACATCAAGGGAATCCGCTGCCCGGAGCTCATATGAGACCGATGAGCCACACCCCGACTGCGAGCAGACCGAATGACCCCACCGCGAACCCCCATCCCCGTCGAGCCCCGCCCCGGAATGTCGCC
Source organism: Glycomyces sp. NPDC046736 (assembly GCF_040645615.1). NCBI lineage: Bacteria > Bacillati > Actinomycetota > Actinomycetes > Glycomycetales > Glycomycetaceae > Glycomyces > Glycomyces sp. NPDC046736. Next base: position 25,301 of record NZ_JBEYYO010000004.1, on the reverse strand, counting down.
CCCGGTTGTCCACGAGATGTCCGGCCTCGGCTGGGCGGTTCTGTTCATGCCGCTCATCATCATGTGCCTCAGCCTGAACGGGAGCATGCCGCGCGACCAGTTCGTGATCTATCCCCAAGGGCTGCAAGAAGCCGTGGACGAATACCTCGCCGTCTACGAGGAGGCGATCAGCGCCGAGGACGGATCGGGCCTCACTCGCCTGTTCGAGTTGCACGGTGCTGAGGCGCAGTTCGTCCATCTGGATTCGATCGGCAAGGCGGATATTCGAGACTGGATCCGCCTACTCGCCCATGACCCGCAGGCGATGGGAATCGCCTGGGGCGTCAGCGAGGCGATCATGTACGCCGAGCTCACAGCGTTGCTCACCGAAAACCTCGACCATGTCGGCTACGACCTGCGGAATGTAGTTGAGTCGCACAGCAACCTGGCGTTTTACTTGACTGAGGGAATGCACCATTCGGTCAACGACCGCCTGGCCGACGCCGACGAGTACCAGCGAATCGCGATACCTGCCGCCCAAGAGGCGATCGCCATCGTGCTGGACCTGTTGAGCATCGGCCTCGGATCCGAGATGGTCCCCTGCGGCATCGAGTACCTCGCAGAGTGGGACGGCGGAGACTTCGAGAAGGTCTCGGATCGGATCGGGTCAGAGCGATGGGAGCCTGAGGGAGCGCTCCGCGCCGCGGGCGACCTCGTTGGGAGGCAGATCTTCGACCTACTCGCTCGCCACGGTGGCCTCGACGACGAGACCATGACCGAAACGGCAGCGACCTATGCCTCGAACTACACCGATTTCCTGTCCTACTACCGGTGAGGGGTTGTGAATTCGAGGTCGGGTTCTGACAGGGCCTGGTCGGCCATGTCGGTGTAGCGGTCGGCTTTGCGCATGACTTGCTGCCAGCGGGAGGTCTGGTCGGGGCGGGCCTGTTCGCGGCGGTGGGCCAGGGCGATGAAGTTGAAGTGGGCCGTGAGGTGGCGGGGTTCGGCGTCTACGCGAACTTCGGTCTCCTCGGCGATGCCGGTGTCGTGGTCGCCGATGCCGTCGATTTCGACGCGGAGCCGGTGCGGGCCAGTCGTGGCCGGAATCCACCAGGTGCCCCAGGCCGCGCCGAGGTCGTGGCCGTCGAGGTGGACGCGCGGCGGGGTGACCCAGTCGATGAGTTCGTTGTAGTAGAACTCGTAGGCGATGCGCTTCCTGGTGTCGCGCAAGGGGCGGCGCGGAAAGCCGATCATGTTCATGGTCCGGGGGCGCGGGCGGACGCGCAGCAAGATTCCGGGCCGGTTCGGCGGCTGCGCAGCGGCGGGGAGGATGAGCGCGCCGCCGCTCATGCGGATCGGTTCGGGGGCGAGTTCGCCGGGGTCCTTCCCGGCTCGGCGGCTTTTCAGACCGATCGCGAAGCCGCCGATGAGCCCGACGAGGGTCGCCCCTCCCAGGGCGGTCAGGACCGCTTGGGAGGGACTGAGCCCGAGCGAACTACCGGCGGCACCGACCACGCCGCGGATCACGGCCAGCGCGAGAAACCCCAGCCCGACGCCGCACCCCACGCCCATCACGATGCCTGAGTTCGCAGAGGCGAGCGCCCGTTCCACATACGGCCTGCTCCCGACGTAGAGCCGGTCCTCCCCGTTGGTGCGGTCCCGTGCGTAGCGGATGTGGAGCTCGGAGGTTTCGTTGCGCCCCAACTGGACTTGCACGGTTTCATAGGCCTGCTTGACCATGACCTCGATTTTGTGTCGCCCAGGCTGCAACGGCACCTCAATGCGCCGCAACGCTTCTCGCTCGGGATGGTCGACAACCTGCCGCCCGTTGACCCGGATGGCAGGAGCGACCTCGATACCCCGAACGGCGCCGGTGGCCGAATCGGGGGAGATGTCCTCGCTCTCCAGGGCGGGCGCGTGGAGGACTAGAAGCGCACTCACTGTGGGACTCCGGTGAGTTTCCTTAGTTCAGCGGCGTCGAGCCGCTGTGCGGGGTCGGCCCGCTGGTGATCGTCGAGGCGGATGCCGCCGTCGGTTCGCAGCCAGTCGGCCACGTTCCTGGGGCCGACGCCCTCTGGCCACCTGAACTCTCTGGCCACGGTTCCGCCCTTTTGCAGCACTCGGTAGGCGTTCTCGATGGTGCTTCTCGTCAGGAACCCTGCGACGGCCTGGGCGTTGTTCTGACCGGCAGCTTTGCCGAGTTCTCCATACGTCGTCCACCGGCCGTGGGGGAGATTCCCGAGGATCGTTTCGATTGCCTGCTTCCATCCTGTCGCCACGGGGGCGCTTGGTGCGCTTCCGTCGCTTGCGGTGAGGTTGTCCTGCGCGTTCTCGTAGCACTCGACCATCTCCGCAGCGATGGCCGACTGTGTCTTGCCGGTCGCGCGGGATGTTGCTCGGAGGTATCCGGCGAGGAAGTCCGGGAGGGTGGGTTCGTTCATGCTTACATTCCACCGCATGGGGATCGGTTGAGGGCCGGAGGCCAGGGGGCCTCCGGCCCTGCTTCTAGCCGTTGCAGTGGCGGGTGACGGTGTCCCAGACTCGGACGGCCTCTTTGAGGATGGTTTCGGCGTGGTCGTTGGCCCATTCGACTTGGAGCGGGGCGGCGACGCGGAGGCCGGGTTCGGTGGTGTCGAGGCGGATCACGGACCCGAGGATCTCGGATTCCTCCCAGGGATCGGCGAGGGTCAGGCGCAGGCGGGCCTGGGGGACGATCGCGGCGAAGTGCAGCCGACGGCCGTCCACGACGATGGTGGCGACATAGGAAGCGAAGCTCACGGCACGACCACCCCACCGAAGGTGCGGGCCGCGAGGCGACGCTCGATGCCGAACGAGTTCGACGGCAGCGAGAAGTATTGCCCGACACCCGCACTCGCGGGCCTGGCCACGACCCAAGGCCGAGGCGAACCCCCAGCTCCGGACATCGCCCACGGCCGGGGGCGGGGTGCGGTCTTGGCGGACAAGAACTCCGATCGAGAGCCGGTCGCAGTGCTCGCCACCGGTTGCGGTCGGGCCCCGTTCCCGCGCACCGCGACGGCCTGCGGTTGAGTCCGGCTCGCGGTGTTCGCCACGGCCTGCGGCCGAGTCCCGTTCGCGGGCAGCGATATCGGGCGCGATGCGGTCGCGGCCTTCGACCGGGCTTCGCTTTCGGATCCCGGTGTGGGCTTCGGGCGGGTGTTGTTCCCCGTTCCCGGCGCGGGCGTGCTGGGCGCGGTCTTGGGTGCCGACGCGGCCCAGGGTTGCGGTCGTCGCGGGGGTGCGATCGCTGCCGGGACCTTCGCTGCGTGGCGGATGCCGATGGCGCGCAGCATGAACGCCAGCGCCGCCCGCGCCGTGTGGCCGAGCTTTTCGGTGAAGCTGACCGGCTTCACATAGTGCGCCTGGTGCAGCGCAGCGGAGTCGAGGATGAAGGCGTCCCACGCCTGCTCCCGCAGCTTCCCGAAGTCGTACCGCCGCTCGGGTCCACCGCCGCCGGGCTGCCGCCGCTCACCCGCGCCGCCGCCCGGCTGCCTCCGATCGGATTCCCCTCGGGAACGCCGGTCCGACTCCGCCGCACCGCGATACGGTCGATCCGCTGCGCCATGGCCAGCCCGATCGCCGCGCCCGCTGTTTTGGCCGGGCTGCTCGCCGCGCGCGCCGCCTCGGTCCTGCCGGTCATTGCCAGCACCGCCCTGCCCGGACCTCTCGCCGCTTCCGCCGCCTGGGCCCCACCACGCTTCGACCTCGCTGCCCCGATACGGCCGTTCGGTGCCTTGGCTCGGCCCGTCTTCGCCCCCGCCGCGCTGGCCGGACCGATCCCGGCCGGTGCCTTCGCCGGGCCAGTCCTCTTCTGCGCCAGCCCCGTAGGGGCGGCCCTCTCCGGGATCGCCGCCGAAGCGGCTGGGGCGCGGTCGTGTGCTTCCAGCAGGGGTGTCCGGGAGTTCGCCGAGGCGGTGGCGGCCGGTTCGGTTGTCCTCGTACCACCTCGCGGACCCGTAGGGGCCGGGGTCGAGCGGGTCGTACGGACGCTTCGACTCGTTCTGAAGGCACGACGAATCCGCAGGCCAGCGCCCGAAAGTAGCCCCGGAATGCCTGTTCCCAGACAGCCCGAAGGCAGGTATGGTCGTTACTGCCACAGGAGGAAACTCCCTTGGTGTAAGGGCCGCCCGGTGGTGTCTAGCGCCAACTTGAAGCCACCGGGCGGCATGGATATTTACTGTGATCGCGGGTCCGTCTACAGAGACGGGCCCGCGAAGTTCATGTTGGGCCCCTTACCCAACCCCTGTCAACCCTCAACCACGGCGTGTCACCAACCCCCACCTGAAATCTTCACCACACATGCCCCCTATGAATCGAACTGAGTCGATTTATAACGATCCGGTTGCGACCACCCACTGGCACAAATCGGGGACACCAGTAGCGAAACCATCTCGCTACGATCAGTGTCAGTCTCGGTCGATGCCTACCCCCATTTGCGAGGTTGCCCGTGTCAGACAGGAAGTTCGATGCTGCCGAGATTCGGCGCATCGGTGAGGAAGTCTGTCCCAAGCTTGCCGATGAGTACGAGCACGTAGTTGACACTGCGGACAGCGCAGGGCACTACGGCAGCGCATTCGAAGACGATTCTGGTGCGATGTCAGATTTCGGTGACCTCTGGACCCAGTGCTTCAAGCTGTACTACAACGCGGCATACGAGACCGGCATCAATGTCCGAGGCTACGGTTCAGCCCTGGTCGCCATCGCCGACCAGGGCGAGATGGACGAGCACGCGATCGAACTGAGTTTCCATCGTGCTGTTGACGACAACTTGGCAGAGGGCTACAGCACTGTCGCTGAACAGACCGCGGAGCAGGGAGTCAACCCCGAAACCGATGACATCTACGACCTCGACCAAGCGCCCAACCCATACGCGGAAGACCTTAGTCCCGACCCGCACGCCGGTCCTTCCATACTCAACTGAAAGCCCAGGTGAAACTGCATGGGAGATATGGACGCCAGCCAAGCTCCATCACCGGGAGAGATCTTCGATCTGATCGAAGAGCTCCGTTCGCCGCTATACGCGGCGAAAGTCCGCCAGATCGCCAGCGGGCTCGCTGGCGATGTCGTCATCACCGAGGACTACCAAGAGATCATCGGCAACAAAGGTTCCTCGGTCGACCGGTCGTGGATCTTCGAGTACTCCGCGGCGCAATACGCGAGCTGGAACGGTTTCCTGCACCAAGACGACGCGATCAGCTCGCCACCTTGGGTTCAGCAGGTCTACAAAGTCAAGTGGTCAAACTACACCCAGTGTCCGGTCGACGAAGATTGTGGTGACCAGACGCAGTGGGGTATCAGCCAACAAGCTCAACATCAGGTTAGTGCATTGCTGACTTCAATCCATGACGAGTTCAAGGAATATATCGATGATGGCAATCTGGCGAGAATGACATTGTTGCAGTCCCGAATGGCCGCGGCCAAGGATGCCATGGTTGACCTGGTCGACACTGCGGAGGAATCCTGGTACGAGGCTATTCGCACACTCTCTGCCCCTGAAAGCGAGGTGTGGAAGGGTGATGACGCTGACGAAGCACATGAACAGTTCGGTGCGGTTATTCGACAGGCAGGGCAGACCCAGGAGGCGATGGCGCGAACCCTTGAGACCGCAGCCGCTGCTGAGGCTGCTACGAAGGCCGCGCTTCATGTTGGTTTGCATGAGGCCTTGAAAAACGCACACAACACGATCTACCAGAAGACCTACCTGGATCACATGACCACCTTCCCATTGTTGGGCACAGTGGGGTTGGTCATCGGTGCGATCACGCTGCCGGTTTCACTGGGTACCACAGTCGCAGTGGTCGGCTTCGCTGCCGGAGCCATGAACTATTTCGGGAAGGACGTCGAGATCGACATCACCGTAAGCCATGCACTCAACCAGGACGAAGCCGACGACCTAGTTGCGGATCTGCGTGAAGCGGCTCGTGAGATAAACGAAGCCCGGGTGGCATTGCGAAAGCAGCTCAAGGAAGGTCTTGAGGCCCAGTTCGACCCGTTCTTCTATAGTGCCGCAACCGGGGCGCTGGATCTGATCCCTGGTCAAAGCCTCGGAGAGGATTGATCTTGATGAAAATGCATCTGACGTCGCTCGGTACCGGTATCACTATCGCACTGATCGCCACTGGCTGCGGCACGGACTCGCCCAGTTCCGACCCCTCTGGTCCGAAAACTTCCAGCGGCGGGTCGGCTGCGATCGAGATGCAGGGGTGGACCGACTTCTGCGACAAGGCCGATCCGGATGCGATCGCTGAGTACCTCGGTGCATCGGTGGTATCGATCGATGAAGATGAGTTCACCGGCGAGAACACATTCGATGCGATCGCCTCAGGCGCTTGCGGCGGAACACTCGAATTCGAGTCTGGGAACAGCTTCCCGTTCCAAGTCGCGCTTCGTGCTTACGACTCGGCAGCTGAAGCCAGAGCATCGTTGGACGAGTGGCGCGATGCCGACGCCGGTGGGATACCGGCGAACGAAACCGGCTCAAAGGACGGCGACCTGTGGATCGTCCAGAGGGAGATGGGCGCCCTCGACAAGATTGACGGCTCGATCGCCAACGACTTCTATCGGATCACCTTCACTGTCTCCTACCCCGTATACGACGAGGCAAATGAATGCGGTGACAGCGGCCCCGCGTGCACTGAAGATCCAGTCGCCACGTTGCAGTGGTTCGAGGCGACATACCTTCCCGAACTCATCGCAAAGGTCGACGCGACCGAATGAGAAATCGACAGTGCACCGATCTCAAGCACAGTAACTGGAGTGGCTGGGCATGAGTGAGCCGTTGCGGAGGCGGAGTTCGACTTATATCTTCTTTTTTGTTGCCGGTCCGATTGGGCTGGGGGCGCTTGTCTTGATGTGTGTGCTTTCGCAGGTGTACGCGTATTTGAGCCCGGAGGGTGTCGAGGAGCCGGGACCGTTCCTCGCTCAGACCAATGCGGTGCTCGGGCTCGAGCACGCCTGCGAGTCGTTTCGGGTGCCGGAGTTGGCGGCGCTCATGGGCATCGACGCCGAGCCTTTGAGCATGGACGAGTCTTCGCCCTCGGAGTACGACAAGCACTTCTTGAACCGAGTGAGTTGCACTGCCACCTTCCCGCTGACCGCCTGCGCCGCAGCGGATGAAAGCTTCCAAGAGAAGGTCCTCATCCTTGTCAAAGTGTTTCCCAACCCTGATGACGCCTTCGCGGCCAAAGGTTACAACGTGTTCGGAGGCGAGTACGGAGGTGAAGACGACATGCACGATTCGCGCGTCTTCTCGCTCGGCGACCCGTGGCGTGAAGGCGAAGTCTTTACCTCCTCAAGGTCGCCCAACGAAGCGATCGCCGCGATCGCACTCGCCGATTTCTATCGGGTCGAGGTGCAAATCTGGCTTGGGGACCCGGCATGTTCCCCGAGCGAGCAGGACATCGCGGCGCTGCTCCGTGACGAGTATCTGCCCTCGCTTCACGAATCGATCAGTGGGTCATGAAGGCCCGTAGCGAGGTCGACGGGGAATCGGCTGCGCCGGTTCGGGTTCGAATGCGGGCTGGGTGGTTGGTGATCGCCTGGGGGGTCGGCCTGCTGGTCACTGCCGTTGGGGTTGTGGCGTTGAGTTGGGATGAGCCGGGGGGATTGGTGTTTCTCGGCACTGGGGCGGCGGTCCTGGTGTTGTCGGCCGGCTTTACGTGGCATCCGCTCGCCGAGTACGACCCCGAAACCAACTCGGTCACCGAGTTCGGGCCGTTCGGGTTGCGGGTGGTCAGATCTCCCAGCCGCGCGCCCGGGCGCGCCGGGAAGCTTGAGGCGGTAGAGACCCACATCGTGTTGCGGCGCGATGGAAACCGACCGTTGACCGTGATGTGGCAGGTGCTCGAAAACGATGACGATTTCATCGCGGTCCACCGCATGGTTCGCCAGCGCCACAGCGACACCCCCACGACCCCACCTCCGGCAGTTCCCCAGCGCGCCAAGGCGGTCATGCTCTTCATCGCCCTGCTGCCGCTCGTTGGCGTGGTCTCCGCCAACGCTTGGAGCGCTATCCGCGAGCGGGATGAGGCTCGCCTCCTGGAGTTGAGCCAGACCGTCGCCCTCGACCTGTGCGATCCCGATCGTTGGGCGGCCTTCGAGCGGACCTGGCCGGGCTCTTTCATCGAGGTCGACGCCAACCTGGGGACTTCGATTCCGAATTTCTGGTGCAGCGTCGATGCAACCCTCCCACTCGGTGACGAGGCTGAGGTTGAGCTTCGCCTCTTCCTGTACGCCATCCCGCGAGAATCCACAGGAGATTACGAAGGCAGGATCCGCCGCGGCGAGTGGATGATCGAGCTGAGTGTCTCCGTCCGCGAGTGGGGTGTGGTTGACGCTGACGCTGAACTCATAGAGCAGGCGAAAGCCAACCTGACCGAGCCGGTCGACCTCTATCCCCTGGAGTTGATCTCATGAGCTCTCATGTTCCGCGGCCTCGACCTTCGTTTGAGCATGATCGGTACAGGGAGGAATGGCGCGAGCGGTTTCCGGGCACGGTTCTGCAAATGCTGGCGGTGCTCTTCCTGGTCGCCTTCCTATCCTGCATGGCCGCCATGTTCCTCGGGTCGTCGGTCAGCGCGACCGACCTATCCGGCGATCCGGTTTCGTACGCGCCCTTCCGTCCCGCGTTGATCCTGAGCCTGTTGCTGGTCTCTGCCGCCCCGGTCTTCGGGTTCGTTCTGATCTTCAAGCGCCGCAACGGCGGGCGGGCGATCTCGTTCGTGGTCAATTTTGCGGTTCTCATCCTGTGCCTCTTCGCCTTCGCTGTCGGCTGGTTCGTGGATGAGGAGGACATGCTCGTCGACTGGTTCATCATCTACTTCGTTCTGGGCTATCTCGCGTACGCCGTCTTCTTGCCGTTCAGACGCGAAACCCGAGAGTGGTTCGCCCCGCCGCTCGGCTACTACGAAGACGAGGGTGATCGGCTCAGAGCCCAGATTCCATTTCCCCTGGCGCTCGCCTTGACCGGCCTGTGGGCCGGCATCGGTCTCATCGTGCTCGGCGCGGCGACATTCCTCGTCGATCCTGACCTGCTGCTCCTGTCCGGAGCGAATGAGTCCGACGTTCCTTTGATGCTGAACGTAGTTCGAGGCCTTCTCGCCTGGGCGATCGTTCAAGCCGTCCTGTGTCTGATCCTCTCGCGTCGCAACACGATCGCTCGAATCATGACCGCGGGTTCGGCTCTTTTGGCTGCGCCCGCCGGAGGTGTGATCGGCTGGTTGATGTGGTTCTGGACGGGATCGACCGTCCTCGGTTCTGTGAGCGGCGTGTGGATCATGTTCGGAGGACTGTGCTGCTGGATCCTCGTCACGACCCGCCGCAGCGTTGCGTGGTGCGCGAAGCTGTCAGTTTGCTGAGTGGATGGCTGCCTGGGGGCGTTGTCGCTGGTCGGGGCGGGCTGTGGGGGGCGTGGGGGTGTTCGGGGTCCGGTATGTTGTGGGGCAGAGCGGACCGCGCTGTAACGACCGGCATACGGAAGGGGTTCCACCCTATGGCCACACCTCTCACGCCAACTCCTCCGAACCCACTATCCGCCCCAGCGAAGCTCGGCCGCCGCGCCGCGATCGGCGCAGGCCTCACCGCCCTCGCCGCAACCGCAGCCATCGCCACCGCCCCAAGCGCCGCCTTCGCCCAGGATGACCAGTTCTCCTCGGACAACTCTTGGGTACCCGAAGTTGTTCAGGCCACAGGCGCTTGGGAAACGACGCAGGGCAAAGGGATCACCGTTGCGGTGATGGACACCGGCATCAGCGAGCACCCGTTTTTTGAGGGCAAGGACGTTCTGCCAGGCCATACGATCTTCGACGATGAAACTGACGGCTGGGAAGACACTGACGGGCACGGTTCCGCGGTTGCAGCCGCAGTGCTCCTGACTGCCCCTGAAGCAACGATCATGCCGGTCCGGATGGCCACGGGCGCGAACGCACTGAGCGGGGCTCAGAGTCCTGAAGCCTTGAACGCCTTCCGTGTGGCAGTTGATGAGGGCGCTGATGTGCTGGTCGCCCCCTGGGGCATCGTTGGTGCCGAACTCCAAGGTGAGTACATCGAAGTTCTGCAATACGCGATCGACAAAGGTGCCATTATTGTCGCGGCAGCAGGCAACGATCCCAATGGAGAGATTGGCTACCCCGGTGAGATCGACGGCGTCGTGACCGTCACGGGCACCACTCAGACCGGCGAGATCTGGTACGAGAACACCACTACAGGCCCGTCGGTCGAGCTGGCCGCTCCCGCCGACGAGATGACTGTTCCTCTGCCCCAAGGCAGCGCGTTGGGAACCACCGACCTTTACGGCACGGTGATCGGCGGTACGTCGATGGGTTCTGGGATCACGGCCGGCGTTGCGGCGCTGGCCTGGTCCGCTCACCCGGACCTCGACGCCAGCAATGTGATTCAGCGAGTGCTGCAAACCGCCGGGAACGGCAGCGGCGAGCGTGCCAACGATGTCGGCTACGGACTCGTCAACGCTGACCAGGCCGTCCACGCCGAAGGCATCGAACCGGTCACCGAGAACCCCCTCGGCTACCCGATGGGCGAAGCCGGTGCCAGCGGCGCGACTCCGGACGATGAGGAAGGCGCCGGAGTCCCCGAGCCCGGCGAAGAATCCTCCGCGCCTTCGGGAGGTCCCGGAACCGCAGGTGCTTCGGGCAACAAGGAATCGAACCTCTCGGCCATCATCGTGGTAGCCGCCGCCGTGGTGCTCGTGGCTGCCGCTATCGCCGTCTGGCTGGTGCTCCGCGGACGCAGCCGCAAGGCCGTCGCCCCCGCCGACCAGCAGCAGGCGTTCAACCAGGGCCCCGGGCCGGTTCCCGGTGGCTATCAACAAGGTCCGCCGAACCAGCCGCAGCAGCAGTACGGGCCGCCCCCGGGCCATGCCCCCGGCCAAGGCCCAGGTTTCGGACCGCCGCCCCCCGGCCAACCGGGCGGCTACAGCAGCCCCCCGCCCCCGCCGCAGGGCTACACGCCCCCGCCGGTCCCGGGCGAGAGCCCGCCTTGGCCGTCGAGCGACCCGAACCGGCGCTGAACCGAAGCTGAAGGGGCCCATGCGGAAACGCATGGGCCCCTTGCTTTCGGGCCGAGAACGAATCGAGGGGCGAGCGGCCAGGCCGCTCGCCCCTCGATCACTGCTCAGGCAGTAGGTCTCCCGATCAGACCGGGTCAGACTGGATCAGTCCTCGTCGTCCAGCTCTTCGCGCCGGACGTTGTTCCGACCCCAGTCGACCTCGTCGTCGACCAGCCACGTCTCGTGGGTGTAGGTCTCTTCTTCCTCGTCGTTGTAAGCGCCACCGCGAGTACCGCCGCCACCGCGCGAGTTGCCGCTGCCGGGCGGACGAGGACCGTTGCCGCCGGGGCCGCCGCCCTTGATCGCGTTCCGGCTGGCCTGCGAAAGCCCGCCGCGGTTCCCGGTGCTGCCGGGGCGACCGCCGCTGTTGGAGCCGGAGGTGCCCGGCTTGGCGTTCGAGGCGCCGGCGCGAGCCGGGCTCGATCCCGCGGTGCGGCTCGGCGTCGAACCCGCGCCGCGAGCGGTAGAGGAACCGCCGCCGCCGCCGGTCTGGGTCGGGAACAGGCCCGCACCGAGACCGGTGGTCGCGCCGGGACCGCCGCCTCCGGTCGGGCCGAGGCCGCCACCGGGGCCGCCGCCGGTGGGCAGCAGGCCGCCGCTGGCCAGACCACCGCCGTCCACGTTGTCGTAGGAGTCGTAGTTCCACCCGCCCTCGACCGGGTCGAGGTCGTCGTTCATGGTGATGGTGTCGTTCTCGTCGATGACCCCGTCGCCGTTGACATCGCTGCCCGCGGGCTGAAGCACACCGTCGCTCATGCCCGGGGCTTGAAGCGTGTCGGTCGCGAACACGCCGCCCGTGGGGGGTTGGTAGGTGCTGTTGCCGGGCATCTCGCTCGGCGGCGGCTCCGGCGGAATCTCAAATCGTGTCTCTCTGGCAGTGGCGTAGACATCGCCGAGGTCCGCAACGATCTGAGCCAGTTCGCCGTGGCTCTTGTCGAGCTCGTTGCGGTACTCCTGCTGCCACTGCGTCTTGTTGGTCTGCGCCTCAGGGCTGGAAGCGTCGACCTGCTTCTTGCTCTCGACCCAGTCCTCGTACTCGTCGATGTAGGCCGGGTTCAAAGACTCTGAGTTGGTCTGAGCGGTCTTGAGCGCATTGGCGAGGCCGGGGATCGTAATCTCACCGACCGACTTCATGCCGTTCTCAGCCTCGACGCTGTACTGCTTGATGATGTTCATGCGGCCGTCGAACTCGTCGGAGGCAGCGCCCTTCCACTGCGTGCGAAGGCCGGTCACGTGGACGTCGAGCTCTTCGCGCGCGGCCTTCATGCCGCTGGAAGCCGAGGTCCAGATGGATCCGGCGCGTTCGACCTTGTAGTCGTCGCCGGCGTGCAGCATGTCCCACAGCTGCTCGTGGGTGTAGTTGTTCTGGTAGTAGGCCCGGCCTTTGCCTTTCGCGGCCATCTTCAGCTCCTTCCTAGGGTGTCAAGTCATCAATGAGCTCGCGAGATCAAAGCGTGCGAGGCTCTTCTTCTTCACCTTCAGTGCCGGGCTCGCCGTCGTTCCCGCCCTGGTTCTCGGTTCGGATGTCCTCGACATCGCCCATCGAAGGGCCGCCACGGCTGTCGAACTCGCTCTGGATGTTCGTGACGTCAGCGGTCACGTCGCCTTCGCTGGTCAGATAGCTTTCCTTGATGTCCTGGCTGATGACCCGGCCCGTGTCGAGCCCGTGGTAGACGCGGTCGAGCTGCTCGGCTCGGGACGGGTAGTACACCGTCCGGTAGGCCTCCTGGAGCTCCAGTGCGTCGTCGAAGGTGCCGAGCTGAAGGCTGAGCGCATCGATCTCCTGGATCGCACTCGAGTTCAGGTAGTCCTGATTCCAGCCCTCGCGCAGCGTCACGACCGTGCCCTGAAGGAGCCGGTCCCTGAAGAGACCGAGATCCTGGATCGTGGTGTCCATCTTCGTGATGAACTCGTCGAAGGACTCCTCGGTCATCTGGAACGTCTGGCCGGCGGCGTTCGTGACCGTGTAGAGCTCGGTCGACTTGTTGTAGCTGGCGCTCGCCATGTCACTGGGAAGCAATGTCATCACCTCAGTCGAATGATCTGGTCAGGTCGGGGGTATTGATCAAGGACGTTCGACATCGCGCGACAGGCAGGGCCGCTCGTCAGGTCCATCCCCAAGCATACCGACTTACCACAAGATGAACCCCCGAGCCCGCCCACCCCTGGCACGATCGGGGGAGACTGGGGCGCAACGAACCTCGGCCCCCCAGCACGGTTCGCACGCTCGGTGAACGCCCTGCCGCGGGAGTGGCACAAAGTGGGGATACACGAAGCTTGTGACGCCTTGTAAACTCAAAGACGCACCGCCAACCCGGTGAGTTTGCACGGACGGGTTATGGTGACTGCGGAATCGGAACAAATACTCACTGGGATACCCCTGACGGCCTAGGTCCCTAGCGCCTCAGCCCCAGGTCTACTACTTGGAGGTGAAACATGGCCGGTGTCGCAATGGACACAGAGACAGTCGCTACAGCAGCGACTCAGACGGTCAACGCCAAGCTCTCGGTCGACGCGAACCTCGACCGACTCAAGGCCCTGTGTGACGAGCTCGCGGGCGCTTGGACCGGTTCGGGCGCGACCGCGTTCGCGAACGTGATGCTCCAGTGGGACACCGAGGCGGCCAAGCTCCTCGACGCCCTCCAGGACATCGCCGACGCGCTCGACTCGTCGGCCGCCGCCCAGGCTGAGATGGATGCCGAGTCCGGCTCCGAGTTCTCGTCCTTCGAAGGCGAACTCTAAACCCCCCAACCCCCGATCAAGGAAAGAGGTGAAACATGTCCGGTGGACGCATTGCAATGAGCTACGAGCAGCTCGAAGGTGCTACTGCTGAGATCGCATCGCAGTCCGGTGAGATGAACGGTACGCTCACTGACCTTCGTAGCCAGCTCGAAGCCCTCGACTGGGAGGGTGCCGACAAGGCCTCCTACGAAGAGTCCAAGGCTCAGTGGGACGCTGCCTTCGCGAAGATCGACGAGATCCTCCAGGCCGTCGGCCGCGCCGTGGACAACGCGAAGAACCGCTACATGGAGACCGAAGCCGCCAACAGGGCGCGTTTCTCCTAGCATCTTCGTCGCTGCACGTAAGCGAAAGGAAACCCGGGCAGGTCCACGGACCGCCCGGGTTTTCCGTTGCCCGGTGCGAGGTGCGGCCCGTGCGGCACCGCGCGTCGTCCGCGATCGTCACATCCGCGCGGCCGCAACCTGAACAGGGGAACACGAAAGGGCGGGGCCGAACGGCCCCGCCCCTCGAAGCTTCAGTCGCTCAGTCGCTCTCGACCGTCGCCAGCGCCTGCTCGCGCCTGCGGCTCCCGGGCCGCCAACCGCGCGTGCGGCCCATCGGAATGATCTTCCGCAGCACCAGAACCAGCGTGATCAGCACGATCGAACCGCCCACGCTCGCCCACGCGATCGTCTTCTCGGTGGCCAGCGGGTCGTACTCGATGTCCATCGCCGCGATCGTGGACGGGTTCTCCATCGGCCCAGCCGTCTCGTCGTCCGAGGGGCCCTCGTCAGTGACCTCGGTCGAAGCGGTCAACGCGTTGCCCACGTTCAGCACGCCGTAGCCCTGCCAGATGTTGAAGTCGTTCGTCGGCTGGATCGCCGTGTCGCGCAACCGCTGCTCGATCCACTCGGGCGAGGTGTCCTTCCCGAAGTGGCCCTTGAGCAGCGCCGCCGCACCCGCCACGAACGGCGCCGCGTAACTGGTGCCCTGGTCGGCGAACCAGCCGCCGCCCGCGTACGGGACCACCACGTTCACGCCGGGCGCGAGCAGGTCGAGGTTCTCCCCGTAATTGGTCTTGCCGTACCAGAGCCCGTCCTGGGTGTTCCCGCCGACCGCGATCACATTCGGGTAGTTCGCCGGGTAGAAGGTCCGCTTGTCGGCTTCGACGTTCGGGTCGTCCATGTTCACGCCGTCGTTGCCCGTAGCGGCCACGATCACCACGCCCGCGGCGATCGCGTCGTCAACGGCCCGTTTGAGGTTCGGGTGGTCCGGCAGGGCGATCGAGATATTGATGACGTCGGCGCCGTGCGCCACCGCATCGTCGACCAGCGATCCGACCACGCTGGCCTTCTCCGCGTCGCCGCCGGAGCTGTCGTCCACGTACGCCTTCAGCGGCAGAATGTTCGCCTTCGGCGCGACCCCGATGAACTGCGTCCCGTCCGCGCCGCCCGCCGCCAGCGCCGCGACCGCGGTGCCGTGCATGAACGCGTCGCACTTGCCCTTAGAGCTGGGGGTCCACGGGTCGAATCCGTCGAGGATCCGATCGTTGAACACGTCGGTCCGGGTGGCCTCGACACCGGTGTCGATCACCGCGATCACCACCGGGTCGCCGTTGCTGTAAGTGCCCTGGTTGTACTGGTGGGCCTCGTCGATCGCGATGAAGTCCCTGGCCCAGGAGCTCCCGCTCAGGGTATCGCCCTCATTCGCCGGTGGCGAGCAGGCGAGCTGATCCTCCTCCGGCGCATAAGGAGTGTTCCAGTCCTGCGCCTGGGCAGGAGCGGACGCGAACAGGACCGTTCCGGCCATCGCGGTCGCCACGACGGCGGAATAGAGGGGTACACGCGGGAGGAATCGCACCCGACCAGTCTAACGCCGCACCGCCAACGGGCAGGCCCGCCCGCGAGCGGGCACGACACCGCAAGGGCGGGGGACCAAGAGGTGGACTCGTCCGCTTACGATAGGTACGACCACTCACCTTCATGATGGAGACGTCGCCAATGACGATGCTTCAGGGGCAGCAGCAAGCTCGCGGCACCGCGTCCGTGCAGGCCCAGCAAGGCGGCCCGACCCAGGGCGAGTCGGTCGTGTTCACGACCCGCTCCTCGGGCAGGCTCGGCCCGCTCACCGTCGCGCAGCTGATCTCAGTCGAGCTCTCGCTGGCGACCGCGCTGGCATGCCTGGCACTGGGCATGATCCCGCTCGCCATCGGCGGCGGCCTCGCGCTCGTCGTCCTGGTCCTCACCTTCTGGCGCAAGGGCGACTACTGGTGGTACCAGACCTGGCCGCTCAAGTCGCGCATGAGACGGCGCATCCGCGCCCTCGACCCCGAACAGCTCACCGAGGTCCTGCACCGGATCGCCCCCGACCTGGGCATCACCGGCATCGAGGACCGCGACGAGAACGTCGGCATCGGCCACGACAACGGCGGCTGGTTCGCCGTGCTGGAGATCGGCAGCACCGACGAGGGCACCAAGGCCGTCCCGCTGGAGCGCCTCGAACGGCTCTTCGACGAGACCTCAGTGCCCGTCACCGCCGTCCAGCTCGTCGGCCACACCACCCCGGTCGGCTTGAGCGCCTACGACAACAGCCCCGCCTCGCGCTCCTACCGCGAACTCCTCGGCGACTACCCCGCCGTGGTCCACCACAAGGCCTGGCTCGCCGTACGCCTCGGCGCGAGGGACGCCCGCGAGGCCACCGTCGAACGCGGCGGCGAGGTCGACGGCGTGTACAAGGCGCTGGCCTCCACCTCGCAGCGCGTCAGCAAACTCCTCGGCAACGTGGGCGTGCCCAACCGGATCCTCGACGCCGAGGGCGTGCGCGAAGCGGTGCAGCAGTCGCTCGGCGTGGCGTTCGCGCCGGTCCCGGGCGAGCGCACCGCCGAGGACTGGACGCACTGGTACGCCGACGGGCTGCGGCACGTGGCCTACCGGATCACCAAGTGGCCCACCGACGCGGTGGCCCTGCACCGGACCGTGGACGCTCTGGCGGGTGTGCCCGCCGCGTTCGTGACCGTCTCGACCGTGGTCACCGCGGGCGCGAACGGCAAGGTCAACCCCGACGGCCGCGTCACCGGGCGCCAGCTCGCCGTGGACGGGATCGTGCGCCTCGCACTCGACCAGGCCTCGTGGGAGTCGGCCCAGAACCAGCTGCTGAACGTGGCCGACCAGCTCGGCGTGCGCCTGCAACGCCTCGACGGCGAGCACGGCCCCGCCGCCTACGCATCCGCCCCGACCGGAGGAGGACCCCGATGAGCGACCGGAACGGCAACGTCTACGGCGGCGGCAACTACCAGGGCGGCACGTACCAGGGCGGCGGCTACGGCGGCGGTCGGCACTCCGAGGACGAGGAGGAGAAGCAGGGCTCGGCCCCGCAGGCTCCGGTCGACGACGAGAACGGCGGCACCCTCAAGGTCAATCGCGGCACGCCCTCGGCGGGCGGCGGTTCGCCGCAGCGCCCGGGCCAGACCGGTCAGCAGGGCGCCGTCTACGGTGCCGCGCAGCCGAACCGGACGGGAGCGCAACCGCCCACTCCGCCCGGCGGACAGCCCGCCAGGCCCGCGGTCTACGGCGCCCGCGCCGGGGTCCCGAAGCCGCAGCAGTCCCCCCAGCAGCCTCCCCAGCCGCCCGCTCCGCAGCAGTCGCCGCAGCAGCAGACCCCGCGTCCGCCGGAGATGCGCCCCGCGCAGCCCCCGGCCGGTCCGCAGTACCAGCAGCCGCAACCGCCGCAGCGTCCGGCCGTGCAGCCGCCGCAGCCCCCCGCGCCGCGGGCCCAGCCGCCCTCGCAGCAGCAGCGCCCGGCGCAGCCTCCCGTGCAGCCGAGTCAGCCTCCGGCACAGCAGTACCCGGCCGGTCCGCCGACCGGCCAGCAGCCCGCGGTGCAGCCGAGCCAACCGCCCGTGCAGCCCTCCGCGGCCCCGGTGTCGGCCGCGCCCGTGTCTGCCCAACCCGTTTCGGGCCACCCGGTCTCGGGCAGCCCGAGCCCGGTCTCGGGCCAGCCCTACTCCGCGCAGCCCGCCTCGGCCCAGCCGTACTCAGGGATGCCCTACTCCGGCGCGGGCGCGAACCCGGTCACCGGCGGCCCCGTCAGCTCCATGCCGACCTCGGCGGGCCTCTTCGGCGTCTCCCAGGTCTCGGCCGGACCCACCGAAGGCACCGTCTACGGCCTCCCGGTCACCGACCGCGCCGTCGAGACCGCAAGGGACGCCGGCAAAGCGATCGAAGCGATCAAGTCCGCGCCGCAGATCCCCACCCCGCGGGCCCTGGAGCTCATGACCTCCGCCAGCCCGCCTTCGGGCCTGGTCATCGGCCGCGACGCCGAGCAGATCCCCGTCGTCGCGCCGTTCTTCCGGCCCGAGGAGACCCGCATCAACCTCATCGGCGGCGTGTACCTCGCCCGCCTGCTGGTCTTCCGCGCCTTGGCGATCGGCACCCGCGTCGCGGTGTGCACCACCCGCCCCCAGGAGTGGAACGGGCTCGGCGAGTCGGCCACCGGCCGCAACGACCGCCTCGCGGTCCTCCACGGCGACCAGCCCGTCACCGTCGAGGCCAGCCAGCACTCCCCGGCGCTCTACGTCTACGACGTGGGCGAGCAGGGCTCCCAGACCAAGCCGGTCCTCGGCCCCTGGCGCACCCAGCTCACGGTCCTGCCGCGCCTGACCAACTACGCCGACGAACTCACCGGCGAAGCGCACATGACCGTCCTCCAGCGGCTCACCGCCGAAGAGGCCGCCATCGCGCGCTCGGCGATCCGCGTCAACCAAGAAGTGCTGCAATGGCTCCAGATGCTGCACGACGACATGATCGCCATGCTCCGCAAGGGCCAGAAGGAGCGTTACCTCTGGTGCGCCCCGACCTCCATCGAAGCGCAGATGTTCGGCGCGCCGATGCGAACCTACTGAGCGACGACGCGAAAGGGGGCGGGCCCGAGGCCCGCCCCCTTTCTTAACGCCGTCAACCGCGCAGGTTGTCCAAGTACGACTGCGCCAGTTCAGAAGTCAGATCCGTCAAGCCCTGCTGGTCCAGGCCCGCGCCGTCGGCCAGCGACAGGCGCACCACCAGGTAGACGTTGTCGTCCTGCAAGTGCAGCTGATAGTTCGAGGTGCCGCCCTCCTCGGGAATCCGCACCACGGCCGCGGCCTCGTCGCCGACCTCGGGGGCGGGCTCGACCAGCGTCCACGGCGACACCATCTCGCCGATCTCGCGCGTGCTCAACTCGTAGCTGACACTCGCCCGCGCATCGGTCTCGTAGACCGTCGTCTCCACCTCGAGCAGCGCCAAGGCCTGCTCCGGCGAGCCGTACGTCAGAGCGCACGACTGCACCCACCCGCTGTTCTTCTGCTCACCGGCGGCGACGGCCTCCGGCTCGGTGCCGTCCACATACGACTCCAACGGGCCCGCGTCCACCAGCGAACACGGCTCCTCGCTGCCCGAATACGTCAGACCCGAACCGGCCTCGTCCCCAGGGCCCTCCGACGCCGGGCGGTTCATCAACCACCACACGCCCCCGCCGACCAGCGCCAGCACCACGACCCCGATCAGGATCTTCGGCCACGGGCTCGACTTGCGGGCCCGGCTGCGCACCTTCTGGAAATCCGAGCGGCGCCGCTCCTTGGGCATGTACCCCAGCCGCCCGCTCGCGGTCGAATCCGAACCGCCGCCCCACTCGCTCTGCCCGCCGTCGTCGGCGAACGCGGCCTCCTCGAACGGCTCCACCTGGTGCTCACGCGTGCCCTCCGAGTCCGGACTCGGCCGGTACTCCCTGCCGCGCCCGGGGTCGGTGCGCGGCGTCGAACCCGTCACAGGACCCGACGGCTGACGCGACTCATACCCGCCAGGCTGCGGCGACTGATGCTGCGGAGACTGATACGGACCCGGCTGCGGCCTGCCCGCCGAAGGCCCGCCCGCCGAAGGCCCACCGGCCCGAGGCGCTCCACCGGCCTGAGGCGAAGGCCGCCCCGCCTGCGGCATCGGACGCTGACCGCCCTGCGGCTGGCCGTACCCGCGGCCTTGACCGCGCTGCGGCTCACCCTGCGGACCCGGACGCCGACCCTGAGGATCGCCCTGCGGCCCGCCGGCCCGCGGCCGCCACTGACCAGTACGCGCCCCGTCTTCGGGCTGCTCGTCATAACCCGGGCCGAACGGTGAATTGGCGCTCACAATGATCCTCCGCGAATGATTCCCGGCGTGTCGACTTGACGCCGAGAGCGACACGGTCAGCTTAAAGGGGCTCCGCCTAATTCGAAGCCCGGGGGAGCGCGTCGACCAGACCCGCCGTCAGCTCCTCCGCCAACCGCCCCACCTCGGCCCCCTCCGGAGCCACCCCCGTGAAGAACAGGTTCAAGCTCACCGTGGCGTTCGAGTCCTGCGAATGCACCCGCACCTCGGTCTCCTCGCCCTCGGCCAGCACCGCCGACACCGCCTGATCACCGACCCCGCCCACCGGCGAGGTCGCGTGGCCCTCCGACGCCTCGAAGTCCAGCACCCCGGCGAACGCCGCCCGCGCCTTGCCCTCGGTCTCGAACACCTGCGTCGAAGCGAACACCGTCACCAACCGGTACGCGTCAGCGCCCGTGTACTCCGCCGAATACGTGCAGTCGAACGTGCGCACCTTCTCCTCAGAGCGCTCCGCGGGCGTGCGCGCCTGCTCGGTGTCGGCCCAAGGACCCAGCAGCTCGGGATCGACCACCAGCTCGCACAGGTCGCCGATCTTCCCCGCCTCCACCGGCGGCTCCTCGTCGTCCCCGCCCGTGAGCCAGAACAGCACCGCGCCGCCGCCCGCGAGCAGGACGATCACCACACCCAGCGCCCACCCGGCGCTGGCGAGCTGCCGCAGCCGGTCGGCACCGCGGTGCCTCCCCTGGTAGGTCGACGGCTTGCCGTCGGCCCGGGGTTCCTGGGTCTCGTCGGAGTCGATCACCTGGAGTGCGATGGTCCTCTTCCTTGTCTATGGGGCTGCTCGCGCCGACCCACAGCCTATCGAGTACATGGGACACGAGCCACGCTCCGACCGTGCCAAACACGAGACGTCGCGCTTTTCTCACCCGATCGTGCCCCGCGCCGTCCACCGGTTCTCAGGCCTGCGCAGGCGCGCCCCCACTGAGAGGGAGGGCACCAGCTTGACGACCTGTTCGGTGAATGACGCAGAGTGTGCGATACTCGACCTTGTCGTACCGCACACAGCTACGTATGGTGCGACCCGGAGATGTCCTGTCCGCGCCCCTCACGACGGCGACGGACTTGACGACTCGGCTGGGGCAGAGGTGTTTCCCCAGCGCGAGTTGAGGCTTTCAGTGCGGCCCGAACGGCATGGATCTTTACAGCGCCGGAACCAGGCTCGCGAGCCTCCTAGGCGAAGCGAGCCGGACACCGGTCTCGCCACATCGGGAGGACCGCACTGCTGATGCCGCGCCCGTGCGGCAGCGGATGCAAAAGCATCACGCGCCCGGGCGGCGGCTGGAATGGAGATTATTTCGTATGCGCGATAACGAGCCGCGCGAACAGGTGCCGCCCATCGCAGTCACCTTCATGGCTCCCCAGAAACCCAAGCCCGACGAGTCCCAGCGCACGGAGCGTCCCCGCTCCGCCGCCCCGGCGACCGCCGCGCCGATGTTCGCCCCGCCCCCGAAGGCGCAGCCCAAGGCCGCCGAGCCCAAGGCCGATTCCCGTCGCGACCACGACGACGAGCCCGAGCCCAAGCGCGCTGCCAAGAAGACGCAGGCCAAGAAGGCCCAGCCCCAGCAGGAGCAGCAGCCGTCGCGCAAGCGCACGCGCAACCGCTCCGAGAACCGGAACGCCGACAAGGGCGCCGCCGACAAGCCCGAGCCCAAGGCCGAAGCGCCCGAGGCCGAGGACTTCGACGACGAGTTCGACGACGATGACGACTCCGAGGCCGGTCGCCGGCGCCGGGGCCGTCGCGGACGCCGGGGCCGAGGCCGCGGCAAGGGCGTCGACGGCGCCGCCGACGACGAAGGCGACTCCGACGAGGACGACGCGGAGGACGAGGACGACGAGGAATCCGGGTCCGACGGACCCGAGGTGACCCGTCGCCGCCGTCGCCGTCGCCGCCGCGCCGGCTCTGAAGACTCCGACCGCTCCTCGCGCTCGGACGACTCCGAGGACGACGCCGAAGTCGTGGTCAAGGTCCGCACCCCGCAGCGCCGCACCTCCTCCAACGAGGAAGTGCGCGGCGTCTCCGGGTCGACCCGCCTCGAAGCGAAGCGGCAGCGCCGCCGCGACGGCCGCAAGTCCGGCCGCGGCCGCGTCCAGGTCGTGAGCGAGGCCGAGTTCCTCGCCCGCCGCGAAGCGGTCGAGCGCCAGATGGTGGTGCGCGTCCGCAGCGGCCGCGCCCAGGCCGCCGTCCTCGAGGACGGCATCCTCGCCGAGCACTACGTGTCCAAGTCGGGCGCGCAGGGCCTGGTCGGGAACGTCTACCTCGGCAAGGTCCAGAACGTGCTCCCCAGCATGGAGGCCGCGTTCGTCGACATCGGCCGCGGCCGCAACGCCGTGCTGTACGCAGGTGAGGTGAACTGGGACGCGACCGGCCTGGCCGGGAAGGCCCGCTCCATCGAACAGGCCCTCAAGCCCGGCGACCCCGTGCTCGTCCAGGTCACCAAGGACCCGGTCGGCCACAAGGGCGCCCGCCTGACCAGCCACGTCGCCCTCTCGGGCCGCCACCTGGTCTACGTCCCCGGCGGCAACGCCTCGGGGATCTCCCGCAAGCTCCCCGACCGCGAGCGCACCCGCCTGCGCGCGGCGCTCAAGAAGCTCGTGCCCGAGAGCGCGGGCGTCATCGTGCGCACCGCCGCCGAGGGCGCCGGGCCCGAGGAGCTGGCCCGCGACATCTCCCGACTCCAGATCGAGTGGGAGGAGATCCAGGCCAAGTCCAAGAAGAGCAGCGCCCCCGCGGTGCTGCACTCCGAGCCCGACGTGCTGATCCGCGTGGTCCGCGACGTCTTCAACGAGGACTTCAAGGAGCTCCTGGTCGAAGGCGACGAGGCGTACGACGAGATCCACAAGTACCTGGAGTCGGTCTCGCCCGAGCTCTTGCCGCGGCTCAAGCGCCACACCGGCACGAAGGACGTGTTCGCCGAGATGCGCGTCGACGAGCAGCTGCTCAAGGCCCTCGACCGCAAGGTCTACCTGCCTTCGGGCGGGTCGCTGGTCATCGACCGCACCGAGGCGATGACCGTGATCGACGTCAACACCGGTCGCTTCACCGGCGAGGGCGGGAACCTCGAAGAGACCGTCACCAGGAACAACCTGGAGGCGGCCGAGGAGATCGTGCGCCAGCTGCGCCTGCGCGACATCGGCGGCATCATCGTCATCGACTTCATCGACATGGTCCTGGAGTCGAACCGCGACCTGGTGCTGCGGCGCCTGACCGAGTGCCTCGGCCGGGACCGCACCAAGCACCAGGTCACCGAGGTCACCTCGCTGGGCCTGGTGCAGATGACCCGCAAGCGGGTCGGCCAGGGCCTCATCGAGGCGTTCTCCGAGCCGTGTGACCACTGCAAGGGCCGCGGGGTCATCGTCCACACCGACGAGATCCTGGGGAACACCCGCAAGAAGGGCAACGGCGGAGGCGGCGGCAACGCGGGCCAAGGCCAGAACCAGCAGCAGAACCAGGGCGGCGGCAAGAAGAAGAAGGACAAGGGCAAGTCCGGCCAGCAGCAGAAGAAGCAGCAGGACAAGTCCGAGTCCCCGAAGTCGGCCGCGGCCGAGACGGCCAAGATCGCCGCCTCCCGCCACGAGCACGACGAAGACGGCGTCGACATCGTCGACGAGACCGCCGAGCCGATCGCGGGCACCAAGCCGGTCGAGTCCGACCGTCCGGTCGTCGAGGCCGAGCCGGTGAACGAAGCGGCCGCGACCGAGGACGCCGTCCCCGCCGACGCCGCCGAGGTCCAGGCCGAGAACCAGACTCCCGCCGCGTCCTCTGACGAGGCGGAACCCGGAGCCGACGCGCGAGCGGACGCCCCGGCAGCCGAGTAGGCCTCCCGAGGCCGCGGACTGTGACGTTCGTGGCCTCGGGCCCGGCCCGATTCGGAAACCTGCGGGTACATGACGTACCCTAGTGAGCGGCCTATAGAGCCCTCAGCTTTTGCTCCCCGCGCACGCGGGGACGAACGCGGAGCTCGATCGGCGGGCCAGCCCAGGCGACGTTCGCGACGCCGGAGTTGGCACGGTGCGTGACACCGCGAAATTTGACAGACACCGTTCCCCTGCGGGGAACTCATTTCCCCGCACCGGGGAGGACCCAAGGAGACCGCGTCGACATGTACGCAATCGTCAAGACTGGCGGAAAGCAGTACAAGGTCGCCGAGGGAGACGTCCTCGAAGTCGAGAAGCTTCAGGGCGCCCCTGGCGACACGCTTACGCTGCCTGCGGTGTTGCTCGTCGACGAAGGCACTGTGGTCACCGACGCCTCTGGCGTCACGGTGAGCGGTGAACTTCTCGAGCACACCAAGGGCCCGAAGATCAAGATCCACAAGTACAAGAACAAGACCGGCTACCACAAGCGACAGGGTCACCGCCAGCCGTTGACCCTCGTCAAGGTCACCGGCATCACCAAGTAAGGGGTTGAAGAATGGCACACAAAAAGGGCGCATCCAGCTCCCGCAACGGGCGTGACTCCAACTCCAAGCGACTTGGTGTCAAGCGCTTCGGCGGTCAGCACGTCAGCGCGGGCGAGATCCTCATCCGTCAGCGCGGCACCAAGTACCACCCGGGCGAGCTCGTCGGCCGCGGCGGCGACGACACCCTCTTCGCCCTCGCCGAAGGCGTGGTCCTGTTCTCCACCAAGCGCAACCGCAAACTGGTGAACATCGTCCCGGCCCAGACCGAGGCGGCGTAACCACCGGGCGTTGACGCTCGAAAGCATGAAAGGGCCGGCCCCGTCGAAAGACGGGGCCGGCCCTTTTCCGTACCCACCGAGACCGCCCCCGCGCGGAGCCCCCGCCCCGCATCCGCCCTTCCCTCCTTCCTCCTTAGGTGCCGAGCGTTCATCTCGGTGCCCCGTGGATGTCGTACCCCTCCCGTAGGTTCGAACCAGGACCTCGCAAGCGCCCCGGTTCGCGGATCGGATTGCGTCGCAGCGATATCGCCGCAGCTCAACGCGGCTTCGCTCGGAAAGGGGACCCCCCTGTTCCGTGCCCTCAGAAGCCGTGTAATGTTGTCTTTGCCCGCGGGGGAACGGAACAGCCGAGAAGGCCGGTCCGGAAGCCGCCGGAGACCAGCGACAGACTCACAGAAGTTTTGGCGCGGTCCGGAAGCTGAATCGCGGGTATCTCTGAGACTCACTAGAGGCTCGATCGTGTGTGACACAGGTTAATCGACCTGAAGTTTGCAAAGCGGTCTGAGACTGTTAGAGTTGCGAGGTTGCTT
The DNA here is from genome assembly GCF_040645615.1 of Glycomyces sp. NPDC046736. NCBI lineage: Bacteria > Bacillati > Actinomycetota > Actinomycetes > Glycomycetales > Glycomycetaceae > Glycomyces > Glycomyces sp. NPDC046736. The sequence continues at coordinate 137 of NZ_JBEYYO010000004.1, read as the reverse complement.
CGGCGGAGAATAAATCCTTGTGTGGGTGGTTTCTTTGTGGTGGCGTGTTGTTTGAGAACTCAACAGGGTGTTTGGATGGTCAGCGTGTGGGCCGGCCAGGCGATGAGGCGCTAGGTCGTCGAGTGGTTTGGTTGGTA